>NZ_JAHABE010000003.1:0-232091 GCF_018376515.1 Veillonella sp. oral taxon 158 | reverse complement strand
TGAACGACATAACGGACTATTACGCCGCTTTATCCCAAAAGGAACGCCCATAAAGGCTGTGTCAGAAGAAACGATTCAGCGGGCGTTACATTGGTGCAATAATTTACCCCGAAAGCTGTTGAATTACAAAACGCCTCAAGAAGTCTTCATTGAAGAAGTTAATAAAGTTATGGATTTACAGAGTGTTCAATTTCATATTGCAATTTAAGTATTATAAAAATTTATAACATTATAAAAAGTCCTCTACTAGTATACAAGTAGAGGGCTTTTGTATTGATTTATTAGTTGTGTATTTGGTACAATAACATATATCCTTTGTGGGAGAACAAAGTTCTCCCTTTTTTTAATGAAAAGGAAGATAACTATGTCCAAATTAATAGTAAATGCAGACGATTTTGGCCTTCATAGTGCGGTTAATGCTGGTATTCTTGATGGTCATCGTACAGGTATTATTACTAGTACCTCTTTATTAGCAGGAGGAGATGCTTTTACAGAAGCCGTAAGCATGGCAAAAGAAAACCCTAAGTTGGGCATTGGTATTCATATTGCTTTAGTTGGTGGACTAAAACCAGTATGTGATCCAGCTGAAGTTCCTTCACTCGTAACAGCAGAAGGTGTTTTTCCAGAAAGTTATGTTGATTTTATAAAACGCATTTACTCTGGCAAAATCAATTATAGTGAATTACGTAAAGAGATTAATGAACAGATTACACAAATTTCAGACACTGGATTAAAGGTTACTCATATTGACGGTCATCAACATATGCACGTGTTACCTACGGTTTTACCTATTGTGATTGAACAGGCAAAATCCTTTGGTATAAATGCTATTAGAGTACCTGATGAACCTACAAGCTTTATGAACTACATATATTCTCCAACTCGTTTTTTAGGTAAAGTTGGTTTATCAACTGTTGCTGCTAATGCAAGGCCAATAGTACGCAATAACAATATGTTGACCACCCAATACTTCTGGGGAATGGTGAATGGCGGAAATATAGATCAAAAATCATTAATGGGTATTTTGAAAAAGGTAAATAATAATTCTGGTACCCATGAATTGATGGTTCATCCTGGTATTAATAATACAATTCTAGGTAAGCGTTATAATTGGGGATATCACTGGGAAGATGAGTTGCATGCACTATGTTCTAGTCATACCCGATTGTATATAAGACAACATGGTATAGAGCTAATTAATTATGGAGACTTGATATGAGCAAAATGATGAAGAGAGGCATTTTTATGTTTCTCTTGTTATTAGCCGTATCTATAGGAATTATTTACTATACCATCGATTTAGAATCATTAAAAACTATATCGTCTTTTAATAGTGTATCTTTATTGTTGGCAATCGTAGCACTAGCGGCTGGTATGTATTTTGATGGACTCCGCTTGCAACGTCTTGTAAAAATTGGTGGCTACAAACTATCTATCCAAGCGGTACTGCGTGTTATCTTTAGTAACTATTTTATGGCCATGTTAACACCTGGTGCTAGTGGGGGTGCCGTAGCACAAGTACTAGTACTAAAAAGTTATGGTGTACCCATATCTAAAGGTACGCCAATCGTATTAATACGAACCGTATTTTCCATTATGTTTTTAGTCATTATGTTGCCTTTAGTATTTTTACGTGATGCTATTGAGATTCCCTATATTTCACGAGATATGTTGTTGTTATTTGCGGTGCTTGCCGTTATAGCAACTCTACTAGGAACATATATCTTACAGACTAAATATATGAGACAGTTTGTCTATAATTTAGCACAGCGCTTTAAAGCTCATAAAACGAAGGATTGGCTTTCTAAGTTAGAAACGTTAAATCAAGGTCTTGGTTTACTCTATAAAGAGCCAATTCAATCTGTCATAGTATTTTTTGAATCTGGTTTAAGTTTATTATGCTTGTATTGTATTGCACCAGCATTAATGTACGCTTTTACACCAGATATTCCTATCATCGATATTTTAGATCGCATGATTCTATTAAATCTTATTTTATATTTTGCACCAACTCCAGGGGGAACAGGGATTGCAGAAGGACTATTTGTAGTATTGTTTAGTGCCTTTGTACCAAATGGAACAGTTGGTATTGTTGCTGTAGCATGGCGTGTTGTGGCTGAATATTTGCCATTTTTTATCGGTATGTATGCAGTATTAACATTATATGGGCGCCAATTTGTAGCCCAAGAAACTTCAAGAGAACAATAAGGGAGTGTACTCTATGTCTAAACCAAAAAAAGATAAGTTTTATCTGGTGCAAGAAGATATTTTACCAGAAGCGATTAAAAAGACGATCAAAGTAAAAGAAATTCTTAAATTAGGTGAAGTTAAAACAATCAATGAAGCTGTTGAAAAAATGGATTTAAGCCGTTCTGCGTATTACAAATACAAAGACTATGTATTTCCATTCTTTGAAATTGCTCAAGGGAAAATAGTTAGTATTTATGTTTCCATGTCTAATGAATCGGGCATGTTGTCCAGTGTTTTGAAAGCTATTGCTGAGCGTAATGGCAGTATTTTAACAATCAATCAAGATATTCCCTTACAAGGTATTGCAAATAGTAGTATTTCTTTTGAAACAAAGGACTTACAAGGCTCATTAGAAGACTTATTATTGGATATCCGCTCCATGAAGGGCATTATTAAAGTAGAGATTTTAGGCCAAGCATAGGCTAGTTAAGAGAGTAGGACTATTATGACCACTATAAAAATTGCTTTATTAGGTTTCGGTACTGTTGCACAAGGCACGTTCAATTTATTGCAAGATAATGCTGAACTTATTAAAAATCGTACAGGAGTAAATGTTGAAATTTCTAAAATCTATGTGCGTAATCCAGAAAAATATAGCCATATTACTTTGCCTAAAACAGCTCACTATGTAACAAATATTGATGATGTATTACAAGATGAAAATATTCAAATGGTTGTTGAGCTAATGGGCGGTACAACCTTTGCTAAAGAATGTGTTGAGGGTGCTCTAAAAGCAAAGAAAAATGTTGTGACAGCTAATAAAGATTTATTGGCTGAATCTGGTCCATATTTATTAGAGTTAGCTAGTAAGAATGGAGTAGATTTACGTTTTGAAGCTTCTGTATTGGGCGGTATTCCTATTATTCGTACATTGTATGAGTCTTTAGCAGGTAACCGCATTACTGAACTTATCGGTATTATGAATGGTACGACAAACTTTATTTTGACTAAAATGTCTGAAGAAGGTTTAAGTTATCAAGATGTTTTAAAAGAAGCACAAGATTTAGGTTATGCTGAAGCTGATCCTACTGCCGACGTAGAAGGTCTTGATGCAGCTCGTAAGTTAGCTATTCTTGCATCTATTAGCTTTAACCGTCGTATTTTCTTTGAAGATGTAACGGTAGAAGGTATTACAAGTATTGATACAGAGGATATTAAATTCGGTAAAGAGTTTGGTTACAATATCAAATTATTAGGTATTGCTAAAGAAACTTCTCAAGGTTTGTCCCTAAATGTGTATCCTGCATTTATTCCTACCACACATCCATTGGCATCTGTTCGTGGCTCCTATAACGCTATTTATGTTAAAGGTAATGGTATTGACGATGTAATGCTTTATGGTCGTGGTGCAGGTAGCTTACCAACAGGTAGCTCAGTAGTATCTGACATTATGGAAGTAGCTAAAAATGTTTCTTATAATGAAACAGGTCGTTTGAAACCATTCTATTACGATCAAAAAGATATTTACTCTCCAGGTAAAATTCAATCTAGCTACTATTTACGTTTAGCTGTGGATAATAAAACAGGTGTATTAGCAAAAATTTCTGCAAAATTAGCAGAACAAAAGATTTCTGTTCTATCTATCGTTCAACGTAATATGGATCCAGAAACTGCAGTACTGGCTATTGTAACATCTAAATGTCCTAGTTCTTATATTTCAAATCTTATCGATTCCTTTAATAGCTTACGTTCTGTTAAGTCTGTTAATAGTGTAATTCGTATTATGGAAGCTTAAACTATGAACACTGTTCGCGTACAAGTACCTGCCACTAGTGCTAACTGTGGTCCTGGTTTTGATTGCTTAGGTTTAGCCTTAAACCTTTATAATATTTTTAGCTTTACACCCGATGTTAATGCTACAGAATATACATATACTTTTGAGGGCTTCGGTGCAGATATTTTACGCGCCGAAAATCCAAAAAAGAACCTTATTGGTTTTGCAATGGATCAAGTTTTTGCTACAGTTCAAGAACCAATTCAATACGGTCATATTACGTCTGAAACCTTAATTCCACCATCTCGTGGTTTAGGTAGTAGTAGTACGGCTATTGTAGGGGGACTTTTACTTGCGAATGCGTTAGTAAAACATCCTCTTTCAAAGGAAGAGTTACTTGTTATTGCAAATCGCATGGAAGGTCATCCAGATAATGTAGCACCTGCTATTTATGGCAATCTATGCTGTGCAACTGGGTTAAAAACTAAAGTACTTAACACAGTTATTTCTGTACCCTCTGAGTTACATTTTGCTGTTGTAGTACCTGAAGTCATGGTATCTACTGAATATGCTCGTTCTGTTTTACCTAATCATGTGCCATTTAAAGAGGCCGCACAAAACGTAAGTCATGCGTCTTTATTTGTTACAAGCCTTATTACGCATCAATTAAGTAATTTATCTGTCGCATTAGATGATAATTTACATGTACCTTACCGTAAGACCTTGATTCCACATTGTGATAAAGTATTTGAGGCTGCAAAAACTGCTGGTGCTTATGGTGCCACTATTAGTGGTTCTGGTTCTACACTAATTGCTTATGTAGATAAAGCACATGTACAAGATGTCGCCGATGCGATGGGGGCCGTATTTACTGCTAATGGTATTGATAATAAAACCTATTGCTTAGAAGCAGATACAACAGGAGCGTCCATTATATAGTTTATGATATAATTATAGTGTTAGGCACAGTCCATAACTATAATTGGAGGAAACTATGAACAGTATGAAAACAACGCTTTTATTAGCGACTCTAACGGCCATTTTAGTGGTCTTAGGTGATATGATCGGCGGTAGAACAGGCATGATGGCTATGTTCGTTGTATCTATGGGCATGAATTTTATGTCCTATTGGTTTAGCGATAAAATCGTATTAGCTCAATATAATGCTCAACAAGTTACTGCACAATCTAATCCGAAACTATATGGAATGGTAGAAAAATTGGCTAAAAATGGTAATTTACCAATGCCAAAGGTATATATCATTCCTAGTGAAGTGCCTAATGCATTTGCTACAGGTAGAAATCCAAGTAATGCTGCAGTTGCAGTTACTGAAGGTATCCAACGGTTATTAACTGATGATGAATTAGAAGGTGTATTAGGACACGAATTAACACATGTTAAGAATCGCGATACTTTAATTAGTACCATTGCTGCGATGATGGCGGGGGCTATTTCTATGATTGCTCACGTACTTCAATTTTCTGCAATCTTTGGTCGCTCCGATGATCGAGAAGGTTCTAATCCTTTAGCATTAATAGGTGCCATAATTATTGCTCCTATCGCAGCAGGTCTTATTCAGATGAGCATTTCTCGTGCCAGAGAATTCTTAGCTGATGAAGGTGGTGGAGACATGTGTCGTAATCCACTAGCCTTGGCTTCTGCTCTTGCTAAGATCGATTACTATTCTAAACATGGTGCATTGCCGAATGCAAGTAATGCAACAGCCCATATGTTTATTATTAACCCTATGATGGGTATTGGTGAAAGCTTGAGTAATCTTTTTAGTACACATCCTCGTACAGAAGAACGTATTGAAAAGCTAAAAAAACAAGCCATGAATCCTAAATATAAAGAAAAGGCAAAATTCTAATTAATATCTACAGGAGGATATCATGCAAGAAACTTTAGTTTTAATTAAACCAGATGCTGTTAAGCGTCAATTAAGTGGTGAAATTCTTAGTCGCTATGAACGTAAAGGTCTTGTTATTAAAGCGCTAAAATTATTACAGGTACCTCGTGAACTCGCTGAAGAGCACTATGCTGAGCACAAAGAAAAACCGTTCTTTGGTGAATTAGTTGAATTTATTACATCTGGTCCAGTTCTCGCTTTTGTTTTAGCTGGTGAGAATGCAATTGTATCCGTACGTGCTTTAAACGGGGCAACAAATCCTGTAGATGCTGCCCCTGGTAGTATTCGTGGTGACTATGCCTTAACAATGGACGCTAACGTAGTACATGCTTCTGATTCTCCAGAGGCTGCTGCTCGTGAAGTTAGCCTTTGGTTCCCAGAATACAAATAATCTCTAGGTTGAGATCATTTAGCTTTTATTTCTACATCCATGTATATCTATAGGAGGTAATAATATGGCAAGTAGTGTTTATACAAAAACAGGTGATGCTGGTACAACTGGTTTATACACAGGTGAACGTGTACAGAAGTCATCTTTACGCGTAGAAGCTTATGGTACAATCGATGAATTACAAGCTTTCTTAGGCTTGGCTCGCTCCTATGCTGAAAATCCTCGTGTTGCAGCAGAATTATATGATATTGAGCGCAATTTATGGACATTAATGGCCGATATTGCTAGTCTAAATACGGCTCCCGTAATTACTGAGCAACATGTAAAACATTTAGAAAAAGTCATCGATCGCTTCGATGAAAAGCTAGAACCATTATCTAGTTTTGTTATTCCAGGTGAAAAACAATCTTCTTCTTATTTACACGTAGCTAGAACGATTACTAGACGCGCTGAACGTGCTTTATGGCGTGTATTAGATGCCGGTGAAAGTGTTCACGAATCTAATTTAAAATACTTAAATCGTCTATCCGACCTATGCTTTATCATGTGTCGTGTAGAAGAGGAACTTGGAGCTGAATAAATAAAAAAAAGCTATGTATTTTACATAGCTTTTTGCTCGTTATAGACCTTATTGTGAAATCGTTTGATTTAACACATCTTGAGGGCTTGGATAGTAGAAGAAGATATGAGGAATTTCGTAGCGAAATTTCTCTCTTAATAAATCGGCTAGTGTTGCTTCGAAGTTTATAATTTTATCAGCACCAAAATCAAAATCTTCTACTAGTACTAATAGTTGAGGTTCTACTTGTGGTGCATTTTCAGGTAATGCTTCTGGTGGTAGTGGCACATTGACTACTACTCGTACAGTACCAATATATTTTCCTTGTCCATCATCAATGGCAACACGATATGTATTATCCCATAACGTAGCCATCATTTTTAGTTTCATATTCATAATTTCCATAGTATCGCTCCTTTGTTATACTTATAATGATACTGAAATTATAAATTCTTGTATAGGTGCATTATGAAATCCCAAATTATATTGTGTTCCGGTGGAGCACGTAGTGGAAAAAGTGAATTTGCTGAACGTTTAGCACTTGCTACAGCAGGTCGAAAGGCGTATGTAGCAACAGGACAAGCTTTTGATGAAGAAATGATTGATCGTATTAAAAAACATCAAGAGCGACGTGGTGAGATATGGAATAATTTTGAAGTACCATTACATTTAGCTAAAGAATGGCAAAATATTAGCCAAACTGCTGATGTAATTCTTATAGATTGTTTAACTATGTTTACTACTAATCACATGATGGCCCATGGTTCTATACAAGGACAACAAGATGCCAATCAATTAGAGGCTACTGTTCTTACGGAATTAGAAACATTGTTAGCTTCTATAAAATCATGTGAAGGTAAAACAGTTATATTCGTAACTAACGAAATTGGTTTAGGCATTGTGCCTGACAATAAACTTGCTAGATATTTTAGAGACATTGCTGGTCGAGTAAATCGTACTGTAGCAACGGCTGCAGATAAACTATACTTAACAATTAGCGGTGTTACCATTGAATTAAAATCACAGGAGGTTCATATAAATGGCTAAGAAAATCATGTTCCAAGGAACAAGTTCTAATGTAGGTAAAAGTATTCTTTGTACTGCATTATGCCGTATCTTTTACAGAAAAGGTTTTAAAACGGTTCCTTTCAAAGCGCAAAATATGGCCCTCAATTCATACGTTACAAAATGGGGCGATGAAATTGGTCGTGCTCAAGTAGCACAAGCGGAAGCAGCTGGTATTGATCCAATTGTTCAAATGAATCCTGTTTTATTAAAACCAACAGGGAATCAATCATCTCAAGTTGTTTTAATGGGTAAACCAGTAGGCGTCTATAGTGCTAAAGAATACCATACAAAATACTCTTTAACTGCTCTTGATAAAGTAAAAGAATCTATCGATTTCTTAGATTCTAATTTCGATGTTATGGTTATCGAAGGTGCAGGTAGCCCTGCAGAAGTTAATCTTAAAGCTAATGATATTGTTAACATGCGCATTGCAAAAATAACGCAAGCTCCTGTATATTTAATTGCTGACATCGATCGTGGTGGCGCCATTGCGTCTATCGTAGGTACCTTAGAACTACTAGAGCCAGAAGAACGTGACCTCATTAAAGGTATTGTTATCAATAAATTCCGTGGGGATATTAAATTATTAGAACCAGCCCTTACTTTCATTGAAGAAAAAACAGGTAAAAAAGTGGTAGGTGTTATTCCTGCTATTGAAAATCTTGATATTGATGAAGAAGATTCTGTGGCATTAGAAAATAAACGCAATAGTGGTTCTAAAGAAATTCAAGTTGTAGTAATGCAAACACCTAAAATTTCTAATTTTACAGACTTTGATGCTCTTAATTACGAGCCAGATGTATCTGTTCGATTTGTAGGCCCTGGAGATGTTATTGGTAAACCTGATTTAATTATTCTACCAGGTTCTAAAAATACATTGGCAGATTTAACGTATTTACGCGATACAGGTTTTGCTGAGGAAATTAAAAAATTGGCTGCTCAAGGAACTCCAGTTATTGGTGTTTGTGGAGGCAACCAAATGTTGGGTAAAACCATTTATGATCCGCATCATATGGAAGGGGATATTGAGGAGATAGAAGGACTTGGCCTTGTAGAATCTTCAACGACTATGAAGGATCAAAAAACGACGCACCAAGTACAATTTAATGTGTCTAATTTGAAATTCTTAAATGGTACTTTCACAGGTGAAAATTTAGTAGGCTATGAAATCCATATGGGCGACACTACACCATTAGTAGATACAGTAACGCGTTGCTTTACTATTACAAGCCGTAGCGAAGAGGCTGTTAATGTTATCGATGGTTTTATCGATGGCAATCATCAAGTAATGGGCACATATATTCATGGTGTATTTGATAATGATGAGTTTAGACGATTTATTATCAATCAATTGCGTGAACGTAAGGGGTTAGAACCATTAGATGTAGTATTCCATTATTTTGACCATAAAAATGCAGCATATGATCGTTTAGCTGACATTGTGGAGGAACATTTAGATATGGATTATATTATGTCTACCTTGGGTTAGTAGGGGAGATATATGGAACATTTAGATATTTTGCACTGGTTTTCAAAGTATAGCTTTGTATGTATTCCAGTTTTAGCATTCTTGCTGGATTTAATTATTGGTGATCCCAATAGTAAGTACCATCCGGTTGCCATAATTGGTCGCATTATATCCTTTTTTGAAGCTGTTCTTTATAAGGATACTGACAATGATACAAAAAAATTATGGTACGGTGGTATTGCTGTTGGTTTAATACTTGTATCAGTATATATTATAGTATCTCTAATATTATGGCTTGGTGCCGTTGTTAATGAGTGGGTGGCGTATGCTCTAGAGGTCATCATACTGTACATTGCAATTTCTCCAAGATCATTAGCTGGAGCAGGTTTTACTATTAGCCAACTTATCAAACAAGATAATATTGTAGAAGCTCGTCAAAAACTATCTTGGATTGTAGGCCGTGATACAGAAGATTTAGATGAAAGTGAAATTACTCGTGCTACAGTAGAAACAATTGCTGAAAATACTGTGGATGGTATTATTGCACCTTTATTCTTCTTTATCTTAGGTGGTCCTATGGGGGCTATTCTATATAGAACTGCCAATACTATGGACTCTATGTTAGGCTATAAAAATCAAAAGTACTTATATTTTGGCCGTGTCGCAGCTCGCTTTGACGATGCATTAAACTGGCTTCCTGCACGCATTACCTTTATATTATTTGTTATTTCTGCGTTCATTTTACGCTTTGATGCTAAAAAAGCAGTACAAATTGGCTTGCGTGATGCAAAAAAACATCCTAGTCCAAATGGAGGCTATGCTGAAGCACCGGTTGCAGGAGCTTTACATATCCGTTTAGGTGGTTACAATCAGTATTTCAAAAAAATGACCTTCCGTGAATATATGGGAGATCCTATTGAAAAACTAAATCGTAATCATATTACGCGAACAATTTATATGATGTATGTTACGACTATACTAATGGTTATCATTAGTACAGTTATTACCTATGGGATGAATGTATAATGACACCTTTTTTTATAGCATTACAATTTTTAACACGTTTAAAACTTGTAAACCAAACAGAGTGGACCGTAGAAGACTTTGGTAAATCTGTTATAGCCTTTCCTTATGTAGGCCTTATTATTGGCCTCATTTTAGCATTACTCTATGGCGTATTATCTCCATTTATTCCTATCATGCCGTTGATGTTGATCATCGTTGTGGCAGAGTTTTTACTGACCGGTGGTCTTCATGCGGATGGGCTGATGGATACTAGTGATGGTTTGTTTTCTGGTCGTGAAAGAGAACGAAAACTAGAAATCATGAAAGATAGCCGCGTAGGTTCTTTTGGGGTTGTTGCCTTCGTATTTGTCACTCTTTTAAAATGGCAATTATTAGCTGCAATTCCTACCGCTGAATTTATTCCTATGGCACTTATTATGATGCCTTTAATGAGTCGTTGGTCTATGGTATTTAGCATTCGTTCCTATCCTTACGCTAGAGAGCAAGGAATGGGGGCAGCATTTGCTAATTTAGCACCTAAACATGTTATATCCTACAATACCATTTCTACATTCTTTATGCCTATTGTATTACTATTAATTGGCATTTTATTATACACCTTGTTATACGGTGCTTTTGCAATTTTTGCGGTTCCTGATGTAGGGTATGTTGTAGGTTTAGGCGTATTAGTATATGCGACAATAGGAGTTTTCCAAATCAATAGTATTAGTATGATAATTACTTATATTATAAACCGTTTCTTAAACCGTTATATTGTAAAAGAATTAGGTGGCACTACTGGTGATACATATGGATTTGTTGTAGAGGTAACCGAAGTATTATTGATTTTAGTATACCTTATTATTCTATCCATATTATCTGCTACAGTTGTGGCAAATCCAACTATGTTCTAATTGGCTCATATTTTTATCTATTTATTTACCAGTATGAGTGATTTAATACTTCATTTAGTTTAATGTGAAAGGAGTTTAATGTGACCTATTATGTAAGAGCCCCAGGAACATGTGGGGAATTTCTACAAGGTTCTATTGATGGACAATCATTTTTAGTCACATGTCCGATCAATCGATACTCCTACGCATTAAGTAATGTGGTGCATCCCTTTTCACAAACTTATTGTGCGCTGCAACCTAAGTCAGCTCAAGCTAGAAAGCTAGTCAAACAATTAGTAAATTCTAAAAAAAATTCTAGTATATGTCCTCCTGTATATGTGCGTTCTGATATTATACAGGGGAAGGGCATGGCATCTAGTTCAGCTGATATTTCTGTAACAGCTATGGCTACCGCTTTAGCAATGGATTACAAATTATCATTTAAAGAGCTAGAACAAATCTGTTTGTCTGTTGAGCCTACAGATGCTTCTTTTTATCAAGGTGTTACGCAGTTTGATTATATTAAAGGAACCATATCTCAACCACTAGGTATGTGCCCGCCTTTAAAAATACTCGTATTTGATGAAGGGGGCAGTATTGATACTGTAAGCTTTAATAAACAAGCGGATTTACAAAATAAAATATTAGAAAAGGAATCGATTATACGAGAGTCTCTAGAGTTATTTAAACATGGTCTTATTACTCATGATATTAATCTCATAGGTCAAGCGGCTACATTAAGTGCCTTTGGTAATCAAAGGATCTTGTATAAACCGAATTTATATGACTTTCACGATATAGGTAATTACTATAACAGTGTTGGTACAATCATCGCTCATAGCGGTACCATAATGGGATTATTATTTCCTGTTGATTATGGACGAATTGATGATTGTAAAAATGAAATTATACGTAAGTTGCCACAATTATCTTACGTAGATATAGTAGAAACTACAAATGAAGGATTAACTTATATTAAACGGTAACGTATTTTATAGAAAGAGAATAGAATGTCTAACATACATGGGGGCAATATATTTCAATTTGCCCATGAACAACGAATTGAACCGTACGAGGTTATTGATTTTAGTGCTAATATCAATCCACTAGGTCCTAGTCAACGAGGATTGTCTTCATTAGAGGCTCAATTACGTTATATTTCACATTATCCAGATGCTACCAATGATGATGTGTTAAATGCTATTGCAGATACCTATGGTATGAATAAACATCAAATTGTAGTTGGTAATGGGGCGGCAGAGCTATTATATGCAATATGCCGTTTACCTGGGTATACAGGTGCTTTTGTACCAGCGCCAGGCTTCTCCGAATATAAAGAAGCATTAGAGGCTAGTCGAATTTCTGTACGCGATATTTATTATCGACCACGGGAGGATGACAATGGAAAACCTTATTTTGAGGTTCCTTATTTAGCGCTCGAAACCTTTGCCGCTGAACTAAAAGGGCAAGATGGTCGTATCATCGTATTTTTAGGAAATCCAAATAATCCGGATGGTACATTACTTGATAAAAATCATATCCGCACTGTTGCAAGTATGCTTAAAGATGCTAATAGCTTACTTGTTATTGATGAGTCCTTTATCGACTTTGTGGGAAATGATACATTACAAGATAATGAATACTCTATGCGTTCCTTAATAAATGAATTCGATAATATCATCGTCGTTCATTCCTTTACAAAATTTTATGCTGTTCCAGGTCTACGAATTGGAGCTGCCTTCAGCAATCCTCAAATCATTGACCAATTAAATAAATTTATTCCTACATGGTCTGTTAATACATTGGCCCAAGCATATACAGAATCTGCTTTAAACGATGTAGAGTATGTAAAGCGTACCAAACAAGTATTGTGCGAAGAACAACACTACATGTATAACGCATTAGATGCTATAGCAGGTATTACTGTTTATCCGCCTTCAGCTAACTTTATCTTGTTCCATATCGAACAAGATGGGGTGACGGCAGATACAATTAATGAAGCTCTAAAGAATCATAACATAATTGTTCGCAATTGTGATTCCTATATGGGCTTAAGTAATCAATGGGTTCGCATTGCTATTAAAGACCATGATAATAATGTTAGATTAGTTGATACACTAACAGAAATTTTGAAAGTATAGGTAGATCATGAAGACATTATATATTGTGCGCCACGGTGAAACAGATTGGAATAAAATGGGGAAATACCAAGGTATTACCGATGTTCCACTCAATGAAAATGGTTTAAACCAAGCAAAAGCATGTGGTCAAGCCCTTAAAGATGTAAAGTTTGATCGTATATTATCTAGTGATTTAAGTCGTGCTTTAGTTACTGCCGAAGCTATTCGTGGTGATCGTACAACACCGATTACTGTAGATGAACGTTTACGAGAATTAAATTTTGGTGATTGGGAGGCCATGCTATTCTCCGATATTGAAGCTCGTTGGCCTGGTTTAATCGATGAAATGTATTTGAGGCCTCATCTAGTTAAGGTGCCTAATGGTGAAAGCTTTAAAGATTTGCAAGACCGTGCGTGGGCAGGCCTAGAGGAATTTATTAATGCTAATGATGAGGAAGAAACGCTTCTCATTGCTTGTCATGGTGGTACAATACGAACATTACTATGTAAATTATTAGATATCTCTATTAGTCATTGTTGGAACTTTAGTCAAGGCAACACGGCTATTAATCGTATTTTCTACAATGGAATGGGCGAATTTGATCATAATGTTTTGAATTTGCTTAATGATACTGCTCATGTAGATGTATTACAAGGACATGAATAATGCGACTCGATAAATTATTAGCTAATAAAGCATTTGGTAGTCGGAAAGAAGTTCATCAAATTATAAAGGATAGAAGAGTTACTATTAACGGTGAGATTACTACAAAAAAAGATATTCATATCGATATCGACATTGATGCAGTAGCCGTAGACGGTCAAACTGTTAATACCACTCAACTATATTACGTTAAATTTCACAAACCTAAGGGCTATGTTACGGCTGTAGAAGATTCTACTCATCCCGTCGTTATGGATTTATTGCCGCCTGAGTATTTAAAAATGGGCGTAGTTCCCGTTGGGCGATTAGATAAAGATACAGAAGGCCTTTTACTGCTTACGAATGATGGAATATGGGGACACTCAATCATCAACGGTCATAAGCATGTACCTAAAGTTTACTACGTAGAATTTGAAGGAGAACTCTCTGAGGAGGGCATCCAGCGCATTAAAGAGGGTATTGTATTAGGTGATGGAACTCAATGTAAACCGGCTTTAATTGAATTATTATCAGATCAATCGGCCACCATTACTATTGAAGAAGGCAAATATCATCAGGTAAAACGCATGATAGGTGCTGCTGGTGGTACCGTATCGTATTTAAAGCGTCTTACTATAGGCCATATAGATTTAAATGGTATTGAAGAAGTCGGCTCTGTAATGGACTTGACTATTGATGACGTAGAGGGCTTTAAAAAATAGCATAAAATTCTATTCAATATAGGCATTTTATGGTAAGATTAATTGTAATTTATAGACTAGGAGCACGATTATGAATGGATTAAATCTGCTACAACAGTATATTAAAGAGCAAGAATTAACAGGCGTTATTTTGTTAAGCCCTATAAATTTACATTATTTTTCTGGTTTTACTGGTACTACAGGCTTTGCAATTATTACAGAAGATAAAGCTTTTATGATTACCGACTTCAGATATACTGAACAAGCTACAAAACAATGTGAAGGGTATACGGTTATTCAATATGAAACAACTGTTATGGATACACTTGTAGATATATTCAATGAACATCATATTCACGAAGGTTTATTCGCTATAGAGGGCAAACAAATGCCTGTAGATACTTATGAATCTTTATGTGATACATTAGATGAAAACTTTGACTTTACATCTGTTAATTTTGCCAAACTTCGAGCAGTAAAGCGAGAAGATGAATTAGAGTTATTACGCATCGCTGCCAATATTGGTGATGAATCTTTTGCTGCATTGTTACCACAACTTAAAGTGGGAATGACGGAAAACGAAGTCCGTATCATTTTAGAAACAGAAATGTTAAAACGTGGTTCTGAGGAGCCTTCCTTTGCCACTATTATTGCTTCAGGTAGTCGTTCTAGCATGCCTCATGGTGTAGCTAGTGATAAGGTTATTGAAGCAGGTGATTTTGTAACTATAGATTTCGGTTCTGTTTATAAAGGTTATCATTCTGATATGACAAGAACCATTGTAATGGGCCCTGCCTCTGACTTACAAAAGAAATTGTATAGTATAGTTTTAGAAGCACAAAAACGCGGCGTTGCAGCTGTTCGAGCGGGTATTACTGGTAAAGAACTAGATGCAGTTTGTCGTGATTATATTAAAGAGCATGGATATACCAAGGAATTTAATCACGGTACTGGTCATGGATTAGGCCTTGAAATTCATGAAGAACCAGTAGCCAATACTAAATCCGATACGGTATTTACAGAAAATATGATCATCACGGTGGAACCAGGTATTTATATTACCGGTACTATCGGATTGAGAATAGAGGATAGTGTCATCGTCAAATCTGACGGCTATGAGGTGTTGACACATAGTCCAAAAGAGTTAATTGAAATAAGTATTTAGAAGGAGAAGAGTTAGATGATTTCCAGTAATGATTTTCGCCCAGGTGTAACCGTTGAAATCGACGGTAATGTATGGCAAGTAGTAGATTTCCAACACGTTAAACCAGGTAAAGGTGCTGCATTCGTACGTACTAAAATGAAAAACTTGCAAACTGGTTCTGTAGTAGAGCGTACATTCAATGCAGGTGAAAAAGTGCCTAAAGCACATGTTGATCGTCGTCGTATGCAATACTTATATGAGTCTGATGGCGCTTATACATTCATGGATAACGAAACTTATGATCAAGTTGAACTTACCCTTGAACAATTAGGCGAAGCTAAAAACTTCCTTCTTGAAAATATGGAAGTATCCATTATGTTCTTCCAAGGTATCGTAATCGGTCTTGACTTGCCTGTAGCTGTAGAGCTTCGCGTAGTTGAAACAGATCCTGGTATTCGTGGCGATACTGCAACTGGTGGCAACAAACCAGCTGTATTAGAAACAGGCTACACTGTAAAAGTACCTCTCTTCATTGAAGTTGACGATGTACTTCGTATTGATACTCGTACAGGTCAATACATCGAACGTGCCTAATACTCATTGATATGTATTGGGACTAGATCTTTTCATGGAATCTTATTCCCATATATCGTAACATTTGCACTGTAAGCACTTGTCGTCTATGTAATTATATATAGGGACAAGTGCTTTTTTTGAAAGAGGCCAGTATGACGAAAAAAAATACTGAACTAGAGTCGGGTAAAATTAAGATTAATGAAGATGTATATGCAACAATTGCTACAATGGCAGCACTTGAAACAAAGGGTATACATCACATGAGCTCCACCTTTAACGATGGAGTTAATACCTTTTTTAGACTTAAGTCTGATCATGAAGGTGTAAAGATTTCCTTTAACGATGAAGGGGCTATTTCAGTTACACTCTATGTCTGCATTCAATATGGATACCGTATTCCTGACGTGGTTTTACGACTACAAGAACGAATTAATACAGCCTTAGTATCTTACACAGAAATTGAGGTTCAAACTATTGATGTAGTTGTACAAGATATCATTTTTGATGATTTAGTTACGCCACAACTACCATAGGAGGTGTCTATATGAGTTCAGACAATCAATTAAATTATGGCTTAGATACGGATACTATTGATATTGCTGATTCTGTCATCATTGATGTGGCAACGAAAACTTTGAGTACTATTCCTGGTATTCATTCTTTAAGCCCACGCTTTTACGATGAGTTAGTAGAAGGTATTACTCATGCTTTTGGACAACGCAGCTTACCGGGTATTAACGTAAAACATCGTAAAGGTTTTATTGAAATAAACATTTATATTAAAGCATTGTACGGATATAATCTCATTGAATTATCTAAACAATTACAATCAGAAATCAAACAAACCTTAAAAAATATGCTTGACCTAGA
Source organism: Veillonella sp. oral taxon 158 (assembly GCF_018376515.1). Classification (NCBI taxonomy): domain Bacteria; kingdom Bacillati; phylum Bacillota; class Negativicutes; order Veillonellales; family Veillonellaceae; genus Veillonella; species Veillonella sp. oral taxon 158. The sequence continues at coordinate 214,780 of NZ_JAHABE010000003.1, read as the reverse complement.
TCATGTAAAGGTTGATGTGCATATTGAAGGTATTGTAAAAGAAAAGGAGCCAGTTTTACATGGTAACTAAGCGAAATCGACGAGAAGCACGTCAATACGCATTCCAAATGTTATATGCTAATGAATTTCATAGTAATAAAAATGATGTTCAATTTCCTGAAGGTCATATTCAAAAAGCTATGGATAAAGCATATGCCAATAGTATTATTCAAGGTGTAATAGCAACAGCTGATAAAATAGATGCAGATTTACAACCATTCTGTAAATCTCGTAAAGTAGCAAATTTAGATAAAGTTGATCGCGCTATTTTACGTATTGCTGTATGGGAAATGACTAACGAAGTAGAACCATTAGAACCATCTATTGCCATTAATGAAGCCATTCAGCTAGCAAAAGAATTTGGCTCTGATGCTTCTTATAAATTAATTAATGCCATCTTAGATGCATATAACAAGAGTAGATAATGAAACGATATTACTTAGGCATTGATACCAGTTGCTATACCACTAGTTGTGCTATTATAGATAGTGACTTTCACATAGTAGGAGAGGCACGTAAACTATTAGAGGTTAAACCTGGTGAGCGAGGACTACAACAATCAAATATGGTCTTTCAGCATACAAAGACATTGCCTAAGCTAATGTTAGAGTTACCTCAAGTACCAATTAGCGGTATCGGTGTTAGTGGCTTTCCACGACGTGAGGAAAATTCTTATATGCCCGCCTTTATGGTTGGTTTAGGCCAAGGGGAAACCTTGAGTCATATGTTAAATGTGCCTTTACATATCTTTGCGCATCAAGAAAATCATATTTTAGCAGCACTGAGAGATTTAGAACATATTCCAACTGAGCCATTTTTGGCTTTACATTTATCAGGTGGTACTACAGAGTTAGTCTATTGCCATTATCAAGGTGAAGGAATTTTTGAATCTCATATCATTGGCGGTTCTAAAGATTTGCAAGGCGGTCAATATGTTGATCGCATCGGTGTCGCTATGGGGTTACCATTCCCTGCAGGCAAACATCTAGAGTCATTAGCATTACAAACTACAGAGTATGAGCCACTACCATCATCTATGAAAGATGGATGGATTAGTTTTGCCGGTCCTTGCAGTGCAGCTATGCGACGTATAAATGAAACCATGAGTGATATGGATAAATCAAATTTAGCTAGAGCTGTTTTTACTTCTATGGGAAATGCTTTAGAAAAAATGATTACCTATCATATTAAAGAAAAACCAGTTCATACACTTATCGCTGTAGGTGGTGTGATGAGCAATAGTTTACTTCGTAAGCGAATGGAAACCTATTGTAAACGGAATCGTATGACATTGCATGTGGCGCAGCCACAATATTCTGTTGATAATGCTACAGGCAATGCTTTTGGCGCTGCTTATTTACAAGAATCTAGAGGATCATCGTGAATGTATTAACCATTACACAATTGAACAATCTCATAAAGCGCACCTTAGATCGGGAATATCTACTAAAAAATGTTTATGTAAGCGGTACTATCATCAATGCTAAACGTCATAGTAGTGGACACATGTATTTTTCTTTGAAAGATGAGGAGTCTGCCATTGATGTAACTATGTGGTCTAGCACTGTTATGCAAAAAGGGTTGGCTAATGCCATTCAAAATGGTTTATTAGTAACTGTAAAAGCATCTGTTAATTTTTACAATAAAATGGGCCGTTTAAATCTAATTGCCTCTGATATGCAAATAGGTTCTAAAAGCCCGTTGCAGCTTGAATTTGACGCTTTAAAACGAGAATTAACTGCTTTAGGATACTTTGATGATGGACACAAACAAAGTTTACCGTATATGGCGAGCTGCATTGGAATAGTCACGTCGCAATCTGGCGCCGTATTACATGATATTTTACATGTCAGCGAGCGACGTAACCCATTAGTTCAATTTAAATTATTCTCTGTTCCTGTACAAGGTAATACTGCGGGCCCCATTATTGCCAAAGGTATTGCTACTGCCGATGCAGATCCTGATGTAGATCTTATTATTGTTGGTCGTGGTGGCGGGTCTATGGAGGACTTGTGGTGCTTCAATGATAGAGCAGTAGTAGAAGCTATTTATACGGCTAATACGCCAGTTATTTCCGCTGTAGGCCATGAAACTGATTACACCTTATGTGATTATGTGGCAGATGCTCGCGGAGCAACGCCTAGTCATGCTGCAGAGATGGCGGTTTTGCCACTTACTACATTGCAAGATCAGTTAACAGAAAAAGAAGAGTATTTACACGAATATATACGTTATACACTACAACAAAAACGAACAGATTTGACATTACTCTTTAATCGCAGACTTGGTATACCAGCACTTCAGTTTTTACATAAGCAAAAATCACATTTACAAGAACTTTCACAAACATTAACAAATATTACTAAAGAGAGATGTAATACTGAAAAGCATAGTTTAGCATTATTAGCCCAACAGTTAGAGTCTTTAAATCCATTACAAATGATGGTTAAGGGATTCGCCAAGGTAGAGCATAATAATGAACCTATAACTTCGGTATCTCAATTGCAAGCGAATGATGATATACGAGTTACATTAGCAGATGGTTATGTTACTGCCACGGTAAAGGAGGCACACAAAGATGGCCGCATCACTAAAAAGTTATGAGAAAAAATATAAAGCCTTAGAAGATATTGTTAAGCAGTTGGACGATGGTGATATGACTATCTCTGAACTCTTAAATCAATATAAAAAAGGGCTAACCTTAGTTAAGGAATGTGCAGAAATGCTTGATTCCGTTGAAGCTGAGGTACAACAAATTATCGAAGAAGTCCGCATCAGCGAATAAGGAGATTCTATGTTCAAAGAATATTTAGCGGCTAGCAAACAAAATATTGAACAATGGTTAGATGAGGTATTAACTAGTCCAAATCAAGAATTTAAACCTCTGTATGAATCCATGAATTACAGCTTAATGCAAGGTGGTAAACGAATCCGACCAATCTTATCTAAAGCTGTATTAGAAATGCTTCATAAAGATCCTGCTGATTATAAAGAGTTTCTTTGTGCAATGGAGTGTATCCATACGTATTCCTTAGTACATGATGATTTACCGGCCATGGATAATGATGATTATCGTAGAGGTAATTTAACAAATCATAAAGTTTATGGTGAAGGTTTAGCTATTTTAGCGGGCGATGGTTTATTGACGTACGCCTTTCAATTAATGACTGCTAATAATAAGGCCTCTGCTCAAGATAAACTCGATGCTATACAATGTGTGGCAATTGCTGCAGGCCCAGAAGGTATGGTCGGCGGTCAAGCCTTTGATATGCTTAGTGAAGATAAACACATTCCATTAGAAGAGTTAAAAGTTCTACATCGCGGTAAAACGGGCGCTTTATTTAATGCCTCTGTAGAGTTAGGTCTTATTTTAGGCAACGCAGATACTGTTACACAAACAGCATTAATGGAATATGCTAATTGTTTAGGATTGTTATTCCAAATCACTGATGATATTCTAGATGTAACAGGTACTATTGAAGAATTAGGAAAAACTCCTGGCAGTGATGTTCGCCAACATAAATCTACTTATGTATCTTTACTTGGTTTAGAGGGCGCAAAAGAGCAAGCCTCTTCAGTAGGAAAACAAGCTCATGATGCATTAAACTCCGTTTCTTATGATACATCTATCTTAGCAGCATTAATTGATTATCTTTTAAAACGTACGAATTAATATGTATTACCTCTAAAAGGTACAAAGAATGATTGATATATTACCACAAATAGCACATAACTACATAGCGCAAGCCGCATTTTGGGGCTGGTTTACTGCTCAAGCGATCAAATTTGTATGGCAACTGGTAAGACATGGTAAATTTCGCCCAGAACGTCTAGTAGGCTCTGGTGGATTTCCTAGTTCCCATACATCCTTTGTCATTGCTACTACTACGGCTATTTACCTTAAGAATGGTGTATCAGATCTCTTTATCTTGTCCTTAGTATTCTCTATAGTTGTTATGTATGATGCATCCGGTGTTCGATTACAGGCAGGAAAACAAGCTCAAATACTTAATCAAATTGTGGAATATTTTACGAAGAAAAATATTCCTGTTCAAATAACGCGTAAAGAAGCGCTTAAAGAGTTATTAGGACATACACCTGTGGAGGTATTTGGTGGTTTAATTCTTGGTATTCTCGTAGCCTATATTCAGTTTTATTATATTTATAATGGTGTACTATGAGCAGTAAAGAACGGTTAGATATACTCCTTGTCAATCGAGGACTTTTTGAAAGCAGAGAAAAAGCAAAAGCCGCTATCATGGCGGGACTTATCTTTATGGATACTACGCGCATTGATAAAGCAGGCACAAAAGTACCTGTTGATGCTAATATCCTTGTAAAAGGCAATACCTTGCCGTATGTAAGTCGTGGTGGACTTAAATTGGAAAAAGCTATCCAAATATATCCTATCGATTTACAAGACGCTGTCATGGTTGATATAGGTGCTAGTACAGGCGGTTTTACTGACTGTGCATTACAAAATGGCGCATCTAAAGTGTTTGCCATTGATGTAGGATACAACCAATTAGCTTGGAAATTACGTCAAGATCCGCGTGTTATCAACATGGAAAAACAAAATATCCGTACTGTTACACCAGAGCAATTAGGTGAACTTGTAGATTTTATTTCTATTGATGTAGCCTTTATTTCGTTAGACAAAGTTCTACCAGTTGCTACCACCTTATTAAAAGATACGGGATCACTTGTTGCCTTAATTAAACCTCAATTTGAAGCGGGCAAAGAAAATGTTGGTAAGGGTGGTATAGTACGAGATAGTAACATTCACAAAGAAGTTTTACACCGAATACTACAAGTTGCTTATGACTGTGGATTGTATATCCATGGTTTAACCTTCTCACCCATCAAAGGAATGGAAGGAAATATTGAGTTCTTAGGTTATTTTAAAAAGTACGAAGAAGGAGCTTTAACTATTAACGATGAATTAATTGATGCAGTCGTTACTGAAGCTCATTCATTATAGGAGATTACTATGCGTATCGGATTCTTCCCGAATATGGGGAAAAGCAACATTATGGCAGTTCTAAAAATGGCTGCTCATATTTGTAAAGAAGAAGGTATTGAAGTATTTTTGCCAGATGATCTCGAATCAGATGCACCTGCACGAGTACTTAAGATTCCAAAAACTCATATTGTAAGCCGTCCAGAAATCTTTAAACAAATAGATATTGCTTTTAGTTTTGGTGGAGATGGTACAATCATCCATTTAGCACGACAAATCTATCCGTATAATGTACCAGTGTGCGGTATTAACTTAGGTGAACTAGGATTCTTAAATCAAATAGAAATTCACCAAATGCAAAGTCATATAAAACGTATAGTTCAAGGTGACTACAAAATAGAAAAGCGCGGTCACTTATATGCTTATATTGACCGTAATGATGGGAATGAAGAGGAGTTAGTACCAATTATTAATGAAATTGTTATCACTCGTGCAGAACCGGCAAAAATGGCACGAATTCATATGTCTGTTAATAATCAGCATACTCAAATGTATCCATCTGATGGTTTAATCATTTCTTCTGCTACAGGTTCTACGGGATATAATTTATCTGCTGGGGGACCTATTATGAAACCAGATAATAGATCTATCATAGTTACACCAGTAGCACCACATCTAATCCAAGGTGTATCTCTTGTATTAGAGGAGCATGATACGATTCAAATTACAATGCCTGAGCGAGAACCACAATTACACATTTGTATTGATGGTACTTTTGACTATACTTTTACAAATAAAGAAACCTTACATATAAGTTCCAATCCTGTTTACTGCTTATTTGTACGATTCAAAGATCAATGTTTCTTTGGTACATTATTTAAAAAATTAGCGTCGCGTAGAGACGAATTGTTATAACCAAATCTCAAGTGGGGTGGTTTCGTGATTAACATTAACAATGCTGTTCAATTTCAACATTTAATCTGGGATCGGTCGATGAAAAAAGCCAAAGTAGTAGTTGATGCTACATGTGGCAATGGCCATGATTTATTGTACTTAGCCAAACGTGCACAAAAAGGATGTCATTTATTTGGCATTGATATCCAAATGAAAGCCATCAATAGTAGTAAAGAACTACTAAAGACTAATGATATTGCACCTGATGTAAGTCTAACCTTTATTCATGACTCTCATGATCTAGCCTTAGCTCATCAATTAAAAGATGAGGTTATCGATTTAATGATTTTTAACTTAGGTTATTTGCCTGGTAGTAATCATAAAGTTATAACTAAACCGCATCAAACTATAGATGCCATAGATAAGGGGTTACAAAAGTTATCTAAGTCGGGAGTTATCACAATTGTTGCTTATCCTGGAACGCCTGAAGGGATGGAAGAAATGCAGTTCCTCACATCATATTTATCAGATTTAGAACAGAAATTGTATAATGTATGTCATTGGCATCCAATGAATCAAATTAATAACCCACCAGAATTGTTTATATTACAAAAAAGATAAATAGCTATATATCTTTATTCATTATGAATAAAACTCATAATAAACATGTAAAAGCCCCTTTATAGGGGCTTTTATTTATACATGTATATTTTTCAACTTTTAAATTATTAATTCCCTATAAATAGATGAACCTTATAGGCTAAGCGTTTGTACGTTATCAATATATAGAAAATTAACAATATTTTAAATATTAGTATAATATGCATAACGAGTATGATATATGCGATTTATACCATATATTAATTATGAATATATGGTATAATATTATCAGAAAGATATTATTCTCTTTTATGTGCAAGTTTTAAAAAAGGGAGTTCACAATGAAACGCTATCGCTATAACAAAATTAAAGAGATCGTGCAGTCCAAGGCGATTGAAACACAAGAGGAACTAGCAGCGGCCTTATTAGAAGAAGGTATTGAAGTAACACAGGCTACAGTTTCCCGTGACATTAAGGAATTAATGTTAATCAAAATTCCTACAGGCGATGGACATTATCGTTATGCGTTATCACCTGAGGAAAACGTAGTTTTATCTCGTAGTCGCATTAACAGATTATTCCAAGATTCTTTAATTAAGGTTGATCACAGTCTAAACCAAGTTGTATTACATACAATTCCTGGCTCTGCTCAATCTGTAGCATTTTCTATCGACCATGCAAAATGGACTGAAATTATCGGTACCTTAGCAGGGGATGATACTATTTTGTTAATTGCAAAATCTGAAGCTGAAGTTCCAGCGATTTTAGCGAAAATCCAAGATTTAATGAAGGACTAATCATATGTTAACGCAAATGAGCATTCGCAACTTTGCGTTGATTGAGCAAATGAATATTTCATTTAATGATGGCATAACTATCTTTACCGGCGAAACTGGGGCAGGGAAATCCATTCTTATGGATGCCTTTAGTATCCTATTAGGAGAACGCGCGAGCAGCGAGTTTATTCGTCACGGTAAAGATAGTTTTGTTATAGACGGAATATTTGATATTGCTCATCACCAAAGTATTCAAGAATTATTAGAGTCTAAAAATATAATGGTTGAAGAAGGCCAATTAATTCTATCACGCTCTTTTAACCGTAATGGTAAATCATCGATCTTAGCTAATGATCAACCGATACCATTAAAAGCATTAAAAGAAATTGGTCAATATTTAGCAGATATTCATGGCCAATACAGTAACCAACGATTACTTGATGCTGATACACATCATGAATATTTAGATACTTTTAATCAAGACGGAAAAACTGCTTATAAGGCTTATAGAGAGGCTTATAAAGTCTACAAACAAGCTAAGCAAGAAGTAGATAACTTACAAGAGAATATGTCTGAGCGCGCTCGAGAGCTCGATATGTTACGATATCAAATCGATGAGATTGAAGATGCTGGTTTAAGCATTGGTGAAGACATTTCTATTGCTGAAGAGCTTAAGCGTCTAGATAGTTTTGAACATATTGATAAAGTTCTGGGATCTTGCTATGATGCTTTTTACAATGGTCGTCAGCCTTTATTAGACACGATTAATTCTATAAAGGTTGAGGTGAATGACCTTGTAAAATACGATACAGAATTAAAAGAAGTATCTGAAATGGTTGACTCTGCGTATTTCCAACTAGAAGAAGCTGCACAGTCTTTAGACCGTTACAGAGACACCATCAGCTATGATGAAGAACGCTATAAATATTGTCAAGATCGAGATACTACCATCTATGGGTTAAAGAAAAAATATGGTGATTCCGTAGAAGAAATTTTAGCATATGAAGAAAAGGCTCAAGCACGTTTAGAAGAACTAGAAGGACTTGTATTCGCTCAAGATGAATTAGAAGCTCGTCTTGAAGAAGCGAAAACGATAGCAGAAGAAGCACTCACAGTTTTACACAAGGTTCGACTCAAAAATGCTAAAGTGATTGCTACAGCTTTACATCAAGAATTAGTTGATTTAGGAATGCCTAAGGGTGATATTCAATTCCATATTGAAGAAGGGGAAGAACTATCTTCGTTAGGAGCTAAATCCATTGAAATGCTATTTTCTGCTAATAAAGGGGAACAATTACTTCCGTTACATAAAGTAGCATCTGGTGGTGAGTTAGCTCGTATCGCCTTAGCCTTTAAATCAGTATTCCGTAGTGATACTTTCAAAACCATGGTATTTGACGAAATCGATGTTGGCATCAGTGGTGATATTGCACTTAAGGTAGCAGAAAAAATCCTGAATCTATCTAAAACTAATCAAGTATTTTGTATAACTCATTTACCTCAAACAGCTAGTATTGCAAAACAACATTATCATCTCTCTAAAATAGAGCAAGATGACCGCACAATCTCTACCTTAGCAGTACTAAATGAGGAGGAACGAGTTACTCAGATAGCTTCTATGATGTCTGGTCGAGGAATGTCCACTACAGCTTTAGCTGCAGCTAAAGAACTTATTGACCATTTTAATTGACTAAAATCGCATAATTACATATACTAATAGTATTAAATGAATATGTTGATAGAGGTGCGAGTATTAAGAGTAATCATGAGGAGTAGGCATGCATTGATCCATGATAAAAGGGATGCTTGCCGAAGTTCGATGATTGCAACTCATCGTTCTGGTTGTCTATTTAATAGATAGACAACTGTCATCAATCTTGTATTGGTGGAGTGCTATCATTGAGCTTTTAGTAAGAGTATATATAGCTATATAATCTATAAAGCCAGTGGATGCATCCACTGGCTTTTTTGGAGGTATATATGATTCGAGTAATGGTAAATGGCGCTGGCGGCAAAATGGGTCGTGAAGTGGTCAAAGCTGTACATAACGATCCTGAATTAACATTAGTAGGTGGTATTGACCCAACTAAGGCAGGTGAAGATGTAGGCTCCGTAGCAGGAATCGAACAAGTGGGTATCAAGATGAATGCCTCCATCGATGAGGTTCTCGATACAAATAAACCTGATGTTATCGTAGATTTTACAAATCCAGCTGTTATCTATGAAAACGCTAAGAAAATGTTATCTGCAGGGATTCATGTTGTTATTGGTACTACTGGTTTAACTACAGAGCAACGAGATGAGCTCGATGCAATTGGTCGTGCTAATAATGCTAATTGTCTAGTGGCTCCAAACTTCTCACTAGGTGCTGTTATGATGATGAAAGTATCTGCGGAATTAGCTCCATATTTCCCTAATGTGGAAATTATAGAATTACATCATAATCACAAATATGACGCCCCTTCTGGCACAGCGATTCTAACAGCAAAATTGATTAATGATGCTAAACAAGCCGCTAAGGTAACTGCCGATGAAGATTTAACTCGTGAAAGCTTACCAGGTGCTCGTGGTGCCAAGGTTGATGATGTTACTATTCATAGTGTACGTCTACCAGGTTATGTAGCGCATCAAGAGGTATTATTTGGCGGTTATGACGAAACATTAACTATCCGTCACGATAGCTTAAGTCGTTTATCTTTTATGCCAGGCGTAGTATTAGCATGTAAAAAAATTAGTTCTAAAACAGGTTTAACTTACGGTTTAGAACATTATTTATAATTTTGAGCAAGGAGATTTATCAATGAAAAAACCTAATGTTGCAATTCTAGGTGCTACTGGTGCAGTAGGTGCTGAATTCATTACACTTATTGAAGAACGTAACTTCCCTTACGAAAACCTAAAATTATTGGCTTCTGCTCGTTCTGCTGGTACTGAACTGACTGTAAATGGTAAAACATATGTTGTAGAAGAAGCAAAACCAGAATCTTTTGATGATGTAGATATTGCATTATTCGCTGGTGGTTCCATATCTAAAACTTTGGCACCAGAAGCGGCGAAACGCGGTGCTATTGTTATCGATAACTCTAGTGCATTCCGTATGGATCCTGAGGTTCCACTCGTAGTACCAGAAGTTAATCCAGAAGATATTTTGAAACATAAAGGTATCATTGCAAATCCTAACTGCTCTACAATTATTATGAGCCTTGGCTTAAAACCGCTTCATGATATTTCTCCTATTAAACGCGTTATTGTAAGCACATACCAAGCTGTATCTGGCGCAGGTAAAGAAGGTATTGAAGAGCTTGAGAACCAAGTAAGACAATTTACTGCTGGCGAAGAAATGACAGCAAACTTATTGCCTACAGGTTCTGCACCTAAACATTATCCTGTAGCATTTAACTTATTACCACAAATCGACGTGTTCTTAGACAACGATTATACAAAAGAAGAAATGAAGATGGTTTATGAAACTCAAAAAATTCTTCATGACGAAACTATTCAAGTAGTTCCTACTACAGTTCGTGTTCCTGTATATCGCTCTCACTCTGAGTCTGTATTAGTAGAAACAGCTGAACCAGTATCTGTAGAAGCTTTCAAAGCGGCTTGTGAAAAATTCCCAGGTTTACAACTAAAAGATAATCCTGCAGAACAAATTTATCCTATGCCATTATATACATCTAATCAAAATGATTGTGAAATCGGTCGAATTCGTAAAGACTTGTACAATGACAAAGGCATGAATTTCTGGATTGTAGGGGACCAAATTCGTAAAGGTGCAGCTCTTAATGCATTGCAAATTGCTGAGTACTTGGTGGAAAAACAAGCATTTTAATCTTTCCAGGGGAGGACAGATATGAAAACCTTTGGTCGAGTGTTAACAGCTATGGTGACATCCTTTAATAGTGATGGATCCGTTAATATTGAAAATTGTGTAACTATTGCTAATCATTTATTAGATAATGGTTCTGATGGTCTTGTTGTATGTGGTACAACAGGTGAAAATCCAACTATGTCTAAAGAGGATAAATTAGCTTTATTTACGGCTATCGCTAAAGAATGTGGCCATAAAGGTACAATTATTGCCAATGTTGGTACTAATGATACAAAATCTTCCGTAAATTTTGTAAAAGAAGTCTCTAACATCGACGGTATTGATGGTTTGCTAGTTGTAGTACCTTATTACAATAAACCTAACCAACAAGGCCAATATTTACATTTTAAAGCTATTGCAGAAGCTACTACATTACCGATTATGGTATATAATGTACCAAGTCGTGTTGGGACTGGTATTTTCCCAACTACATTAGTTCAATTACATAATGAATATCCACATGTATGTGCCGTCAAAGAAGCAAGCGGTAACTTGATGATTGCTTCTGAAATCAAACGCTTAATGCCTGGAGATGAATTCATGGTATACAGTGGTGATGATGGTCTTACATTACCAATGTTATCCGTAGGGGGATGTGGGGTAATCTCCGTAGTATCTCATGTAGCTGGTAAAGATATGAATGCTATGATTCAAGCTTTTGAAGCTGGTCATAATCATGAAGCTATTCGTCTCCATCAAGGCCTATCTGAGATTATTAAAGCTATGTTTATCACTACAAATCCAATTCCTGTAAAATATGCAGCACGTAAAATTGGTTTGCCAGTTGGTGAATTTAATTTACCAATGTGTGAGCCAACTGCTGATGAAGCTGCATATATTGATAAAGCATTAACAGAATATTTACAATAATATATAAATAATCATAAAACCAGTAACTACTATGTAGCTACTGGTTTTATTTTATATGTTTTATATTTGTTACTAACAGTTATAACCTAATAATCAAAAATATAATCTGTAAACTTTTTATTATGATATAATTGCACTGGAGATAGTATTTTCAACTATACTCTAGTCTACTGTTAATTCATGATAAACAGAAATTTGTGATATTTCGAATCGACCATAAGGCGATTACATTAAAACACAAGGAGTTTAACATGGAACTAACAATGTTAAAAGGTAAAATTCACAGAGCTACTGTGACACAAGCAGAACTTGATTATGTGGGGAGCATTACTATAGATACAGATCTATTGAATGCATCTGGAATACGAGAGTATGAGCAAGTTCAAATTGTAAACATTAATAATGGAGCACGATTTAGTACATATACAATAGCTGGCGAAGCCGGTAGTGGTGTTATATGTTTAAATGGCGCTGCTGCACGGCATGTCCAAGTACATGATAAAATTATTATCATGTGTTATGCACAGCTAAATGAAATTGAAGTTGAGAGCCATAAGCCTCTCGTTGTATTTGTAGATACAAATAATAAGATAAGTCATATAAAGAACTATGAGAAACATGGTTTATTAGTTGATCAGAATTAATTGTCTTTGATCGAATTACAGTAGACTGTATAGGCCTATCTTCGTATTTACAATAAACGGAGGAATCATTATGGAACATGTACTTACAATTGAAAATGTACGCAATACGATTAGTAAATGGAAAAAAGAAGGATATTCTATTGGTTACGTCCCAACTATGGGGTTTTTACACGATGGGCATGCTTCATTAATAGATCAAGCAAGAAAGAATAATGATAAGGTAATTGTCTCTATTTTCGTTAATCCCATTCAATTTGGAGAAAATGAAGATTTAAGCACATATCCACGTGATATCAATAGCGATAAAAAGCTATGTGAATCACATGGTGTGGACCTCATATTTACACCTAGTCCAGAGGAAATGTATCAAGATAAAAAAGCCTTTGTAGATATTCTTGATTTATCTAATACATTATGTGGCATTCGCAGACCAATTCACTTCAAAGGTGTATGTACTGTTGTAGCAAAATTCTTTAATATTATTCAGCCTACAAATGCATATTTTGGTGAAAAGGATGCACAGCAATTAGCCATTATCCGTAAAATGGTTTTTGATTTAAACTTTCCTATAAATATTATTGGTGTTCCTATTGTGCGTGAACAAGATGGTTTAGCAAAATCCTCTCGTAATACATATTTATCTAGTGACGAACGTAAAGCTGCAACTATACTATATAAATCTATTCAAACAGGAAAACAAGCCATTAAACGTGGAGCTTCTGCTGATAGTATCATTAATACTATGACAGAAATTATAAATACTGAGCCCTTGGCCAAGATAGATTATATTTCAGTTGTAGATGCTAATACTATGCAACCAGTTGAAGAGATTAATGATCCTGTTCTAGTTGCCATGGCAGTATATATTGGCTCTACACGTCTTATTGATAACTTCTCATATGATCCAAATTAGGAGAGAGAAGTTATGAAGCAACTAATAACACTAAATCAACTGATATCCAAATACTTAATTATACTAATCATAGTTTTTTCTTGTATTGCTTATATAGTGCCTTCATATTTTTCTTGGGCCATAGCTTATACACCATTTTTACTTGGAATCGCTATGTTTGGCATGGGACTAACTATTAAATTTGAAGATTTGTGTAGTATTCTCAGACATCCAAAGGATATTTGTATAGGTGTACTGGCTCAATATACAATAATGCCTTTATTAGCTTGGGGAATCTGTCATATTTTTACATTACCTTCAGATTTAGCAATTGGTGTTATATTAGTTGGCTGTTGTCCAGGTGGAACCGCCAGCAATGTCATCACCTATATTGCTAAAGGTGATGTTCCTTTATCTGTAGGAATGACGATTACTTCAACATTAATAGCACCAATTGTAACGCCTTTACTAATCCTATATTTGGGAGGTACATGGGTAAATGTTGCATTACTACCAATGATAATAACTATGGTAAAAGTAATTATAGTTCCTATATTATTAGGTGCAATCATCCAATATGTTTGTAAATCACGGATTAACACATTAACTAGTGTAAGTCCTATTGTTTCTATGATTGCTATCATATTATTAATAGCAGCCATTATAGCCATTAATAGAGATAAACTTTTAATTTCTGGTTTAGAAACATTACTAGTTGTAGGCATACATAATATACTCGGCATGCTTTTAGGATTAGGTGTAGGATATATACTTAAATTAAGATATGATAAAACTACAGCATTAGCGATTGAGGTAGGGATGCAAAATAGTGGTTTAGCAGTCACATTGGCGGCAACAAATTTTGCATTAAATCCTTTAGCAACTCTAGTGGGAGCTATCTTTAGTGTATGGCACAATATATCAGGTGCTATTTTTGCTATGCTTCGTAGAGAGAATAGTTTACGTAATATATAAATTTAATAGATACAAGAAAAAACCGGCAACCATAAGTTGCCGGTTTTTTCTATATTCTGTCTCGTACAAGACCAATGACAAGACCTTCAATATGACAATCATCTACAATGATTGGATCGAAATCATCATTTTCTGGTTGCAAACGAATGTGACCATTTTCTTTATAAAAACGTTTTACTGTAGCTTCATCATCGATACGTGCCACAACAACATCACCATTATTAGCCGTATTTTGATGGCGTACAATGAGCATATCACCTTCATACATACCAATATTCATCATGGATTCGCCTTGAACGCGTAGCAAGAAGCAGTCAGAATCACCAGTTAATTGAACAGGTAATGTAAGAGTAGATTCTAAATTTTCTACCGCTGTAATAGGCATACCTGCTTGAACAGTACCAATAAGAGGAACTTGTTTTAGACCAGCGCCTAAGAACTCAAAATTATCAGAACTTGATATTTCATTACCATCTACAGAAATAGAAGGTTTTGCATCCTCTAGTACTGTAATAGCGCGATTTTTATTAGGATCACGTTTAATATAACCAAACTTTTCAAGAGCATTCAAATGAGATTGCACAGTAGAAGTAGAACTAAGGCCTACATGGGTACAGATTTCTCGAACAGTAGGACAACGATATTCATTATGTAAAGAGTCCTTAATAAATTCTAATATACGGCGCTGTTTTGTATTAATATCTGTAGCAGGGCGTCTCACGATAAACCTCCATAGTCAATGTAATGTCAAAATAATATCAATATGTATATGCGGAAAAATTTACTCATTTCGTACTATATAATAAAAACATAAGATAATTACTTATCTTATATACCTATTATAGGCAATTTTAAAAGTTTTTGCAAACATTTGTTCTAAAACACTTGACCGAACATTCGTTCGTGTGCTAATATAAGCATGTAAACAAACAAATGTTCTCAGATATTATGTTCGATGTAAATGTGAGGTATGAGATGAAAAATATATTGATGATGGTAGGAATGTGCTTAACAATCTTATTCGGCTATAATATGACAAATCCTGTAACAGAAGCAAATACACATGCTATCCGTGAAGTAAAAGTACAAGTAGGTGATACGATGTGGGATATTGCAGCTCGCACAGCTCATAAAGATATGGATGTTCGTGAAATGGTATATGCTATGAAGGAACTCAACAAAATTGATGACTCTGGTGCATTAGTTCCTGGTACAGTTTTAAAAGTACCGGTTAAGAAAAATGATAGTCCTGTTAGAGCTTTGGACTATGTGGCTCAAAACTAAATATATATGGGTATAACCCAAACGAAAAAGCAGCTACTCAATAGAGATAGCTGCTTTTTGTTATCTAATGTATGTTATTATACGATTTATGGATATTATCTTAATAAACTGATTTATAATTATCATCTAAATCGTTTTTCAAAAATAGTAGAAATAGGATTATCCACAAACTTATTGGCTTCATTAATATAACGACGAACCATATTAACACTATGATGACGTGTTTGTCTCATAATATTACGTTCTTCCACACCATAAGCTGCAGCAGTTGTTGCAAAGCCATGTCGTAAACTATGGGCTCCATACATAGATGGATCAAGACCAATGAGAGAAACATATTTCTTTACAATTTCTGCAATCATTTTATCGGATATGCCTGTTTTACGAAGTGACATATTTTTAGTAAAACCTCTAAATACAGGCCCTTCAGTAATACCAGAGGCACGTAACCATTGCTGTAAAGCACGTACTGCGTCTAGAGGAGAACCGGATAGATGAGGAATCGCTACAACAGCACCTTGACCTTCTTGGTCTGCTTTTGACGATGGTACAAAGATTTCAACACCTTGTGGAGAAAACTGAAGATGTTCTACTGTAATGGCCGCAATTTCACTACGACGAAAAGCGCCCATAAATCCAATTAAGAGAATCGCTTTATCACGTAATAATTGCAACTCAGGCACATCTAGTTTATCCATACACTCTAGAATTTCTTCAATATCTTCTAGAAGAACTGGTGTTTTACCTTGTTGGAAAGTACCTTTTAATCGTCTAATCCCTCGTAAGGCTTGTTTTACTATAGGTGCCATACAAGGATTATCTCTATGACCAGAAGCATTATAATTCTCCGATATGGCGCTAATGCGACGAGATATTGTATTAGCCTTAGCATAATCGGCTAGATCATTTATGTAGTTCACAATTGTTTCTGGTGTAGCTGGAAAATAAGATACCTTTTGATAAGTACACCAATCTACGAAATCGTCCCAATCCGATTCGTAGGCATCAACAGTATTTTCAGCCTTAGATAATAATATGCTTTGTTTTGCTTTCATAGACAACTTGGTACTATTCATAAGCGCATCATTATTGCGCAAATAGAAATGTTTCTGTTGCTCTTTAGACTTTGACATAGTTCACCCTTACCCTAAAATTATCAATATAATTGTACCATAGATTAGACAGTAATATGCTATAATTAGAGAATATGATAACTAATTCGGGAGAGTTTATAAATAATGACAAAGAAATATATTTTAGTAGGAACTATGCTTGTTCTCTTGGGGACAAGCGGCTGTTCATACATTCCAACAGAAAATATTTCTTATGGTGTATATTACAATGATACAGATCTATCTAATACGCCTAAGAATGAATTACAGGCTCGCTTACAAGAGTTAAATAGTAAAATCCCTCAAACTATATCTATTGATATGGGCAATAATAAAAAACAACAAGCTACCTATCATGATTTAGGGATCCAAATCGATACAGATGCTATGGTAAAAGCTATTTCTACATATGGCTATGAAGATAATATGTGGACACTACTTTCAAATCGATTTAATGCCTTATTCTACGGTCATCATTTTAAGCCACAATATAAGCTTGATGAGGTAAAAGCTAAAACCTATCTAAGTGAATTGGCTAAAACAATTGATACACCAGGACATGATGCATACCTTACCATTGAAAATGGACAAGTTGTATT
Source organism: Veillonella sp. oral taxon 158 (assembly GCF_018376515.1). NCBI lineage: Bacteria > Bacillati > Bacillota > Negativicutes > Veillonellales > Veillonellaceae > Veillonella > Veillonella sp. oral taxon 158. The sequence goes on along the minus strand of NZ_JAHABE010000003.1, from coordinate 197,264 downwards.
ACATCCTGCAAAAGAGGGTAAGCGTATCGATATTGATGCTACCCTTAAGAAATTAAAAGATGATTTGCAGGCCAGTGATAGTATTAACTCCTTATCTATGGTATTTACTACACAGAATACCGTAAAAGTAAGTGATGCCGATCTAAAACCTTTGAATACGGTATTAGCTTCTTACACTACAGAGTATGATCCTAGTAATGAAAGTAGAACCCATAATATTCAATTAGCATCTGATAAAATAAACGGTACCCTAATTAAACCGGGTGCACAGTTCTCCTTTAACGATGTTGTAGGTGAACGTACTGCAGAGGCTGGCTATGATGATGCACCTGTTATGATTGATGGTAAATTAGTTCCAGGTATTGGCGGTGGCATTTGCCAAGTAAGTTCTACCATATTTAATACAGCTTTACTATCCGGTATGAATATTATCGAGCGTACACCACACTTTGAGCCAGTAGGATATATTCAAGCTGGTCGTGATGCTACAGTAGCTTGGGGCTATTTGGACTTTAAGTTTAGAAATCCTTACCAACAATCTATTTATATCCTTAGTGTTATGAACAACGGAACGTTAACGATCTACATTATAGGTACGGCTCAAGATAAACCTAAAAATGTGTCTATTTCTGTAGGTGATTATGGCGAAATTCCTAACAAGACGATTACTAAGGTAGATCCTTCATTAAAAGAAAAAGAAGTGCAGGAGGGGCATGTAGGTTTAACAATGAATACGTATAGAACCATTACCTATGGTAACTGGGTTACGCAAACAGATTCCTTTGAGTCCGTATATGATCCAGTAGATACGATTATTACAATGCCTGCAACACCTGCAGCACCACCAAATCCACCGAAAAAACAGGACAAAAAGAAATCATAATTAAAGATTTTATTAAATATAGCCTAAACTATTGACCATATGATACAAATAGTTTAGGCTATTATTTGAACTATACATGAGAAATCATTTGATACATAGTCCAGTATGTAAAAATAGATATCTCAATGACAAAGAAAATTTATCAGTTCATTCTCAATAATTATCATTTACTAAAATAGAAGAGGAAGTTATGGACTCAATTTTACAATTTGATCACTCTGTGATTTTCTATGTACATGAACACCTTGTATATAGTTTTTTAACGCCAATAATGGCAATTCTATCTAAAATCACTAGTAATGGCGCATTATGGATTTTAATTGCATTATTATTGATGATTCAAAAAAAATACCGCGTATTAGGCGTAGCCATAATTATTGCCTTAGGATTTGTATTTATCATCGGTGATCAAGGATTAAAACCTAATGTGGCTCGTTTAAGACCATTTGTAGATTTTCCGAATGTTACGGTACCATTAGAGTCAGCTTTACCAAAAGCAACAAGTTTTTCATTCCCATCTGGCCATAGTTTTGGTTCATTTGCATCTGCCATGACCATTTACCTAGGCTTGAGCCAAATAGCGCCTCAGAAGCGATATTTAGGGATTTTAGCATTGGTATTGTCAGTAGTAGTAGCATTCTCTAGAGTTTACTTATTTGTACATTATCCAACAGATGTATTAACAGGCTTAGTATTAGGGATCATCGTAGGGTTCATCGCTTGGAAGTTAGCGAGAGTTGGTTGGAACTGGTGGATAAACCGCAATAATGATGTAGAATACGAACCATATACATTTAAACGTAAATAAGCTAAAAAACTATATAACATAAGGGATTGGGCCATTTAGGCCCAATTTTCTTATTATAATTACTTCCGATAATATATCGTTATCGGAAGTAATTATAAAAAAAAAGAAAAACTAGCCTATATTTCTATAAGCTAGTTTATGTACGTTACTTCTAAAAATAACAATATATGCCCTCATTATTTATCAAAGGATTCTATATCTTTAATATATGCAGCTAATAATGGCTCATCTATGGTGACCTTATCAAACTTAGGTTCAACGACTATATGGCCTTCATAATCCATTAGACCATATTGGCCATTAGACTTATAAACATATAAGTCTTTATAAAATGATGTTATATCGTCATCATAATTCGGCAATTGGAATACTTCATAGCCTGTGTTAGTATCTATTACATATTTTCTTTGGCCTTTGGATGCAGTCGTTACTTTGTTTAATACATAATTAGGTTTTGATATATCTACCTTATCATAACTATGATTAAATAAAATCCCTAAATGCGCATTAAAAATTTGAACACCTTTATGATTCTTTAATACAAAACTACGATCACTTAATCTTTCATAGGAATCAAATTCAAAAGGAACAACTGTAGTATTTAATGAATCAATAATACCATACTTATGATTTTTATCAGAAGCTATAAAGTAATCAAACTTTTTACCTAAATGTTTGATTGATGTATATACTGCCGGAATTACTATTGTATTCTCATTGGTTCTCATTCCATACAAAGTATTACCTTTTTTATTTACTTCTGTAAACAATACATACTCAGTTGATGGTGCTCTACTAAAAATGCTATCGCCCATTTCATTCCCACCAATTCCAGTTCCTTCACCAGTCCCGGACTTCTCATAGTTATTTGTATGTATTAGGTTCAGAGCTTCACTTTCACTTAGTAATATTCCTTCATCTGTTACGTATTTAATTAAGCCATCTGCAGTATGTATTTTAAATAAATTCTTCTTATCATTTTTTGACCAGTAAAATTCAATACTCTCCCATCCACCTTTTATAGGGTTACTAATGATTTGAGTACCATTAATTTTATCATATAAATACCAGTAGTCCCCTTTTTGTCCTAATATCAACTTATCATTAATAGCGCTATAGTTATGTACTACGTCATTAATGGCATAGGTACCATTGGAATTAACTAGTTTAAAGCCCCCATCAGTTAAGGCTCTAGCATAATAGTAATCAAATTCATATTCATAGCCTGCCGGTAAATAAGCTATGTCACTTAAATTTACATATCGTTTTTGACCATTTTCATAAAATGATCCATATACAAATTCATTAGAGGCTTTCATATAATCTACGTGTAAGTTATCATATGGGCCCAGTATCCAACTCCCTTTTTCATCGACGATAGTATTACCAGCTGGGGATTCTAATGTAATATATTCTTTTGCAGATGCAATATTACATGCAGCCAATGCTATAGCTAAGCCTAATACAAACTTTCTCATATATAGATCTCCAGTATACAAAACAATAATAATTAATCTCATAATACCATATTTTAATACTATAATTAAGAGAATCATTTCATACTTAATGAGCTAATATGGAAATGATTTTTATTTGAAGTAATTCATATATTAGCAATTTTATATTGAATTTTTTAGAATTAGGTTGTAAAATAAGCATATAAACTATCTAATTTACTCATATCAACTCTTATGGAGGTATTATATGTGCTGGTGTGATATTGTAAGCAAAGCCAAAATTGGCGGTTTAAAGCATTTAGGTAATGGTATGGAAAGTTCCTTAAGATTCCTTGCGGAAATTGTTCTTACCCTAAGTATTATTCGTGTACTTGTAAACTGGATCTTTGGTATTTAAAGCTCTAAACTAAATAAGATACTATAAAAGGCGCTTAGTTATCTAAGCGCCTTATTTCTATTCAATTATATTTGATGATTAGTTGTATCACAGCTAATATATTCTACAACTATTTGGCAAATATCTCCACCCCTATCAATACCCCAATATACAGGATAAAGACCACATCCGTATCCTGAGCGTATCATAGGAAATGATAAATTGGTATCTGGAATTTCAAAAATAATCCAATCTCCGAGAGGTTGTTGATATTGAGGATTATCTAATGCATTTTGTTTAAACTTTTCCTCTAATAAATCTAAGTAAATATTACCATTTGGATTGTTTTGATACCATTGATCTTCAAATTTTTTATAAGCCTCTGCTGTAGCTACATCAACAATGGTTGCCAAAGCACTATCTACAGAAAAGCCAACAAAACTTTCCTCACCTGTTAATTCAGAAAGGTCTTCATCGCCAATAAGCGCTAACTCATATCGTACTGGTTTTGTACTTTTAAATAACACTCTAGTTAAAACATAACCATAATCATTTGGACCTAATTCAGCAACTAATGTTTCAACGGGATATGTCCCAGGTTCAACACTCCTAAAATAAGGAAGATTTTCTAAAGTACCTAAATTTACAACGGGATCACATGCAAAGATATGTCCTGTTGTAAATATAAAATCACCCATTGGTAATCTATATAACTTTTTATTAAATAGTTCTTCACCATTAAATATATCATCATAATTGACAGGCGCCTCTAATTTTCCTTCACTATTTAATTGATCATATATAGTTAGCCATTCTTTAGAAAGCTGATTCCTCATTAGTATTTTCTCCTAAAATTTATGAAATACATTATAAATTAGTGATTACTGATACGCTTCGCTGCAATCAATATATTCCATAATAAGTTGGCAGATTTGTCCATCTTTATCAAATGCCCAGTATACAGGGTATAAACCATCACCAAAGCCTGATTGAATCATTGGCACAGTCAATTCTGTTTCAGGGATGGTAAAGTTAATCCAGTCCCCTTTAGATCGTTGGTATTGAGGATATGCCATAGCATTTAATTGAAATAAATCGCTATAGTAATCATCATAAATGTTCTTATCAGGATAGTTAGTATGCCATTGATCGTAGAACTTTCTGTAGGTCTCAATCGTTTCAGCATCCACAACTGTAGCAAGACCAGAGTCTACCGGGAAACCGATAAAGCTTTCACCATCATCTAGAATTTCAATATCTTCTGTACCTTTTAAGGCTAATTCGTAGTTTACCGGCTCATTTCCATTAAATATAACGCGGCTCGCCACATAACGATATTGATTTGGTTCCATTTCAATGATTTTAGTTTCCAATAGATACGTACCTGGTTCTACCGTTCTAATATAGGTATCGGGTTTGCTCGGTAATGTTACCAATGGATCACAGCATGTAATATGACCTGTTGGGAAGTTTACAGTCCACATAGGCAATGTATGTAAAGGAAACCCTTTTAGCTCTTTACGAGAAAATAAATCGTGATATGGTACAGTAGGTTTCAATTTGCCTTCGGAACCTAATCGGTTGAATATTTGAATCCATTCGCTAGTTAATTTAGATTTATCCATGTTACTCCTCTGCTTCGTATTTACAATGAATATATTCGCCCTCTAATACTTCATAGGCAGCTGTTTTACGTATAATTTGCTTTACTAAGGTATCTAGCTTTGAACCATTTGAATAGTCTGCTGGTGCATAATACCGAATACGATGATGAAGCATCATTTTATAGACCTTATCTTTATCCTTTTTAATAGGATCATATACACCAATGGAATGACCACCATTGGCATTTACAAGGCTCATGCAAGGAATATCTGTATCGCTATCCCCAATATAAATCATATTCCGGAACGGCACTCGTTGATTTTCAGGCTTAATATAATCATTAACGCCTGTATCATTAATATCGAGAATCCCTTTTTGTATGCGGAATAAAAATTGTGTTTTATTTGTATAGTTAATAGCTTGAGCTGGCCATACAGCTACACCCTTATCGTCGAACATAAATGCACTAGCATAGATTTTGGTGAAAGCCCCCTCTTTTGCCATTTCGGTGCCTTCAATCATCTCTTTTAAGCCAGAAGAAATGATGTAATGCTCAATGCGTACGCCATGTTCTAAGCCATAGTCCCGTATACGTTCAAACCAAGTACGAACGCCTTCATATAATTCTACTTGATTGCCATATTCCATAAGCTTTTCTTTCGTTATATAGAAATGACCTACAGCCTCTTGAATCATCTTGTACATATAGGCTAAGTTATTATCCATGTCATTCTTTTTAGCCAATTCATTCGATTCTTGCCAGAATTGTTTAATTTGTTCTTCGTTATAGCCAACAGATTGAATAAAACCTTGTGCCTGCATATCATCAGGGGTTAAGGTTTTATCAAAATCGTAGCACATAGCTAGTACTGGCATAGACGATTCAAAAGATTCTAAGGATTCTTTACTGTCAGTCTTATAGGTGATCATAATCCACCTCCTTGTAATAATACATAAACAATTAAAAGTCGTTTAACTCTCTTATATTCTTGAGGTGACCCAACCCCTTTTGTTTATATTTTACACGATACGTCAATGATTTGAGCTTCGTAATTCTTCGTAATTCTAATTAAAATAGGCTTTCTTGTGTAAAAGTTTCGTCTACAATCCAGATCTTTTCCGTGCTTTCTTTGATAATTGCTGTTTTTGAAAGTGATCCAATGAGTAAGCTAGAATTTGGATCATGTTGCATTCGATTTTGGCGAACAGCAGCTTGATTCGTATTGGCATAACAATAACCACAGAAATGACTACAAGTGTCATAGGCACCTATATCACCATGTAAATAACAATTACACTCTGGTCTAGCTGGTGTACGTTTCGGTGCTTTTAATGTTACGTTCCAAGCACGTTCATAACAGTTTAGTGTAAGACAGCCCTCTGTATTAGCACCTAATTCTTTGAAAACGTCCCCTTCTCCACAGGTTTTAAGTATCATCTGATGAGAATGCGCTATAGATACTAATTCTTTAATGATCTTTGTTTGAATATCTAAACTCGGTCTATATCCTTCAGGAAAATTATGAGCTACCTTATCAAAGATATCTAAAAAACTAACAATCACTGTATCAGTATAGCCCTTTAAGGACTTTGCCATTTTATAAAAGCTTTCAAAATGAAAATCTATGGTATATTCATTGGTTAAAATAATTGGATCATAGCGCCACACAATAGACTGAGGATTAAGCTCATTGGAAATATGTTTAAAACCATCTATTATAGACTCATATTGCGGTACATAGGGCTCAATATCACGGCCATAAGGTGTTATCGTCATATGCCAATATTGCCGATACTCTTCAATTTCATTTATTAATGGTATAAATGGCAAGGGATTTTTCGTACAAAAAGCAATACCATCTACTACTTCGCGATTAATAGTATAACGCGTTATTTGTAGTGAATTATAAGGATTTCGAACGTCTACGAAACCTTCATGTATACGATTAATCAGCCATTGACCATAAAAGGCAGGTATATCTGTACGTTGTCCAGTTTGTAATATCATATCGCTGCCCTTTCATTAAACAAAATATAAAAATATTATAACATATCTATCCCTATGTATTTATAGTATAAATGTGATTTTTGCTGTATAGTTTATTCATTGTTTATGGTACTATAAAGATTATAAAATATGAGGAGAACTAACGTATGAACGATATTTTTGAACAGAACCATCCTATGAAGGATGATAAAGAATTTATTACATCCTATTGGACAGATCGAGCTCACGATTTTGGAACCTTACGAGCTAAAGAATTAGAGAGCCCTAAACTTAAATTATGGAGAGATGAACTAACGAGTCATATCTTTGATTCTGATCGCTCTTTACGTATTTTAGACATTGGTTGTGGTGCAGGCTTCTTTAGTATTATCCTCTCTCAACTAGGACATACAGTACACGGCATCGATATTACGCCTAATATGATAGACGAAGCAAATCAACTGGCAGAATCCCTTGATTGTGATGCTACCTTCTCCGTCATGGATGCCGAAAATCTCAGCTTTGACTCCAATACCTTTGATATCGTTGTAGCCCGCAATGTAACATGGAACTTACCACACCCAGATAAAGCCTATGCTGAATGGTTACGCATCATTCGTCCAGGCGGTTTAATCCTCAATTATGATGCGGAACATGCTCGCAATCACCATGACTTACCACAATCTGTTCATCATGCCCATGAACATGTAAGCAATGACTTAAAAGAGCGGTGCCATACGATTTATCATATGCTTGAAATTTCATCCTTTACACGCCCTCAATGGGATAAAGAACTACTCACGAAGTTAGGTGCTAGCGCTGTTACCATTGATACCACCGTAGGATCTCGTATTTACAGCGAAGAAGATGAATTTTATATCCCTGTACCAATGTTCTTGGTGAAAGTAATAAAATAGCCTTCAAAGTAAAATATTACAAAATAAACCCACTCCATATGATATGTCCCCCTTTTATTAAGGATCTAATAAAGGAATATATCATAATATGAGTGGGTTTACTTTTATTTATTACTTCTTATTATCCTTGATGATAGAGTCATCAAAGCTATAGGTTGTTATAAATTTTGTTTTAGGATTAGCAGCATTACCAACGTCTTCTAAATATTTATTAGAAGCTACTTGAAGGTCTTGCTTATACGCATCGGCCAATGTTTGTAAATTGTTCGTATCGCTAACTCGTTTAAAGGTTTGATCCATAAATTTAATAGTATCTGTTTTTGAATCATAAATAAGATCAGTATTTGGTATGTCCTTAATATCCATCTTGATTGTATTTGAATTTGAGCTATCTGCGTTACCTACTATATCGTTAGCACTCATTACAAGTGTAAGTGCCGTAATATAATTTAGACGAGCTTCCTTTATATCCCCTACCATTTGAGTAGATTCAATTACAGGTCTCTTTTCAGGTGTCGTATATTGATAGTTATAGGCTTTCATATCTGCAGTATAAATCGTCTTACTATCATTTCGAGCTGTAAGATTCATCGTAAAAATAGGCGTGTCAACAGCACTTACTACATTTTGAACGGTATAGCCTGAGTAAGCAATCCATTCCCCTTCAGGTCCTTTAGACTGAGAAGACGCACTATTACTACTACAACCAGCTAATATCAATAAACTAACTAAGGCGATACAAAGTGAAAGGTATTGAAGTATTCTTTTTAGCATAGCACTACCTCGCATACAAACTTATATTATTTAAATACAAACCTGAAAAATACTACAATAGACAACAAAAAGCAAATCAGTTACAGATATAGTTCTTTACTAATATACTAGTTACTGAAATACTCTTGAGCCTTAGTGATTTCTGCGCGAAGTTTTTCTTCATCAATAGTAAGCAATTCTTTGTCTTTCATAAGAACTTTGCCACCTACAATTGTAGTATTTACATCAGAACTGTTTGCAGAGTATACCAGTGCCGCTAAGTCGTTGTAACGTGGCATCCAATGCATACCAGATACGTCATATAGTACGATATCTGCACGATAGCCTTTCGCTAAAACACCAAGGTCTGTATAACCAAGTGCTTTCGCTCCTTCTACAGTGCCCATATGCCAAGCTGCTTGTGCAGGAATTGCTTTAGGATCGTAGAGACGTGCTTTATGTAAAGTAGCCGCAAGGCGTACTTCTTCAAGCATATCCGCATTATTATTAGATGCAGAACCATCCGTACCAAGCCCAACAGTAATACCTTTACCAATCATTTCAGGAACGGGTGCAATACCACTTGCTAATTTAAGGTTAGATTGTGGATTATGTGCTACTGCTACATTATTTTCAGCCATAATTGCCATATCTTCATCTGTAACATGAACACAGTGTGCAGCTAATGTAGTATTCCAGAATAAACCAAGGTCATGCATATGAGCGATTGGAGTTTTACCTGTAGCTTTCATAACATTCTCCACTTCCCCTTTAGTTTCGGACAAGTGCATATGAATGCCACAATTTAATTCATGAGATAAGGAGATAACCTTCTCCATATAAGCATCTGGACAAGTATATGGCGCATGTGGTCCTAATAATACCTTGATGCGGTCATTATCAAAGCCATTCCATGTGCGGAATAAATCAGCATTCTCAACTAATGCTTGATCTGCTGTTGGAGAAACACCTGCTAAGCCACGAGATAATACAGAGCGAATGCCCGTTTCTTTTACTACCTCAGCCGTAGTATTCATAAAGAAATACATGTCGCTAAAGGTTGTAGTGCCAGTACGCAGCATTTCCGCAATGCCAAGTTGTGTGCCATAACGTACATAATCATCGTTTAGTTTAGCTTCTGTCGGCCAAATCGCAGTTTCAAGCCATTCCATAAGCTCAAGATCATCTGCATAGTTTCTAAATAACCCCATCGCAATATGAGTGTGCGTATTTACAAGACCTGGCGCTGCCAATTGGCCTTTACCATCTAGTACATCCTTAGCAGAATCTTTTGCTTTAATAGCTTCACTATCCTTTAAAATAGCTGTAATATAGCCATTTTCAATTTCAATAGCATGATTTTTAAGAACACCCTCATCGGTGAGGACGTCTACATTAGTAATCAATAAATCAGACATAGTCTTCCCTCATAGGTATAACCGAGCCATAATAGCTCGGTTATAGTTATTAATTCTGAAAGTTTATAGTAGTAATGATATACCTAAGCCTATCATTTACTATTATATTTCCATTCAATTTTAGTTTACTTTTGTTAAGTAGTCGATTTGTTCTTGTGTTAAAGAGTCTAAATCATAGCCCATGGAGTTCAATTTAAGTTTAGCAATTTCCACATCTAATTCATGAGGTAATACATATACTTTTGGCTCCATTTCTTTGCCATTTTTCAAGATATGCTCTGCAGCAAGGGCTTGCATAGCAAAGGATAAGTCCATGATTTCTGCTGGATGACCATCACCAGCTGCAAGGTTAACTAAGCGACCCTCAGCCAATACATATAGTTTACGGCCATCAGCCATCGTATAGCCTTCGATATTTTGACGAACACGCTCATGGCTTACAGCAAGATCAGCTAATTCAGCTATATTTACTTCGCAGTCGAAGTGACCTGCATTACACATGATCGCTTTATCTTTCATCACTTCGTAATGTTCTTTTACAATAACATCTTTACAGCCTGTTACAGTACAGAAGATATCGCCCACTTTGGCAGCTTCAATCATAGGTAATACTTTAAAGCCATCAAATACAGCCTCAACTGCTTTAATTGGATCCACTTCTGTTACATATACGTGTGCACCTAGGCCTTTTGCGCGCATAGCAACGCCTTTACCGCACCAGCCGTAACCAGCAACGACAACATTTTTACCTGTTACCGTTAAGTTAGTAGTACGCATGATGCCATCCCAAACGGATTGACCAGTACCATAACGATTATCGAAAAGATATTTACAGTAAGAGTCATTTACAGCAATCATAGGGAATGTTAATTGTTTAGCATTCTCTAATGCGTATAAACGATGTACGCCTGTCGTAGTTTCTTCGCTACCACCGATAAGACGTTCTTTAGCGTCTTGGCGTGTAGTATGTAACAAGTTTACTAGATCACCACCGTCATCGATGATGATATGAGGTTTATGATCTAATGCTTTGTGAAGGAAATCAAAATATTCTTCATCTGTGCAATCATACCAAGCATATACAGTGATACCCATATCTACAAGGCCAGCGGCAACATCGTCTTGCGTAGACAATGGATTAGAACCAGTTACGATAACATCAGCACCACCGCGTTTTAAAACAGTTGCGAGGTAAGCTGTTTTTGCTTCCAAGTGAACGCTAACAACAATAGTTTGGCCTTTGAAAGTTTCTTCCGCTTCAAAACGATCGCCTAATGTATTTAAGGTAGGCATAAAGTTAGAAACCCAATCAATTTTTTTACGCCCTTCTGCTGCTAAGTTAATATCTCGAATTAAGGATTCCATAATAACTCCTTTTACTAATATGAGTTGATATAATTAAAATAAAGATTTGATAGTAAACCCAATTGGATTTGTTTGTTATTTAGATTCTACAATTTGGCGTAGCTTACCGATTGACTCTTCATAATTTGGAGTCAATACACCTTCTTCGGTGATGATAGCAGTCACAAGATCATGAGGTGTTACATCAAATGCAGGATTGAGTATGCCAATGCCATTAGGCGCTGTTTGAACACCATGTAGAGACGTTACTTCATAATCGTCACGCATCTCGATAGGAATGTCGCTACCATTTTCCAAAGTAAAGTCAAATGTGCTATATGGTGCCGCCACATAAAACGGAATATTATGAAATTTAGCGAGAACTGCTACACCATAAGTACCAATTTTATTAGCTACATCACCTTTTGTAGTGATGCGGTCCGCACCGACGATTACAGCATCAATAAGGCCTTGCTGCATAGCATAAGCAGCCATATTATCTGTTTCTAATGTTACAGGGATACCATCCTCATGAAGCTCAAAAGCAGTTAGACGAGCACCTTGTAATAATGGACGTGTTTCATCGGCATACACCCGTTCTAGTTGACCATTCTCATGGAGCTTACGGACAACACCAAGGGCAGTACCTAAACCACCAGTAGCTAGTGCACCAGCATTACAATGGGTTAAGATGCGAATATTTTTCTTACCTTCAAATAATGTAGCCCCTGCTTCGGCCATACGACGGTTCAAAGATACGTCTTCTTCGTGAATGATAATAGCTTCTTTAGTAATAAGGTCTACTACTTCACTCATAGAAGACATACTTGCCACATTTGCTTTTACAAGAGACATAACACGATCTACAGCCCATGCCAAATTGATTGCTGTAGGACGTGTTTCCTTTAATGTTTCACTAAAGTCATATAAACTCGTTAATTGCTCACTAAATGGAATCTCTTGGCGACCTGCTTCCATAGCCGCTAAGATTAAACCATAACTAGCTGCTACACCGATAGCTGGAGCCCCACGAACGCGAAGCATCTTAATAGCCTCAGCTACTTGACGCCAATCAGTACAGTGCACATAAGAAATCTCTGTTGGTAATTTAGTTTGATCTAATAATACTAGCGTATCTTTACGCCATTCAATATTAATCATAGCGTCTCCTTCGATGAACTATTGTTTTTTAGTATGAATGGATTATAATTTAAAACCACCATATTCGTGCATGCGATTATGAGCATCATAGCGAGCATCTACATCGATTGCATCAATAGCACCTAAGATAAGAGATTTAAGTTGAGCCGCCATATCCCCCATCATTTCTACTACTTCACTATGAGTCAAGGCAGCATCGGAAATACCTGCTGCATAGTTTGTAATCATAGAAATTGTGGAATAAGCCATTTCAGCTTCATTAGCTAAGTTTACTTCAGGTACATTTGTCATGCCTACTGTATCCCCACCAAGCATATGGAACATTTTAATTTCCGCTGGTGTTTCAAAACGAGGACCTTCTGTACATACATAAGTACCACCGTTATGAATTGTAAGACCTTGTTCTGTGCCAACCTTTTGAAGAATATTACGCAATTCAGGGCAGTAAGGATTTGTTACATCAAGATGTGCTACTGGACGGTCACCACCTTCATAGAATGTAGTGATGCGGTTCTTAGTGAAATCTAAGAATTGGTCAGTTAAAACAAAATGACCAGGCTTAAAGTTTTCATTCAAGGAACCTACCGCAGTCGTAGAGATAATAAATGTTACGCCTAATTTTTTGAGCCCCCAAATATTAGCACGATAATTGATTTTGTGTGGAGGAATTGTGTGATCTTTACCGTGACGAGCAACAAAGATGACTGTTTTTCCGTGGTATGTACCTTGTACATAATCTATTTCACCATATGGTGTCATTAAGGATTCTTCATGAATATTTTCAAAGATGGATGGATCATAAACGCCAGTACCACCAATTATGCCAATTGCACTCATTGTGACCTCCTAATATTAATAACTCTTATCTTTTATTTTCTCATAGAATACAAAAACAGGCTATAGGAAAAACCATATAGCCTGTAATTTTTATAAAGGTTATTTTATTCTTAATAGTAATTATTGTACGGGACCTTTTGGTTCGAACATATCTTGTAATTCTTCACGACTGAAATGATATTTTTCATTACAGTAATGACATACAAGCTCTGTAGTTTCGTCTTCTAGAATAGCCTTTTTATCGTCTTCACGCAATGTCATAAGAACACCGGCAAAGCGGTCGCGACCGCAGCGACATTGGAAGTTAACAGGCTTATTATATACCTCATTAACAGTTAGACCATCTAATACACGTTCCATCAGACCTTTACCATCTGGATGTACTTTCAAATATTCTGTAACAGGACCTAGTTCATTAATATTTTTCTCTACTTGTGCCAATGCTTCATCAGTAGCATCAGGCAAAGCTTGTACGATAAAACCACCGGCTACAACGGTATGGTAATCTGGATCTACCAATACGCCAAGGCTGATGGTAGACGGTACTTGCTCAGAAGCATATAAATAGTAAGCTAAGTCCTCTGCTACTTCACCACTTTGAATTGGGCTTGTAGAGGTATAGTCTTGGGCCAATTGTGTAAATCTCGTAACCTGTACTTCCCCATTATGACCTACTGCAGCGCCTACATCAAGCTTACCAGCATGCTTCAAAGGTACGTCAACATGAGGTTCATCTACGTAGCCTCGAACCGTATTATCAGAAAAAGCATCTACGTGAACTACACCTAGTGGACCATCACCTTTGATGCGTAGGCTTACATTTTCATGGTTTTTAAAATCACCTGCTAATAAAATAGCACCTGTCATAGCTCGACCAAGAGCCGCAGTTGCTACAGGCCATAAATCGTGACGTACACGAGCAGTTTCAACTGTATCTGTTGTTACAGCTAAAGACATACGAACCCCTTCTCGGGTAGTAAAACGTTTAATATAATCCATTCTATCAATCCTTATGTTTACTTAATCTATTTAGATATATTTTTATGTTGCTTATATAGTATATCACGTCAAATATGTACATTCAAATTATAGAGAATATATGTTCGTCTAGACTGTTTTTAATGTAAAAGAACATATTTTCGATATTATAAAAACACCCAGTATCATAAGACACTGGGTGTTTTGTATATAATTCTTAGATTTGATCGATAAGGTTAACCATTTCAATAGCGCCCATAGCACAATCATAACCTTTGTTACCCGCTTTAGTACCTGCACGTTCGATAGCTTGTTCAATGTTTTCTGTAGTTACTACACCGAACATAACAGGAACACCTGTTTCTAAAGAAACATGAGCAATACCTTTAGCTACTTCATTACATACATAGTCATAATGAGTGGTAGCACCACGAATTACGGCACCAACACAAATAACTGCATCGTATTTACCAGATAAAGCAGCTTTTTTGGCAATCAAAGGAATTTCATAAGCACCAGGAACCCAGATTACAGTGATATCTTCTTGTTTAACATCGTGACGAAGTAAGCAGTCTTCAGCGCCACCGATTAATTTAGATGTAATGAACTCGTTAAAACGAGAACCAATAATAGCAAATTTTTTACCAGTACCTAATAAGTTACCTTCTTGAACCATCATGATAATGCCCTCCTATATTCCATTTAGGAAATGTATATGTAACGATTGAGTAATATGCTAACAGATGACTATTAGTCATCTAACATATGACCCATTTTTTCTTCTTTTGTTTTCAAGTAACCTGCATTAAATTTGTTTGCCGCAATGATGAGCGGTACACGACTAGTTACATTGATCCCCCAATGTTCTAAGCCATGGCGTTTTTCAGGATTATTCGTTAACAAGCGAATGCTCTTAATCCCTAAGAAACGAATGATTTGCGCTGCTAAGGAGTATTCACGCATATCTGCAGGGAAGCCCAATTGTTCGTTAGCTTCTACAGTATCAAGGCCTTGCTCTTGTAATGCATAGGCTTTAATTTTATTTGTTAAACCAATGCCACGACCTTCTTGACGCATGTATACTACAACGCCTTGACCTTCTTTTTCGATAGCACGTAACGCATTATCTAATTGTTCACCGCAGTCACAACGTTTAGAGCCGAACACATCGCCAGTTAAACATTCAGAGTGAATACGTACAAGAACATCGCTACAGTTTTGCACATTACCTTTGACGATAGCTAAATGCTCTTTTTTATCTAATTCATTTTTGAATACAAAAATACTGAAATCACCAAATTTAGTAGGTAATTTAGAACAAGCACCAAGATCAACCATGTCTTCATGCTGTTTACGGTATTCAATAAGCTCTGCTACGGAAGCAATTTTCAAATCATGCTCTTTCGCAAACTCCATGAGATCTGGTAGACGTGCCATATCGCCATCGTCTTTTGTAATCTCACAAATAACAGCTGCCTCTTGTAAGCCCGCTAAGCGACAAAGGTCGATAGATGCTTCTGTATGACCTTGGCGAACTAATACGCCACCCTCTTTATAAACAAGAGGGAATACGTGGCCTGGGCGACGGAAGTCTTCAGGTTTAGCATTTGGATCTAATAATTTTTGAATTGTATACGCACGTTCTGCTGGAGATACGCCTGTTGTAGTATCTACATGGTCAACAGTAACGGTAAAAGCAGTTTCATGATTGTCTGTATTTTTAGCAACCATTGCTGGAATGCCAAGCTTTTCCAATGCTTCGCGACGCATTGGTGTACATACAATACCTCGCGCGTATTTAACCATAAAGTTAATATTTTCTTGTGTAGCAAACTCTGCAGCAATAATAAGATCGCCTTCGTTTTCACGGCTTTCATCATCAACAATAATAACAGGTTTGCCAGCTTTAAGGTCTTCTAAGACCTCTTCAATAGAATGTAATTGTTCGCTCATAGGAACGCTCCTTACTTTTATATAAATCCATTCTCTACTAAGAGGGATTGCATAGATTTCTTAGGTTTATCTTCGGTAGGTTCACTGCCGAGATTCATAAAATGACGAATGTATCGACCAGCTATATCCGTTTCTAAATTAACTTCCGTACCAATATGGGCAAAGCCTAAAATTGTTTCACCCAAGGTATGAGGAATGATAGAAACGGAAAAACTGCTGTCTGTTCGTCGCATAATTGTGAGGCTAATACCATCGATTGTAATGGAACCCTTATAAATAACGTAATCCATTACGGATTTCGGGGCCTCTACGGTAAAGATAATAGCATTATCCGTTTGTTCGCGATTAATGATGCGGCCCGTCCCATCTACGTGACCTGCCACAATGTGACCACCAAATCTACCGTTGGCGAGCATAGCACGCTCTAAGTTGACTGGTTGATGAACTTTCAAATTTGTAAAAGTAGTCATATTGATTGACTCAGGCATAACATCAGCTGTAAATACGCCATTACCAATCGTTGTAGCCGTCAAACATACACCATTAACAGCTACGGAGTCACCTATTTTTAAATCGCTAAATATTTTATTCCCTCGAATTGTTATGGCTAAGGATTTAGGGCCCTTTTTAATGCTCTCTACACGGCCAATTTCTTCAACGATTCCCGTGAACATAAGTGCCCCTCCTTCCTTGACGATACGCTTCGATGCGAATGTTATTATCTAATATGTTAGTTTTTGTAAAAGTTAACTGTGGAGAAGATTCTAAACTTTCAAAGCCACGACCACCTACAGCAGGTGTAGCCTCTGTTCCACCGATTATTGTATTACCAATATAGGTAACCACCTTATCAAAGTTCGATGTTTCTACAAATGAACTTATAATAGCAGAACCACCTTCAACTAACACTGAAGTATAACCAAAATCACCCAAATTCGTAAGAATATCATCAATAGATAGTTTTTTAATATCTATTACAATATCTGTACTTTTACTTTTGCGGGTAGCAACTGATTCGACAACCGTAACAATGGCACCTGCGTTTTCTAAAGCTTGAATTCGATCCTTTGGACAACCTGTAGATACAAAGATATGAACCTTACGATTTTCTACTTCAAACACACGACTAGTGGTAGGTGTTCTACCTAGACTATCTAAGATAATTACATCAGGCTGATGAACATGAATCGGTTCATCAAGTATGCTTGTATCTAATAAAGCCTCTGATAATTCAGTATCAGTTAAACGACAGTTTAATTGAGGATTGTCTGCCAAAATTGTACCAATGCCAATGAGCATAGCATCATGTGTGGCACGCAGTACATGTCCATCTCGGCGGGAGGACTCATTCGTAATCCATTGAGATTGACCTGTAAAAGTGGCAATCTTACCATCTAGTGACATGGCACTTTTAATAGTTACAAAAGGTTTACCTGTCTGTATATATGTAAAGAAATGTTCATTTAGTTCAGCACATTCCTCACTACATACAGGGCAAACAACCTCTATGCCTGCTTCACGGAGTAAATCCATGCCCTTTCCAGCTACTAGTGGATTAGGATCTGTACTACCTACTACGACTTTAGCTATGCCAGCCTCGATAATACGCAGCGCACAAGGTGGAGTTTTACCATAATGAGAGCATGGCTCTAATGTTACATATAAAGTAGCACCCTTAGCATTATCACCAGCTTGGTTTAGGGCATGAACCTCAGCATGAGCTGTACCAGCTTTGTGATGATAACCTTCACCGATTATTGTATTGTCTTTAACCACTACGGCACCCACCAAAGGATTTGGCGAGGTGTGACCTGTGGCTAATTTTGCCAGTGCAATGGCGCGTTTCATATATGCTACGTCATCCACCATATCACCTCAATAAAAAAAGGACTATATACATAGTCCTTGGGTAATCATAAATACGCACGTCAAATGTGCCTCGTCTTTTCTCATCCAGACTGTACTGTCGGTATCGGAATTACACCGATTCATACCTAAAAGGTTCGCGGACTATACCGCCGGTAAGGAATTTCACCTATCCCCAAAGACTCATCTATTTTGTTTCTGAATTAATAGTAACACTTTTATTAACGTTATGCAACAATAAGAGTTTTGTATTGAGAAAGAATATTAAAAAGTAAAGAAGGAATAAAATACCTATTATTATAGTTCAATATATAATAAATTAAAAATTTATTAATCATAAATATATAAACATATATAAATTATGTATACATAAAATAGTAATATTTATCACATAATTACACTGCGAAGAGGTCTAATATTATAATATATGGTTTCATAGCAATACTTAATTGATATTATTTATTAAATATAGGTGATAATATGGCAAAAAAACGAATTTCTGATGTACTTATAGAAGTCTTAGCCAATGCAGGTATCGAACGCATTTATGGTATCACTGGCGATAGTTTAAATTCTGTAAACGATAGTTTACGTCGCAATGGTAAGATTGCTTTTGAACATGTTAGACATGAAGAAACAGCAGCCTTTGCTGCAGGTGCAGAAGCTTCTTTAACTGGAAAACTTACAGTTTGTGCAGGTAGTTCTGGTCCTGGTAATTTACATTTGATCAACGGTCTCTTCGATTGTCATCGCAATCGTGTTCCAGTATTGGCTATTGCGTCTCATATTCCGCAATCTGAAGTAGGCTTAAATTACTTCCAAGAAACACATCCAGAAAACTTATTCAAAGAATGTTCTTGTTTCTGTGAACTTATTTCTAATCCAAAACAAATGCCGGAAATTCTTTTCCGTGCTATGAATGCAGCAGTTGGCAACCAAGATGTTGCTGTTATCGTCCTTCCTGGCGATGTAGCAGTAATGGAAACGGAAATAGATGAATTACCAGTATGGCATCACCCTCGCTTACCTCATATCGTTCCACAACGGGAAGATATCGAAGAAATGTCCGCTCATTTAGAAAAAGGTGAACGCATTACCCTCTTCTGTGGTGCAGGTTGTGAAGGTGCACATGATGAGGTCGTAGAATTAGCAAAACGCTTACAAGCTCCTGTAGTACATGCCTTCAGAGGTAAAGAATGGGTTGAATGGGATAACCCATATGATGTTGGTATGACAGGCCTATTAGGCTATACATCTGGTTATCGTGCTATTGAGCACTGCGATACACTCATTATGCTTGGTACAGACTTCCCTTACCGTCCATTCTATCCAGAAAATGCAAAAGTAATTCAAGTGGATAGAGATCCTAGTGCGTTAGGTCGCCGTGTACCTCTTACACAAGGGATTATTGGTACAGTAAAAGATACATTAAAAGAGTTGTTACCTCTCGTAGGTCAACGTGAAAATACTGAATTTATTGATACAATACGTAAGGAATATACAAAATTCAGAGAGAATTTGGATAGCTATGCTGCGGCTGAATCAGATGGTGTAGCAATTCATCCTCAATACTTTGTAAATCGTCTTAATAAATTAGCTGCCGAAGATGCCATCTTTACCTTTGACGTAGGTACTCCAGTTATTTGGACTGCTCGTCATTTGAAAACAAATGGTAAACGCCGCATCTTAGGTTCCTATAACCATGGTTCCATGGCCAATGCTATGATGCATGCCATCGGCGCTCAAAATGCATGCCCAAACCGTCAAGTCATTTCCCTCTCCGGTGATGGTGGCTTCACTATGATGATGGGTGAAATGCTAACGTTAAAACAATTAAATCTACCAATTAAAATCTTCGTATTTAATAATGAAGAACTTAGCTTCATTGCAATGGAAATGAAAGCTTCTGGTTACTTAGACTATGCTACAGACTTTGTAAATCCAGACTTCGGAAAACTTGCAGAAGCTGCTGGTATTAAAGGTGTGAGCATTCAAAATTCTAGTGAAGTAGACGAAAAAATTATGGAGGCTCTTAACCATAATGGTCCTGTTATCGTCAATGTTCGCGTAGATAAACAAGAACTTGCTATGCCTCCAAAAATTGCTTACCAACAAGCGAAAGGCTTCAGTAAATATTTGATTAATGCAATCCTTGATGGCCGCGGTACAGAACTTAAAGAAATGGCCAAAACAAATTGGATGAAATATAAATCTCTGTTCTAAAATCTGCCAAATATTCAAACCCTGTCAAAATAAATAAACTGCAAAACTTTCAAAAAAAGAGGTGTCATCAAATGATGACACCTCTTTTATCTATAATAATCGTCCTCGTAATCGTCTTTATACCGTATTGTATCAAGATCTGATGGTGACAGCACATTCCCCTCTTCATCAACATATTCTCGGAATTCGTTAAAGTATACACCTGGAATATCTGATTCTTCTAGTTCAGGCATATCCTCTGACTCAACATTCCAAAATTCTATTTCATTTGCTTGTTTTTGAAGTTGCTCTATCATATTCCAATACTCCCTAATATCAATGATATAAATTAATTGTATTGTAACAAAATATAGAAAAATAAGCACTATATCCACTTTTAGGTATAGTGCTTATTTTGTATTTAATGCTTATCTTGTATTTTATTATGCCCCAAAGAGTGACATTTGTTCATCTTCAGGTAGTTCACCACAGCATTTGAGTTCTTTCATTAGATCAATGATGGTGTTAGATACCTTACAACGACGTTGCAAGTCTTTTAGAGATGTAAACGGACGTTCTTCTCGTTCAGCTACGATAGCATCAGCTACTGTTTCACCTAAGGAGTCAATAGCTAGGAATGGCGGTAATAAAGCACCATCTTTAATACTAAAGCGTCTAGCTTCGGAGTGTTGAATATCTACATTAACAAAACGATAGCCCCGTTGGTACATTTCCATAGATACTTCTAAGGCGCTCATAAGGTCCTTATCTTTAGGACTGGCACCGCGATCAAGAGCCTTAATACGATTGAACTCAGTCATTTGCGTTTTAAGGTCTCCCGTCATAATGCGCAAGTCAAAGGCCTTCGCCCGAATGGAGAAATACGCTGCATAGAAAGCCAATGGGTGGTATACCTTAAACCAGGCTATACGGAAGGCCATCATTACATAGGCTACCGCATGGGCCCGTGGGAATAGATAGGAAATCTTCTTACAAGATTCAATAAACCATTCAGGAATATTGTTTTCCCGCATTTCTGCTTCAAACTCTGTCGTCGCTTGACCTTGTTTATTCCGTTTTTCGATGCCCTTCCCTTTACGTACATTCTCCATAACGAAGAAGCTATGCTTTCGATCCATACCGCGATGAATCAAGAAGTTCATTACGTCGTCACGAGTAGAGATGGCTTCGTTCAATTTACAAGTACCATTTTTAATGAGATCTTGCGCATTATCGAGCCATACGTTAGTACCATGAGAGAAACCAGAGATACGAACTAAGTCAGAGAATGTTTGAGGACGAGAGTCTTCAAGCATGCCCCGTACGAACTTCGTACCACATTCTGGCACAGCCAAGCTAGCTACTTGGTCACCTTGTAATTGCTCAGGTGTTAAGCCAATCCCCTCTGTGGAAGAGAATAGACTTAAAGTACGAGGGTCATCGAACGGTATAGTTTTAGCATCTATACCTGTCAAATCCTCTAACATACGAATGATAGTCGGATCATCATGGCCCAAAATATCGAGCTTAGTCATACGGCCTTCGATGGAGTGATAGTCAAAGTGTGTTGTTAATACACCACTTTCCTTCTTATTCGCTGGATGTTGTATAGGTGTAAAGTGATGCACATCCATATCGCGAGGACATACCATGATACCGCCAGGGTGTTGGCCAGTAGTATTCTTAACATTGGTAAAGCCTTTTGCTAAATGTTCAAAGAAACCACTGCGAGCTTGAATATCTCGAACTTCGGCGTATTTTTTAACATAACCAAATGCTGTTTTATCAGCAATAGTACCGATTGTACCCGCTTTAAATACATTGTCACGTCCAAATAGTTCTTCCGTATACTTGTGTGCCTTTGCTTGGTAGTCACCAGAAAAGTTTAGATCGATATCTGGAACCTTATCACCTTCAAAACCAAGGAAGATGGCAAACGGAATATCATGGCCATTTGTTTGTAGCGCATGACCGCACTCAGGACAGTCTTTACGTGGCAAGTCAAAACCACCTGCGTATTCGCCCTTTTCAAAGAATTCAGAATGCTTACAATTAGGGCATACATAATGTGGCGGTAATGGATTTACCTCTGTAATCTCAGACATGGTTGCTGCAAAGGAAGAACCTACAGAACCACGAGAACCAACGAGATAACCATCATCAAGAGATTTTTTTACCAACTTATGAGCGATGTAATACAATACACCATAGCCATTGGAGATAATACAATCTAGTTCATAATCGAGTCGCTCTTGTACTACGCGAGGTAATGGATCACCATAAATGGCTTTTGCATTTCTATAACACATTTCTGTGAAAGCTTCATCGGCCCCTTCAATCTTAGGGGAATAGGTACCATCAGGAACTGGCTTAATATTTTCAATACTATCATTAATTGCACGAGTATTTGTAACAACTATTTCATAAGCTTTTTCTTCACTTAAGTAAGGGAAGGATGCCAACATTTCATCGGTGGTACGTAAATGTAAATCTGGTTGTTCATCTGCATCTGGATAGCCACAGGCAGTCAACATGATTTCACGATAAATCTTTTCTTCTGGCATTAAATAGTGAACGTCACACGTTGCACAAACAGGTTTGTTTAAGGCCTCACCTAATTCGATTACTGTTTTGTTCATATCGATAAGGGCTTGCTCATCTGGCATAAGGCCTTTACGAACCAAGAACATATTATTCGTATGTGGCTGAACTTCTAAATAATCATAGAAAGATGCAACCTCTAATAGTTCTTCCTTTGTAGCGCCACGAACAATAGATTGCATAAGTTCACCAGCTTCACAAGCAGAACCGATAATAATGCCTTCACGATGTTCTTCAATAACGGAACGTGGTAAGCGTGGGCGAACCTTGTAATGTTCTAGGTGAGAAATAGATATCATCTTGTACAGATTGCGCAAACCTACCATATTTTTAGCTAATAAGATAATATGGTAACGTTTATCTTTTTCTTTTTTCTTCTTCTTATCTACTACAGGCTCTTCATCACGAGCAACAATTTCATCATCAATGAGATAACCTTCTACACCATAAATAACCTTAACGCCCAACTCCTTACCAAGAGCTTGCGCCTCTGGAAAGGCTTGAACAACGCCATGGTCAGTAATAGCTACTGCTGGATGACCCCATTTTTTTATTGTTTTGAATAAATCTTTAACAGATACAAGGGCATCCTTATCGCTCATCTTAGTGTGTAAATGAAGCTCTACACGAGAATCTGGACGGTTTTCAGTGCGTTCTACACTAGTCGTTTCCAAAGCTTCAATACTGCGAATAGATAGGATATAGTCTTTATCAAAGCGATCATCAAAGTTTACGCTGCCTTGTACGCGAACGCGTTGCAAACCTTTTAACTGTTTAAGTAGTGCATCTCCTTCTTCAGGACTATTCGCAAACTTGATGAACTTAATACTATTCGTATCATCAACAATGCTGCCGTTAACGATACTTTTACCAGTCTTAGTATCACGTTTATCTAAGCCTACTAATACGCCTTCAAAGATGACACTAGGTGTATCTAAGGTCCCCATAATTTTAGAAGTGACCCCTTCAATTTTAGGGCCTACAATCATACCCTCATCTGTAGGAGCATCCTTCGGTGCACGACGAGGATATTTTCCATCTCCATCACTGCCTTTAGCTGTAGATTTGGTAGTGCTCTTAGGAGCAAAACCTTTACTTATTTTAGGTGCGCTACTAACAGATGCTACGGTATCATTACCACTAGATGCTGCAGCTGTTTGATGAGGTCGAGAAAGGACGACTGGACTATTATTGAAATAACCAAGTTCCACAGCTTCTACGAACGGTGCAAAATCATCAAACTCGGCATAGTCATCTTCATAATCATAGCCAGCAAAGGATTTACCTCTAGGAGCTTGGTTTTTAGCCTCTTCAGCCTCCCGTTGCGCCTCTGCAGCCTCGATCCATTCTCCAGCACCACAGCCACCACCATAATAATAGGTATCTAACCCTTCCCCAGTTTCAGTATCTACTTTCCAAGCAAAACAGCATGCTGTATCAGTATTTGTTGGAATATCATCAAAAGATATATTCTTCTCCTTATACCATGCAGATAATCTGTCACGTAGGCTCAGCAGAGTAGAAAATGCAGAGTCTGCAGCTTGTATCGTCACATGTTGGCTATGACAGTTCACATAGAAGGATGATTTCTTATTCTGTTTTGGTACAACACGATAACGTACTTTCATTTTTATCCCTTATACCCACAATAGGTAATACATAAATCTCTAAATCTCCAAATATCGCCCTTACTGCTACGACTATCTAGGATAATCTCATACAAACCTTTTAATAAAGCTCGTAATGCTTTCGTAGAAATCCGAGAGCTCGCTTCATAAGCAAGTTTGATCGGATACGGTTTAAATGACGAATCATGATCCTTACATAAGTTTTGTATGGCTTGAACAGACATTCCCGCTTGTCGACATTCATTAACCAGTAGCTGTAAACGTAATTGCCCCTCAATATAGCTCATAGCACGGTCTAATTCTTTATAGCCAAACATAAACGGAAATAGTTCAAGCAATGTATCAATATCTCGCTTTAACAGAGCCTCTTTAAAGGTGAAAATATTTTTAGCACCATAGTCACTGCCATTTTCTTCTAGGAATTCTTTGGTAATGACTTTTTCCCCTGTAATTTGCAAGAAATAACGGTCAAATTCAGTTCTCATGAAAGAAACTGGTACATCTTGCCACAAATCGATGAGATGCGCTACATATTCCTGTGCATCCGGTGTCATTTTAAACCCATTAGATGTACAGTACTGACGTATCCACATCACAAGGTCTGCCCCTTCAAGGCGCTTGCATTGATGATTTGGTATTTTATCTAGAATCTCTTTATTCTGTTTAATCCGTTTGTCAATCATATCATGATAAATCAAAAGAATAGGATTATCCCCATTATATTCCATGATGAGATCATACAATGGAATCCAAGAATCGCTATTTTTGCCGCTTTTACGAATGATAGGCAAGTTAACTAAACAGAATACCTTTTGATCCCCAAATAGTGAATCTTCACATAGCTTTTCACTAATCTTCTGTGGGCCAGCTTCATCATCTAATACGGTCACTGGAAGGTCTGGATAGGCACTTAAAAATTTGCGTTTTTCTTCTTCAATTAATTGTGGCTCATCACCATAAATAAGCTGAATATGTGCCATAGTTCCTCCTTTCACAGATACATATCCTCGATATAGCTGTACCCCATTATATACATGTGTTCTGACGAAGGATCCACATCGCGTAACGCACCGTGGGGACTTCCAAATAGAACCGTACTAGTAGGTGAAATACGTCCAATTTCAGTCATTACACTGGATCGACTCGTTATATATAATGAATTAGTCTTATCATTTAATTTTAGATTTTTTTCTCTACTTTGTCCATTATATACTACGATTTGGTTCATACTATTTTTATATACCACCTTTGCAGAACCGTTACTATGAAAGTACTCAACTATTACGCTTTTAGGATGTACGCCATAGGCTCTAATGGCTTGATTAATAATCCTTTCATTCGGTGCAGTCTTAATATGATCTGGCGCATCGATTAATAGATGTGCCCCTTCATGATTTGGTTCTATACAAAGCAAAACATTGCATTGCTTCATTGGAATATAATGAACTACTGTTTCCTGATGATGATGCGTAACATAATAGGAAGCACCAAAGGTTAAAATCAGTAAAGTTAATGATATTACTATATGTACAGTATATCTTTTTCTATGCGTCAAAAAGTACGTAAATAAACCTAATAGCACATAATATATATAAGCACAATAAGGATGCATCATACCAAGCCATAGTAGACTGCCACTACGACCTAACACATGATTTAAATATAAAGATAATTGCAATAGTACATCTACTAAAGACCACATTAACGATATAGGGAGTACGTAACTGACTAAAGTACTTATAAATATTAAAACTATGGATATATCTAATAGGGGCGCTACTATACAGGCTGCTAACAAACTAGCAATGCTAATATAGTGAAAGTAATAGAGCTGTAACGGTAAAATCAACAACTGGGCAGACACACATAATACAAGCGGTGTTTTTATCCATCTTGGTAACCACTGTATCCGCTCATATAATACCTTTCCCCATATGAGTAAACCATAAGTCGCTCCAAAGGATAGTTGAAAGCTTACATCAAATAAGGAGAACGGATCATATATGACACATAAAATAGCACATATACATAATGCTTGTTTAGCCTGATATAGTCGACCCTTTATATTGGCGATACACATGAGTATGCTCATCATCGTAGCACGTAGAACAGGTGCATCGCCGCCTACGATACCACAATATATACAAGCAACTATAATACCAAAGATTAAACATGTACGCTTCTTTAATTTAATAAATCGTCCAAATCCGTACACAAGGGCTAACAACAAAGCAATATGCGATCCTGATATGGATAAAATATGGATTAGGCCTGTATAGGAGAAAGCCTTCATTTGGTCTTCTCCCAGTTCACTATAATGACCACCTAAAGCTAATGCTTGAGCTAATACTTTTTGCGGTCCCTCTAGATTGTGACCAATATTTTTATCTATAGATTCGCGTAATACACCAGCAATTAATAAGCCTTTCCTATATAGTTTTTCAAAATAGGTTTCTTTATAGTGAAATGCCTGTAAGTCTTTATTGTTAGCAACTCGGTATATACCATCATAGATACGTCCTCGAGTATTGGAGCTCATATAGCGGCCTCGAAGATTAATACGACCTTCCTCTTCAATGAGAAATAAGGGCTTTGGCGTACCTTCAATAATTGCATATTCTCCTAGTCGTATGAGATAGTTCGTAGTAGATACCTTTGAGTATACCTGTAAACGCCCCTGTGCTTTAATATAGTCATTTTTTGCAGTATTTTTATAGGGATGTAGGCCATGAATTTCAATAATGTATTTGTAATACTCCTGTCCATTCAAATTTACTGTTTCAGGTGCAGCAACAACCGTACAAAGGTATTCCCCTTCTTGCTGTAAATAATATGATGTATAACTATTAAAATGTATAATCCGTAAATCTGTTTGACAATAAGATAAACCAACTAAAACAAATACTAAGACCATTAACTTGCTAAGTGAATGCCATCTATCAGACAATTGAAATGCCTTGAAAATACCTACAACTATAATAGCTAACCCGATAGCAAAGATGTAGCGCATCTGATTAAGTACTGGATAATACTGACCATAGCCTAATATTGTACCCATAATTATAGAACCCAATATAATATGTGCCCATTGGCTATGCGTTATAGATTGTTTCTTATTGACCAAATCTAAAGAATTTAAACACGGATCAACATACTGAAAATTTTCATGTCTACTTATTGATTTAGATTGTAATTTTGTCTTTAATCTTCTTAAATACGCCGTCACCAATGCCCTTCACCCCCTTGATGCCTTCAACAGATGTAAAGGGACCTTTTTGTGAGCGATATTCTTCTATTCTTTTAGCCATAGCAGGACCAATGCCGGGCAACGCATCTAGTTCTTTAGCAGTAGCTGTATTAATATTTATCTTATTACCACGTAATAACGCTTCAGGATTTCCGTGAAAGTTAAATACTACATGAATATGATCTCCTCCAGTAACTGATTTAGCCATATTAATAGACTCAACATCTGCATACGGTAACAGTCCTCCTGCTAGCTTGATAACATCTCCTACTGTTGCTGAGCTTTCAAGCTCATATAGACCAGGTGAAACTACGGCACCTGTAATATAAGCAATCGGTTTATTAGATATTTCTGCTACATTTGATATAGAAGAACTTCCATCTACTCCCCCTTCAACAAGGACAGAATCGCTTTCATCTGTTATAATAGGCCATAGGAAATAAATTCCTACTAAAATACATAGGATTAATATAATTATCATATACGGCTTCAATTTATATTTCATAGTGCACCTCCTACTGAAGGATTTCCCTATGAAAAATAAAACTCCTACCACTGACTCTATTAGTCACACTAGCAGGAGTTTAACAATTGATGTCGAATAAAAGGAGAATTTATGAATCAAGAAACATTAAAAAAATACGCCCATACATTACTAAAGTACGGCGTAAATTTACAACAAGACCAAACATTAGTTATTTCTGTTGATGTAGAAAATAAAGATTTTGCAGTAATTGTTACTGAAGAAGCCTATGAGCTAGGCGCAAAAGAAGTAGTTCTTAACTGGAGATGTTCCCCTATCGCTCGTCAACGCTTATTACATGCTAAAGAATCTGTCTTAGAAAAACCGGCTAACTGGATTCCTGAATTCTACAAGCAATACATCGATGATAAGGCAGCATTTTTATCTTTGATCAGTGCTAATCCTAAAGCATTAGAAGGTATCCCAACAGATCGTATTTCCTTACAGTCTCGCAATTTAAATAAAGCATTATCCTTCTATCACACAGCTATCATGAACTCTTCTGTTACATGGTGTGTAGCATCAGTACCGACCGTTCTATGGGCAAATTTACTTGGCTATGAAGGTACTGACGAAGAAAAAATCGATCAATTGTGGGCAACATTATTAAAACTTTGTCGCATTGAAGGTATTGAACCAAAAGATACATATCGTCATCACATGGCAAAATTGCGTCATCGCTGTGAAGCATTGAATAAATTAGACTTAAAATCATTGCGTTACACTTGTGAAAACGGCACCGACCTTTTATTAGAATTGCCAGAAGGTCATATCTGGCTAGGTGGTGAAGAATCCTCTAAAGATGGTACTATTTTCAACGCTAATATACCTACAGAGGAAGTTTTCTCTGCTCCTCAATATAATGGTGTAAATGGCGTTGTGTACAGCACAAAACCATTAATTTACCATGGCAATACAATTTCTGATTTCTCCTTCACCTTTAAAGATGGTAAAATCGTAGAATACACTGCAAAAGAAGGTTATGAAGTTCTAAAAGAATTAGTAGAAACTGATGAAGGCTCCCACTACCTTGGCGAAGTAGCATTAGTGGATCACTTTAGCCCAATTAGCCAATCTAACCAAATATTCTACGAAACATTATTTGATGAAAATGCATCCTGCCATTTAGCAATTGGTGCATCTTATCCTACATGCCTTAAAAACAGCGATGGTTTATCTGAAGAGGAATTAAAGGAACGCGGCCTTAACCACTCCTTAACACATGTGGACTTTATGATTGGTCATGAACACATGAATATTAAGGGATATACTCGTGATGGTCAAGCCGTTGATATTATGATTGACGGTCGTTTACAAGTATAATTTAGGTATACAATCTAACATAGTAAAAATATAGCAAAAGCTCTTATCCATTATTAATAGATAAGAGCTTTTCTTATAATAATATGCTTTTATAGTTTATCATACGGTAATATGTAAAGTCCGTCCTGTAGGTTTATATTCAATAATTTCTACACCTGCTGTTTTTAGCATCCGTTTAGATGCCTTAACCTCTTTTGTATCCTTGTAAAGATCATCTCGGTAGATAACAGCTTTAATGCCACTTTGAATGATGGCTTTTGCACATTCATTACAAGGGAATAGTGTTACATATATTTTAGAACCTTCTAAAGAACCGCCCCGATAATTAAGTATGGCATTGAGTTCGCTATGTACAGTATAAAAGTATTTATTATCATCTGCTGTATCGCGTTCCCATGTGAAATCATCATCACTACAATTTAAAGGCATACCATTATAGCCAATGGATAAGATTTTATTATCATTGCTAACGATGCATGCACCAACTTGTGTATTTGGGTCTTTAGAACGTTGTGCTGCCAAAATGGCAACGCCCATGAAGTATTCATCCCAAGAAATATAATCGCTACGTTTTGCCATAATTACCTCACTTAAAAATAAGCCCCCTTCTACCTATGTAGTTGGGGGGCTTACAGTATTAAACGAATAGGATATCGTTATTTAACAACGATATTTACAAGTTTACCAGGAACATAAATAACTTTTACGATATTTTTACCTTCTGTAAACTCTTGAACACGGCTAGATTCTTTAGCCATTGTTTCTAATTCTTCTTTCGTAATATTTACGGAAACAGTAAGTTTATCACGAACTTTACCATTTACTTGCAATACTACTTCTACTTCGTCTACTACAAGAGCAGATTCTTCGTATACAGGCCAATTTTCAGTATGGATGGATGTAGTTTCACCTAATTCATGCCACAACTCTTCTGTAATATGAGGAACGAATGGTGCTAAAAGAAGCAATAAGGAACGAGTCAATTCATTAGCTAAGGCGCTATTGATAGTCTTAGCTTTATCCTTATGAGCATACATAGCGTTTACAAGTTCCATGATAGCAGAAATAGCTGTATTGAAGTTGAAGTTATTATCGAGGTCTTCCGTAACTTTTTTGATAACACGGTGTAACTCACGACGCAATGCGAATTCGTCTTTTGTAAGTTCACCAGTTACATTTTTCTTACCTTCTTCGTTGTACGCATCAACAATACGCCATACACGACCTAAGAAACGATAAGAACCTTCAACGCCTTGGTCAGACCAATCAAGGTCACGATCTACAGGAGCTGCGAATAGAATGAACAAGCGCGCCGTATCTGCACCATAAGTATTGATAATTTCTTCAGGAGAAACTACATTACCTTTGGATTTAGACATTTTGCTGCCTTCTTTAAGTACCATGCCTTGTGTTAACAGGCCACGGAATGGTTCGTTAGCTTCGATAAGTCCTAAATCGTGAATAACTTTCACAAAGAATCGAGAGTACAACAAGTGCAAGATAGCATGTTCAATACCACCGATATATTGGTCAACGTTCATCCAGTAGTTAGCGATTTTTTTATCGAATGGAGCTTGGTCATTTTTCGCATCTGTATAGCGCAAGAAGTACCAAGAGGAATCGATAAATGTGTCCATTGTATCTGTCTCACGACGTGCAGGGCCACCACATTTAGGACATGTAGTATTTAAGAAGCTTTCAGATGTAGCCAATGGAGATACGGCACCAGATTCAAATTTAACATCCTCTGGCAAGCGTACTGGCAACTCTTCTTCAGGAACGAGTTGTTCACCGCATTTTTCACAATATACTACAGGAATCGGCACGCCCCAGTAACGTTGACGAGAAATCAACCAATCACGAAGACGGAAGTTTACTTTACCTTCACCAATGCCTCGCTCATTAAGTGCAGCTGTAATATTTTTACGAGCCTCTTCAGATGTTTGGTCATTAAATTCACCAGAGTTAACTAGGATACCATCTTCATGGTACCATTCTTGCCATTTTTCAAGACTATATTCTTCACCTTCACGAGCAACAACTTGTTTAATAGGCAAATCATATTTATGAGCAAATTCCCAGTCCCGTTCATCATGTGCAGGGGAACCCATTACAGCACCAGTACCATAGTCTACTAATACATAGTTTGCAATCCAAACTGGAACTTGTTCACCAGACATAGGATTTACTGCATAGGAACCAGTAAACATACCTTCTTTAGGTGTATCTGTAGATGTACGATCGATGTCGCTCATATTGCGCATACGCGTAATGAAAGCTTCTAATTCAGCTTTATTAGGAGCATTTTCAATAATGCGTTCTACATATGGATGTTCAGGAGCCAATACAACATAGCTTACGCCATAAATCGTATCCACACGAGTTGTATATACAGCTACACGTTCATTAATGGATGGTACTTCGAAGGAGAATTCTGTACCTTCAGAGCGGCCAATCCAGTTTTTTTGCATCAATTTAACGCGTTGTGGCCAGTGATCAAGAGTATCCAAATCCGTTAACAAGCGATCCGCATATTCAGTGATGCGCAAGAACCATTGAGACAAATCTTTTTTCTCAACAGTATTGTCACAACGCCAGCAAGCGCCGTCGATTACTTGTTCATTTGCCAATACAGTATGGCACGTTTCACACCAGTTTACTTTAGCTTCTTTTTTGTATGCTAAGCCTTTTTTATAAAACTGTTGGAAGAACCATTGTGTCCATTTGTAGTAATCTTCTTTGCAAGTTGCTACTTCGCGGTCCCAGTCGTAGGACAAACCAAGTGCTTTTTGTTGCAATTTCATATTCTCGATGTTATCAAGAGTCCATGTTTTAGGTGCAATGCCATGTTTGATAGCCGCATTTTCTGCAGGCATACCAAAGGAGTCCCACCCCATTGGATGCAACACGTTGAAGCCCTTCATTTTTTTGAAACGAGCTACTACATCACCAATGGAATAGTTACGCACGTGACCCATGTGTAAATTACCAGATGGGTACGGAAACATTTCTAATACATAGTATTTTTCTTTAGATTCATCATATTCTGTTTTAAATGTATGGTTATCTTCCCAATACTGTTGCCACTTTTTCTCAAGATCTTGGGCTACATATTTTTCGTTCATGTAGGAGCCTCCTCATATGGACAACCTCATTAGTTGCCGTTTTATAATCAATGTTTTTATTTTACTACTTCAAGTAAAAGCAGTCAAACACTAGCGTTTTACTACTTGTACGGATTTTGATAAGCGTTTTTTCTCTGCCTTAGCTTCCTCTGCTTGGCGTTTTTTCTCAGCTTTTGCTTGTTCAGCTTCTTCTTTAGCTTTGCGTTTTGCTGCTTCTTTTTCTTCTTTAGCCTTGCGTTTCGCTTCTGCTTTAGCAGCTTTAGCCTTTTCTTTTTCCTCTAAGCGCAATTTGTATTGTTCAAGCTTAGTTAATGGTTTTGTTTCCTCTACTACAGGTTCAGGAACATCTACGGTATCGGATTTAGGAATGCCACGACCTAAGTCTTTACCTTGAATCATTGAGATAGTAGATTCATCTTCAAAACCTTTACGCCATGCAGCAAAGCCACCGAGTTTTAATTCTTTTACAAGGTCTAATTTTAAGCCTAAAGATGTGTTATCTTCAAACCAAATACGATCAGAGCCAGAACTTGTTGGAATAGATAGATAATATAGTTTCAAACGATCATCCCAAGTCATTTTATCTTTGTGGTTAGCAAAGTAAGTACCAGTATTCTTCATAGCCAATGTTTCGCCCTTAGCATAGCCATTTGTATCATGCCACAAACGCATGTAGAATGGTACACCAAGCACTAACTTATGAGATGGAACCTCTGAAAGCAATCTTTCAGTATGGTTACGAACCCAAGGATAACTTGCTACAGGACCAGCTGTAGTACTCTTAGCCCATGTTTCATCATACGCCATAAGAACCACATAGTCTACGGAATTAGAAAAGGCACTGCGGTTATATACCAAAGACCATTCAGGACTATCAGAATACCCCGTTACATCGATAGATGTTTTAATATTGTATTGGTGTAAATGGTTAGACAAATACGCTACAAACGCTGTTAAACGATCGCGGTCAGCATAGTCGATATTTTCAAAGTCGAAGTTATAACCATCAAAGCCATAAATATAAGCATATTGAACAAGGTTATGAGCATATTTTTTCCATACTGATTGGTCTGCTAAAATGCCACTTGTAAAATCTGGATCAAAACGATTCGTAATCAATGGCCATACATGGTAACCCTTACCTTTATAGGCATTCACATAATCAATGTTTACATTTGGGCTAGCCTCAAGACCTAAACTATGTAATTTAAACCAGCTAGGAGAAATGATGTTATCCCCACTCGTATTAAGTTTAGCTTGGTATGGTGCCCCCTCTGTCGGCCATGGGTCAAATGCCCAAGACAATGGAGTTTGCAATGTATAAGGGGCTTTTACCATTGATGCTTGCGGTGCAGGACCTAATGTTAATTGACCATTAGTTTTTGTATAACTAACGCCAAGCATTGCTGGATCAGACTCGATATCAACATAAGTAATACCATTTTGTTTAGTAATAGGCAATTTAACAGGTTCACCAACGGCTGATGGATTTAATACAACCATATTACCTTGTAATTCTGTTTGAGGCACATACACCGTATATGCTGTTTTATATTGATTTGCTTCGTAATGACGCGTTGTTGTCGCTAGAAATTGCTCTAACGGTACCAATACCTCTGCTTGTACGGCAGTCGTTGATAATGCGGACATTACTAAAGCTGTTAACGATTTAAAAATAGTAGATTTGCGAATCATGTACTCTCCTAACTCTAGTTCCCATACTGGGATACAATACCAATCTCTATATTATACCATATTATATAGAGTTCATCTCTTTTCTTGCATGAAGAGTGTATGTAATTTATAATTTAATTTATGTACTAATAAAAATTATCACATAAGGAGTTTTATATGCATCAATATTTATTTTTTATAGGGGACTTCCCCATTAGAGCCTATGGCGTTATGTTGGCCTTGGCTATCATCTGCGGCGCCTCAGTGGCGTATGTACTGTTAAAGAAAGATGGTCGTGGTTGGCATGAGCACATCATTGATTTCTCCATTACAGTTGCTGTAGCTGGCCTCATCGGTGCTCGCCTATGGGACGTATTCTTCTTTGACTGGGATTATTATGGTAATCATTTATTAGAAATCCCCTTCGTTTGGCAAGGTGGTATGGCTATCCAAGGTGGTGTTGTACTAGGCACAATTGCGGGCTACTGGTATCTTCGTAAAAACAATATCGACTTCTGGGCCTTTGCCGATCTATTTGCACCAGCATTGATTTTGGCACAATCTGTAGGCCGTATGGCAAATCTTTTAAACGGCGATGCTTTCGGTCATCCTACGGGTGGTAATTATGGTATTATCTATCCTGAAAGTACCCTTGCGTACCGCACCTACGGCAATCAACCACTATGGCCTGCGGAAGTGTGGGAAGGTCAGATCGATATTCTAATCTTTGTTGCCCTTTTATTATTTGGTTCCTTCAAACATGCTAAAGGTCAAGTATTTGTCCTATACGCTATTCTCTACTCAACAGCTCGTTTCTTCTTAGAGTTCTTGCGTGGCGATTATGTTAATCTAACATTAGGTTTAAAATCTGCTCAAATGACTAGCCTCGTAGCAATCATTGTGGGCATCTGTGTATTTATCTATCTAGGCTATCTAGAAAAGAAAAATCAAACAGTAATTGTTGCTACAGAGCCAACAGTTAAAGCCAAAAAGCGTAAATAAAACAGTAAATAATAAAAAATCCTTCATTCCTAGGTATACCCTTTGAATGAAGGATTTTTTTATGTAAGTTATAATTTACGATTGACCTATCAAGTACGATTGACCGAACAAGTTAGACTAATACATAAAAAACTTTACCTTATAAATTTTCTTTACCTTTTAATGCATCGAGATCTTCTAATGCTCGATTAGCAATCAATGCATTTTTCTCTTTTTTCTTACGTATTTTTTGAGGCCATGGATCCATGATGCCAAAGTTGACATTCATTGGTTGGAAGTTAGACCCTTCATAGTTAGAAATATAGTGGCTGAGAGAGCCGATTGCCGTAGTTTTAGGGAAATCAATAAATGAGCGTTCCACTAAATAACGTTCTACTTGAAAACCTACCATGAGACCACTGGCAGCAGATTCTAAATACCCTTCTACGCCTGTCATTTGACCAGCGAAGAATAGGCGTGGTTCCTTTTTAAGTTGGAATGCATGATTCAATAACTCAGGAGAGTTAATATATGTATTGCGGTGCATGACGCCATAACGGATAAATTCAGCATTTTCAAGACCTGGAATCATAGCAAATACACGCTTTTGTTCGCCCCACTTTAAATGAGTTTGGAAGCCTACCAAGTTAAACATGGTGCCTTCTTTATTCTCCTTACGCAATTGTACTACTGCATAAGATTCCTCATTAGTCCGTTTATCTACTAAACCAACTGGTTTAAGTGGACCATAGCGCAATGTGTCTTCCCCACGACTGGCCATGATTTCTACTGGCATACAACCTTCAAAGTAGATTTCCTTTTCAAAATCCTTCGGTTGCACAGCTTCAGCTGTAGTGAGCTCATGCCAAAATGCTTTATATTCCTCTTCTGTCATAGGACAGTTAAGGTAATCTGCATCGCCCTTGTCGTAACGAGAAGCGGCAAATACTTTGTCGTAATTTAAAGATTCTGCCGTAACAATGGGCGCTGCTGCATCGTAGAAATAAAAACCTGTTTCACCTGTTAAGGCTTTAATCTTATCGCCTAATGCTTCAGACGTAAGTGGACCAGAAGCGAAGATAACAGTGCCTTCAGCAGGTATGTCAGTTACCTCTTCATTGTGAACCGTAATATTAGGATGTCCCTTTACCTTCTTCGTCACCATTTCACTAAACAAATGACGATCAACGGCCAAGGCACCACCGGCAGGTACAGCAGTTGCGTCAGCACATTCCATAATAAGGGAACCTAAACGACGCATTTCTTCTTTTAAAAGACCTACTGCATTTTCAATATTGCCAGCACGCAAGGAGTTACTACATACGAGCTCTGCAAATTGATCTGTTTGGTGCGCAGGAGAACTCTTCACAGGACGCATTTCATATAAGTCTACATGAATGCCACGATTAGCGAGTTGCCAAGCCGCCTCAGAACCTGCTAGGCCCGCACCAATAACAATAACATTTTTATTATTCAACTGTTGTTTCCTCTTTTTTAGCTTTGCTAGACTTTTTAGCTCCTTTAGAT
Organism: Veillonella sp. oral taxon 158; assembly: GCF_018376515.1. Lineage (NCBI taxonomy): Bacteria > Bacillati > Bacillota > Negativicutes > Veillonellales > Veillonellaceae > Veillonella > Veillonella sp. oral taxon 158. The sequence continues at coordinate 160,090 of NZ_JAHABE010000003.1, read as the reverse complement.
TCTTTAGAATCTTTAGACTCTTTTACAGTTTCTTCACTAGCTTCGCTTTTTTTCTTTCTTGTTTTCTTTGGTGGTCTAGTTGGACATGTTTCATTGGAACAGAACTTTTTAGTTGTACCATTTTTATATGTCTTTTCAACCATAATAGAACCACATGTTTCACAGAAATCATGGGTTGGTTTATCCCATAATGTAAAGTCACATTGTGGATATCGATTACAGCCGTAGAATAGACGACCACGACGAGACTTACGCTCTACGATTTCCCCTTCCTTACATTTAGGGCAAGTTACACCTGTACCTACTGTAATAGGTTTAGTATTTTTACATTCTGGGAAGTTAGAACATGCTAGGAACTTACCATAGCGACCAAATTTATATACCATTGGACTATTGCAAAGTTCACAAGTTTCATCACTTTCCATAGATGCAATTTCAATGCGATCTACATCGCTCGCATCTTCTAGTTCTTGCGCAAATACCTCGTAGAAGTCAGATAATACTTTTACATACGTATCCTTGCCAGATGCAATTGCATCAAGCTCTTCTTCAAGGTCTCGCGTAAAGCCAGTATTGATGATCTTTTCGAAGTACGCGATCAAGAAGTCTACCACCACAAAGCCTAGCTCGGTTGGAACGAATTGTTTATTTGTATTCTCTACATAGTTACGACTAACGATTGTATCTAAAATTGGTGCATACGTACTAGGACGACCAATACCGAGTTCTTCTAGTGTTTTGATAAGGCTCGCCTCAGAGTAACGAGGAGGTGGTTGCGTGAAATGTTGTTCAGGCAATACCTCTACCGTATGGGCTGCATCATTCTTTTTAAGGGCAGGCAATTGAGGAGCATCCTCTTTTTTCACATCTTCATAAACGGCGCTAAAGCCAGGGAAGATAACACGAGAGCCCGTTGCTTTAAATGTATAATCATTTTGAACTACCAACTCAATGGTTGTAGATTCATTTTGTTGTGGTGCCATTTGGCTCGCCATAAAACGATTCCAAATCAACGTATACAGCTTAAGTTCATCACGACTCAAGAATGGCTCAACCATCTTAGGCGTTAACTCGAGAGATGTGGGACGAATTGCTTCGTGCGCATCTTGAGCAGAACCCTTAGAACCGTACACATTTGGTTTAGACGGATAATAGTCTTCCCCATAATTGCGAAGGATAAAGTCCTTAGCCGTTTCTTGCATCTCTTTAGAGATACGCGTAGAGTCTGTACGCATATACGTAATCAAACCTACGTGACCATAGGAACCAATTTCAAGACCTTCGTAAAGATGTTGTGCAATCATCATGGTACGCTTCGCACCAAAGTTCAATTTACGCACACCATCTTGTTGCAACGTAGACGTTGTAAACGGAGGTGCTGCTTTACGAGAACGCTTGCGTTTCTCAATATTTCTCACTACTGCATCGGCTCCGCCAATAGCATCTACTACGGCTTGTGCTTCACTTTCAGTAGTAATATCGATTTTTTTACCTTTAATATGAGTCAATTCTGCTGTGAAAGCCTCTTTTTTAGGCGTTTCAAAATTGCCTTCAATAGTCCAGTACTCTTGTGGCACAAAAGCTTGAATTTCTCGCTCTCGTTCACAGATAAGTCGAACTGCAACGGATTGCACACGACCGGCACTAAGGCCTTTACAAACCTTTTTCCATAATAAAGGGCTCAATTTATAGCCTACGATACGGTCTAATACACGGCGTGCTTGTTGGGCATCAACCATATTCATATCGATAGTACGTGGAGACTCTAAGGCCTCTGCTACAGCATTTTTAGTAATCTCATTAAACGTAATACGACATGTAGATGTAGGATCTACATTTAAAATGTACGCTAAATGCCAAGAAATAGCTTCCCCTTCGCGGTCAGGGTCAGTTGCGAGCAATACGGCACTGCTTTCATCGGCGTAGGAAACGAGTTCATCAATAACCTTTTTACGAGTTACCAAATTGCTATAACGGGGCGTGAAATCATGTTCGATATCGATGCCCATTTGAGACTTTGGCAAATCTCGTAAGTGGCCCATACTCGCCTTTACAACATAGTTAGGACCTAAGAATTTTTCAATTGTTTTAGATTTAGCAGGAGACTCTACGATAACCAATACTTTGCCATCAGGATTATATACGCGTGGTTCCCGTTGCTCTGGTGGCACGGAGGTTTGTACTACAGATTTATCCCGTACAATTCCCATTGGAGTAAGGGCTTCTTTAGCAACCTTACGCTTTATCGTAGTACTCTCTTTTTTAGTACTTTTCTTTTTAGTATCTTTACTAGTACTAGCTGCTTTTGGCTCGCCAATAACGATTGATCGTTTAATGGACAAGTATATCACTCCTAGTCATATTAATATAGCCTCTCGGCGGATGATTCTCTATAGCCCCTTCCATTTCTAACTCTAGTAATAAGGGCTGCAGTTGTTGTAATGGAATAGAGGTCGCTTTCAAAATATCACTAACGGTGATACAACGATCATGAGGTATTTCGCTCAAGATTAGACTCCTATCCACATTAAAGCTTAACATAGAGAGCCCTTGTGTATCAACACCCTGACCATTATTCGCCATTTGATTACTATCTTTTACACCCATAGTGTCTCTTTTATTTAGTGGTAAAAGTTTTTCTTTAGTACTAAACATATCTCGCAAGGTTAAATGATATTCCTTGACGATGTCCTCATAACCAGTTAATACAAAGGCTCCATTACGCATGAGAAATTTATTGCCATCTGCCGTATGGTCTAATAAATTACAAGGCACTACAAATACATCTCGCCCTTCGCTAACAGCCATATCAGCTGTAATCAATGATCCACTACTTGCTTTTGCCTCTACTACGATTACACCTCTACTAAGGCCGCTAATGATACGATTTCGAGCGGGGAAATGTTTAGCAGATGGTGGCGTACCAGGTGGGTATTCAGATACAAGCAAACCATTGTTTTGTAAGATTCTGTCAAATAATTTTGTATTCTCTCGTGGATATACTATATCTAAGCCACAACCCATGACCACAATCCCATACCCCTGACTAGCTAATAGCCCTTCGTGACCATGTGCATCAATACCTCGTGCGCCGCCACTGACGATAATAGTGCTATATTTGCCGAGCTCTTTACCAAGCATTCTCGCCACATTCCGTCCGTATAATGAGCAGCGCCGTGCCCCTACAAGGGCAATCCGATTTAGCCGTTTATCTAAAAGGGCTCTATTACCTCGCATAAACAATATAGCCGGTGGATTATAAATATGGTTCAAAATAGATGGAAAATCTTTATCTAAAAAGGTAGTAACATCCATCTTATATTCGTCTATTTTATGAATGATATAATCTAACTTTTCATCCTTAGCCGATGATGCTATAGCACGTTTATCAGCAGTAGAAATATGTGTATAAGGCTTTAAATTTTCAATTTTCTTAACGGCTTGCCAAGCATCATAGGGCGATCCAAAATCCTCTATAAAACGCCGTACATGTGTGGCTCCCACATTATATAAACTTTGCAAGCCTGCAATATAAATAGTATCATCGTATCTAGTCATCTTTACACCTATTTACCTGTTCTAAACAACATAGCCTCGGAAATGTGATTAGGCTCCACTTGTGGATTTCCCTCAAGGTCCGCTATAGTACGAGCCACCTTTAATATGCGATCAAAGGCACGTCCACTTAAATGAAAGTGATCAAATATATTGCCTAATACACTCCATGCCTTATCCGTAATATGACATAGCTCACCTATGGCCTTATGAGGTACGGCTCCATTAGAATTAAATTCTAAGTTTTCATAACGTTTCTGTTGCAAAGCAGTTGCCAAAATAACTTGTTGCATCATGCTTTCACTTGTCATAGTAGACGTCGAATTATCTAATAATTGTTCTAGTGTAGGCCTTTCAACGGGAATATGTAAATCAATGCGGTCCATAATAGGCCCTGACAATCGTTGCTGATAGTTTTTAACCATCGTTTCAGAACATATGCATTCCCTATGTGGGTCATGATAATAACCACAGGGACAGGGATTTGCGGCCAAGATACAAATAAAATTGGCGGGATACATATAATTACCTTGAGACCTATTGATAGTAATTGTGCGAGATTCTAAGGGCTGCCTTAGCGCATCAATAACTTGGCGCTGAAACTCTGGTGCTTCATCCATAAATAAAACACCACCGTGAGCAAGTGTGACCTCTCCAGGGCGTCCTTGTATACCTCCGCCTACCATACTCGCTAAAGTCGCCGTATGATGTGGATGCCTAAAAGGCCTTGTTTTAACGAGTCCCTTATCACCAAGTAAACCGATCACATCTTGGATGCGACTTACCTCAACCATCTCATTCCAAGTCATAGGAGGCAATATGGTCGGTAAACGTTCAGCCATCATCGTTTTACCACCACCAGGCGGACCTATCATAATACAATGATGATGTCCTGCAGCGCTGATGAGCATGGCACGTTTACCAAGCTCTTGACCTTGTACATCACCAAAATCTACATCATACATAGTATTATGGTTTTTATTATCCATCGTATCTGTTAATATCTCATCTTGATGTTTCCCTATTTTTACGTTTTTGGAAGTTGAAATAGATTTAGATTTCACCTGGTCTTCTAAGACGGTAATAATATCTTGTAATGAAGACTCGCCATATACAGTAAGATTTGGAATAGCTTTTAGAGTATGTCCATTTTCTACGCCTGTATATATAGTGGAGTAATCAGCTTCTAACCCTGCCAACGACATCGCCAAGGTGCCAAAGGTCGGTAGCAATGAACCATCCAAGGCTAGCTCGCCCATAAATAAACATCTATTCAACAAAGCTGAAATATTAGCTTTACGCCCCTTGATCTGCCCCGATGCAATGAGAACCCCTAACGCAATCGCTAAATCGAGTCCTGCGCTACTTTTACGAATTGTAGCAGGTGCTAGATTGACTACGATACGCCTCATAGGGAAGTCATAGCCACTATTTTTAATAGCCGCCCTCACACGTTCCCGAGCTTCCTTTACGGACTGATTAGGCAGTCCTACGATATCAAATACAGGTAAACCTTGTGATATATCGACCTCTACCGTAATAATGCATCCATCTATGCCATGTAAGGTGGCTCCATATAGTTTTGCATACATAAGAAACCTCACTAAAAACACTGCGGCAAATAATGGATAGAACTTTGAAAGTCCTCGTGAAGATACACCTCTATTACATCAAAGGATATTTCTTTCCAGTGCCGTTTCTTTTGATGTAGATCATATAAAAATAACATGGCTGCCCGTTTAATATGCTTTTGTTTCTTTTTAGTAACTGCCTCACGTGCCAATCCATGTTGCATGCCACGGCGAGCTTTAATTTCAATAAAGTGATACACTAAATCACGTTTTGCAATGATATCGATTTCCCCTAATCGCGTTCGATAATTTGTATCTACTACGGTAAGACCTAACTTTTCAATATACTGGGTTGCAATGCGTTCCCCCCATTTACCAAGCTCTTTTGAGTCTAGTTCATTAAATGCTTTACCTGTACTAATAGTCTTCATATATACCTCCTATTTAGGTGTATTAGCTACAATAACCTTCTGAATTGTACTATTCAAAGTATCTCTAAACTTTCAACAGGTAATACTTACTTGTAGCGTAGAATATGAATGCTGTAAAAGTAAATACAAAAGAGGTTCCTAATAGTCACATAGGTGACCAATAGGAACCTCTTTACGGTTATGAACTATATGCAATTTATAATGATACAACTAATACAATTAATACAAATATAAAGCTTAACTTAATAGTCGAATCATAAAATAAATGTATTACGAATTACTCTGGCTTAACCCAACGAACGATAGATTTAATAGGTTCAAAGCTCTTGCGATGAAGTGGTGTTACCCCTTGTTGTTCTACCGCTTCTTTATGAAGCTCAGTATAGTATCCCTTGTGGATACCAAAACCATAACCAGGGTATTCCTCATCGAGCTGTTTCATATAACGATCTCGCGTAACCTTAGCAATAATAGATGCAGCTGCAATATTAGCACTTTTACTGTCACCTTTTACAATAGACTCCACAGGAATCGTTAAGTCAGGTAGTTTCATAGCATCCGCCACTACTGCTTCCGCTGGTACGCTAAGCGTGCGAATCGCCTCATACATAGCTTGACGCGTAGCTTCGTAGATGTTGAGTTCATCAATCTTATCTGGACCGTAGGAAATACAGCTCACGGCTACGGCCTCTTTCATGATGATATCGTAGAGGGCTTCACGCTTTTCTTCGGTCAGCTTTTTAGAGTCATTCAAACCTGGAATTAATGTCATAGGCGGCAATATAACGGCCGCTACCGTTACAGGTCCTGCAATAGGGCCACGACCTACCTCATCAACACCAGCTACGTGATACATACCTTGATCGTAGAACATGCCTTCATAGTCATACATGCTCATGAGGCGTTGCTGTTCTTTTAGCTCTTTTTCTTGGCGCTTAATGTAAGAAGCGGCCAATTTTTGTACAGAACTACGATCGTCCTCTCGGGCTAAAGGCAAAATCTCCAAGGCTTGTTCAGTTTCAAAAAGAGCTTTTATATCTGCTACTTTCAATTTACTAAATGTATCCTTATCCATTTTGTGTGTCCTCACCATTTTCAGGATAGTATGGTTCTTCATCAACTTTATCGAGAGTAATTGTACCTAGTTTAGTATTGCGATAGTCTTGCAAGATAATGCGGCGTGCTTTATCAAAATCTACTACACCACCGCTAACGAGACAGCCGCGACGACGACCGATGCTTTCAAGAATAGTATCTACATCTGTCATCTCTTCTTCTTTTAATTTATAACGTTCTACCAAAATATTTGGCGTATTCGTCAATAAATGATTTAATAACTGTTTCATTACATGCTCTAAGTCATACACATCATCAGAAACAGCACCCGTCATAGCAAGGCGAGCCGCCGCGCGTTGGTCCTCTAATTTAGGCCATAATACGCCTGGTGTATCGAGCAATTCAAGGTTTTTACCAATTTTAACCCATTGTTGACCACGGGTATGACCAGCTTTGTTAGCTGTACGTGTTGCTGCAGAGCCAGCTAAGGAGTTAATCAACGTAGATTTACCAACGTTAGGAATCCCTAAGATGATGGTACGTACAGAACGACTACGAATGCCTTTTGCGACCCAACGGTCGATGATAGACTTGCTCAAACGCTCTACAGTGGATATTAACTTCTTATTACCCTTGCCAGATTTAGAATCGATAGCTAGTACCGTGATGCCTTGTTTAGTAAAGAACTCAGTCCATTCCTTTGTAGCTTTAGGGTCTGCTAAATCTACTTTATTTAACAGTACGATATGAGGTTTCTGACCAACGAGTTCTGTGATTACAGGGTTAGCACTAGAACGAGGAATACGCGCATCTAGTAACTCAATAACTACGTCTACCTTTTTGATATACTCCGTAATCATACGTGTGGCTTTCGCCATATGCCCAGGGAACCAATGTACGATAGGTGAATCTGCCATAGTATTTCCTTTCATATCTAAATTTTAGCAAAAATAAAAGGCTGCCAACGGCAGCCTTTTATGAACATTAGCGTTTTTCGCGAATACGAGCAGCTTTACCAGTAAGGTTACGTAAGTAGTACAATTTAGCACGACGAACAACACCACGACGCATAACTTCGATTTTAGCTAAGCGTGGGCTGTGAAGTGGGAATGTACGTTCTACACCTACACCGGATGCAATACGACGAACTGTGAAAGTTTCACGTACGCCACCGTTTTGACGTTTAATTACCAAACCTTCGAATACTTGGATACGTTCACGAGTACCTTCCACTACTTTTACGTGTACGCGAACTGTGTCACCAGCACGGAAAGTAGGGATGTCTGTACGAAGTTGTTCTTGTTCAAGTACGTTAATAATGTTCATTGTTTCCTCCTGTTTGCAGACATTCAATACCTACACCTTATAGGCAGCGGACTGTCTCAAATTAACAGAAATATATTACCATAAATCACGTACCCTTAGCAAGTATTTTCTATATAATTTTGAGAATAAAATTATTTTCGTAAAATAGGCCGTTTTAGCTTGCCTAATAAACGATATAACTCCTCTTGTTCCTCTTCAGATAAGTCGGAGAACAAGACATTCAAAAATTGGTCATACGAATGTAATAGTGATTTGCCTAACCGTTTCCCCTCATCTGTTAAACCTACCACCGATATGCGTTTATCCATAAAGTCGATATGTTTTGTGACATACCCTAATTCAATGAGAATATCCGTCTGCTCAGATACCGTTGCAGGACGCATATTAAGAGCATCTACTAGCTGTTTCTGTGATGCTCCTTGTGACCGCATATATAATTCAATAATAATTCTATCACGAGACTTTTCTTTGCCGCTTGGCACCTTACATAAGGCTTTATATAATTCATCATGATTCATGATCGGTATTCTCCTCATACAACTTTGTATATTATAAGGTATTCGCCACAGCATCCAAAAATCCTGCATATAATCTGTATATTCTTCGTAAAAGCAAAAAAAGAGGCACCGTAAGGTACCTCTTCTCTTATATATCATGGTGAAAGTCGAATCGTTCTTTTACTAATATATTATTTTAATGCGCTAATATCGCCAATAATAGCCATTACACTGTACGCCAAACGAACAAGTTGCAAACGGTTAGCTTTAATAGCTTCATCTTTGTCCATAACCATTACATCTTCAAAGAATTGGTTAATTGTTGGCACAAGAGTTGCTGGAACTGCTACTACAGCTGCGTAGTCGCCAGCTTCCCATGCTGCAAGGCTAGCTTCGGATGCTTTAGAAGCAGCTTCGAACAATGCTTTTTCAGCATCTTCTTTCAATAAGTCGCTATTAACACCTGTATATTCTACATCTTTTACAAGATTGTACATACGAGTATAAGCTTGAACAAGCTCAACATTTTCATCGATGCGATTTGCTAACAATGCGTTTACAAGACCTTCTGCATCAGCAACTGACAATTCGTTGTTGGACAACAACAAGTCGATCACATGATGAGGCACTTCGCGATCAAGGAAGATGTTTTTCAAACGAAGTGTGAAGAACTCTTCAACTTGGTTAAGCAATTCCTCTTGTTTATCAGCAGCTACATTCAATAATTCCATAGATGCTTTGAAGATTGGACGCAAGCTGATATTCCATTCGCTACCAAGCAAGATGTTCAAAATACCAATTGTTTGACGGCGCAATGCATATGGATCTTGAGAACCTGTAGGGATTAAGCCACGGCTGAAAGTAGCAACGATGTTATCTACTTTATCGATGATAGACAATACTTTACCTGCTTCTGTTTGAGGCAATACATCGCCTGCAAAGCGTGGTAAATATTGTTCGAAAATAGCTTCTGCTACCTCAGGAGATTCACCATCAAGTAAAGCGTACTCTTTACCCATTACACCTTGTAATTCAGTGAACTCTGTAACCATACCTGTAGTAAGGTCAGTTTTAGCAAGCTCTGTAGCGCGTTCTAATACAACAGCTGCATCTTCGTGCAAGCCACATTCTTCGCCAAATACACGGCCCAATTTAAGCAAGCGTTCAGTTTTATCTGCTAAGTTACCAAGACCTTCTTGGAATACGATTTTAGTTAAACCATCTTGACGATCGATAAGAGGTTTCTTGCGGTCTTCATTGAAGAAGAATTTAGCATCATCTAGACGAGCGCGCAATACGCGTTCATTACCAGCTTGAACTACTTCGATGGAATGGTCAGAACCATTGCGCACTGTTAAGAACATTGGCAACAATTTACCATCTTGACCAACCAATGGGAAGTAGCGTTGATGGTCTTTCATCGGTGTAATGATAGCAGCATCAGGAAGTGCCAAGTAGGACTCTTCAAAGCCACCGCACAATGCTGTAGGCCATTCAACAAGATAATTGATTTCTTCTAACAAATCATCATCCCAAACGATGGATGCATTTTTAGAGGCTGCCATATCATGTAATTGTTTGGAGATCAACTCACGACGTGCGTCTTGATCAACCATAACAAAATTTTCTTTTAATGTGTCTACATAGGATGCTGCATTCTTAATAGTGATTTCATCAGCACCTAAGAAACGATGACCACGAGATACATTACCGGATTGAACAGTAGCAAACTCTACAGGAATAACTTCTTCATCAAGTAATGCTACAAGCCAACGTACTGGACGTACAAACTTAGCATCTAAATCGCCCCAATGCATGGATTTAGGGAAGTTAAGGCCTGTAATCAATTGTGGCAACATTTCACTTACGATATCTTTTGCAGGTACGCCTGCAGTTTTAGTTTCAGCGTAAATATAGCCGTCTTCTACAACGAGATCTGCTACATCTAGACCTTTACCACGCGCAAAGCCGATAGCCGCTTTTGTAGCATTACCGTCAGCATCATAAGCGATAGATGCGGATGGACCTTTATGACGTTCGCTGATCTCAGCAGATGTATCAGCAATACCTTTTACGATAAGAGCCAACCGACGTGGTGTACCATATGTTTCGATGCTTTCAAAAGGAAGATGGGCATCATTTAATTTTGTTTCAGCCAATTGTTTCAATTGACCTAAGATATTTGGCATAAAGCCGGCAGGAATTTCTTCTGCACCGATTTCAAATAATAAATCTTTTGCCATCTTATTTATCTCCTTTCAAAAGTGGGAATCCTAATTCTTCGCGTTTAGCAAGGTATTGTTGTGCACAAATACGAGCTAATGCACGTACACGGCCGATGAAAGCTGTACGTTCGCTGATAGAAATAGCGCCACGGGAATCAAGCAAGTTGAATGTGTGGGAACATTTCAATACATAGTCGTAAGCTGGTAATACATAACCCGCTTCGCAAACGCGTTTTGCTTCTGCTTCGTACATATCAAACAATTTGAAGAGCATATCTGTATCTGCTAATTCAAAGTTATATACGGATTGCTCAACTTCGTTGGCATGCCATACATCACCGTATGTAACGTTTTCATTCCATTTAAGATCATATACATTTTCTACGCCTTGAATGTACATAGCCAAACGTTCTAAACCGTATGTAATTTCAACGGACACGGGTTTACAGTCGATGGAACCAACTTGTTGGAAATATGTAAACTGAGTTACTTCCATACCGTCGAGCCATACTTCCCAACCAAGGCCCCAAGCGCCCAATGTTGGAGACTCCCAGTTATCCTCAACAAAGCGGATATCGTGATCTTCAGCGTGAATGCCCAATGCAGCCAAAGATTGTAAGTACAATTCTTGAATATTATCTGGAGATGGTTTCACGATAACTTGGAATTGATGATGTTGGAACAAACGGTTAGGGTTATCACCATAACGACCGTCTGCTGGACGACGAGAAGGTTCTACATAACATACAGCCCATGGTTCAGGACCAATAGCATGTAAGAATGTAGCAGGGTTCATTGTACCTGCACCCTTTTCGATGTCATATGGATTTTGAACGATACAACCTTGATCGCTCCAGAATTTTTGTAGATTTAAAATAATCTCTTGAAATGTCATTGCTGCCTCCACTTTACACAACCGACATAAAATCAACCATTTCGTTACAAACAAAAAAGTCCCTGTAACGAAAAACGTTACAGGGACGAGTATACCCGCGGTTCCACCCTATTTGGCTTGCGCCCTCTTTTTTCTATGTTGGCCTTTACTAACAAATACCTGCGTTCCTGCCAATGCTCTACAGCGCCTTCAACCAAATGTGAGCTTACACCATCCTCACTCGCTAGAGAGGTTTACTACTCTGCTTCATCGCATATATTATACACAATATTGTAGCAATACAGAGGGAAGAATGTCAAACTATTATTTTATACACGTAAAGCTAATTTTAATACGATAAAAAACATTGAGAAGCAAATAAAAGAAGTTATATAAAAATCATAATGGATTGGACTACCTGTTAAAATATCATCTACTATTCCATATAAGATATTAAGTATAGCTAATACTGCAAATCCATATACTATCAATCGTCACATTATATTTTCCTCTCAATAAGCTAGTAATAATATAAAAATTTAACTTTAAGTTAAAAAATAAATTTATACTCTAAGAACAAGTTTTAGTATACCAAAGAATATCAACCAACAAATAAAGAATGCTCCATAGAAATCATAATGAATTACAGCACCGGTCATATAATCATACGCCATACTATATATAAGTGAAATTAAATTGAATAATGCAAATGCATAAAAAAATAATTTTTTCATAATTTTCACCTCAATAGTTCCCAAAGTAGAAAAACTATTCCAATAATACTAAAAGAAACAACTATAATAATAGACAAAGAATTATTTATATCAAAATATATTTTAGATATCCCTTTCAATGTTCCTTTTTTATAACGATAATAAAATATATATTCACCAACCAAAATAAGAAGTAATGTGCATAATATATTGATTTTTTCAATACCATTAATATGCTCATACATAGAATAAAGATTTAATCCTCCCCATATATTACTAAATAAAAAAACAATAATAAATTTTTTGAGATTATTACGTTGATTTTTAATTAACATATAGTTAGATAGTAGTAAACCAATTAATAAAAGTTCCATGTCTTTTATTTCTTCCATTCATTTTTAATTTCTTAATTAGTAATATTAATAGTTGGTGAAATTGTCTGATTAACTATCAAACTATCAGGAATAGCAAACAAAACTCTTTGAGCCATGCTTAAATTATGAGGACTTGACATGCAAACTCTCAAATAGAGAGTTATTATCCAACAACTTAGAGCCAACTTGGCCAAAAGTGACTGCAATTCCACAGTATTCAAGACCTTTATAGTATGTCATAAAACTTACAGTTTTCATTTAAAAGGATTTATAAAGCCAATCATTTTTATCAAATCTCTTAGATTGCTTATTCGTTATTTCATCTATAATCAATCGTTCATCTTCAGAAAAGTCATCAATAGATGAATAAACACGTAGTCTATCACCGTACACGTTTTTTAAGCGATCAAGACTACTATCATCAATACTATAAGCACCATCTATATAGGTAAACCCTTTATAATTCGGTAAAATCTTAACACTTCCGTTAGGCAAAGTATTAAGAATTAAAATTCCATAATCTCCATATGTATAAATATAAGGATAATCGGCAGCAAAACCTGTTATATTACGATTTAATCCAAGTTTATGATTTTGATCAACAATAGAGTTTATAAACCACTGATACCTAAAAGAATAACTAATAATACCTAAAATTGATATTGTTACTATAAAAGTAAGTATATAAAATAAATATTTTTTGCTCATTTTATAATCTTTCTCTAACTGCTCTTCCACTAACCAAAAACGGAATATTATGAACCTCCTAAAACAATGAGACTAAGTCTAAATATATATCCCATAAATATATTCCATAAATATAAAAACTAATACACCTACTAATACAGATAAGACAAATAATGCTAAGAAAGTACGAGTCAGAATCCATCCTCTTTTTTCATACTCCGTTAGTGTTCCAGCTTTATTTTTACGCCATAAGATATAAGTACCTACCATACCTATTCCAAGCATAAATAGTGCATTAAAGTCCTCAATGAATTTAGGTAACCCAAAATACGATTCTATTAAAATACTGATTAAGAAATAGTTGCCAATTAGTGTTAAAATTGTAACCTTCCGTGTACCCCAAGATTTAATCATAAGATAATTAAAACCTAAAAGTAAAAATATATTTACTATTTGTTTTTCCATTCATCTTCTTCCTCCTTGATATACTTTTCTTTTTCCTTAATATATCTTTTTTATATTCATATTTGATTACTCAATTCGTTTATTATAAAAGTCATACCAATGTCCTCATAATACAATCAATCTTATTATATTTTTAATATGCAGGATCTATAAATACACTAATAAGCAATGTTTGATTAATAGGAAGTTAGATTGAGAATAAAATAGACATTAAAAATAACAATACAGTAAAGAAAGAAAATAAATAGTAAATCCATTTATTATCACTATTTTTAAAAATTAGTGAAAACAGGTATGTACTGAATGCTAACAATAAAAACTCAATTAAGTACTTAAATTCTTTATTTATAGTATCTAGAAACTTTAAATCCGTAAAAAATATAAATAAAAATATACCAAAACTAATCAGTCTATATTTTTCATTTATGTCCTGATTAGATCTTCGGATATGTTGAATTACACTATAGGCAAATGCTAAAAACAAGGATATAGTAGCAAAATAATATATTAATTTCATTGGTTCTATTACACCTAATTTTTACTTCTTCATCTGCTGGAATATTTTTACAAGGATTATATACTAAATTTATTATCTATATTAATAAAAAATAAGAAAGATGATTAATCCATAAATTAGAATTGGCAGACATCCTAACAAAAAAGCTTTAACTAAACGCTTTTTTTCTTTTTGATCATCCGAACTTCTATATTTATATACAATACTTCCCATTAGTAATACATAAAATATTAATCCGATTACTATCGAAATAAAATAATACGTATCAAAACTAATATATTTATAATCATAAAATTGTTTCAAAACCAAGACTGTTGTTATAAAAATTAATATAGAGACAAAACTTTTTACCTGATTATAATTACCCTCTTTATAAAAGAATCTAATACGATATAACAAATATATAATTCCTAAAATTGTTACTATCTCGTACATAATTTATTCTCCAAATTTATTTAAGAATATACTTACCATAAATTAGTATGATCTAGTAACCCAAGTGTCACGATCATATCTTGGCTTGGAGTCCTTTTTAGTTATCTCAGATATAATCTTTCTTTCATCTTCTGTAAATTGATCAATACTCTCTAAAATTATTAGCTTTTCACCATAAGCTCTTTGTAGAGATTCTAAATTTGCATCTTGAGGTGATACAAATGTAGTACTAAACCCATCATAGTTTGGAATAATACGTACTGTTCCATAGGGTAATACGTTAACAACAACTATACCGAAATCACCATTAGAATATATATAGGGAAAATCTGTAGCAAAACCTGTCATATTTTTGTTTAGCCCTATTTGTTTTTCTCCATCTACAAGAGATGTTATAAAGATCTTGTATGAATTAATTCTAAGACCAAGGAAAAGTAGAATAATTACAAATAACGATAAAACTACTGTACAAGTTATCTTCATAAGCTTTCTAATGGGCATAAAAACTCCTTAATTCTTCTGATGTAAAGCTAGTAAATCAACATTGTTATAAACTAATGTCAATAAATTATAGTTTTGATCTATTGAAAATGTTCCTTTAAGGCCACCTGCATCAATAAATGAGTAAGTACTATCATCAATTTTATAGAATTTACTTTCTAAGGGTACAAAATATTTGTTTAATGCTAATCCGACCTTTTCTGCCTCTTCTTCAGAACACCCTAAAACATCTTGTACACGTTTAAAGTATGGCTTGTGAACATTTTCTATTCTGTCTTCTATTATTTTATTTGTTTTTTTATATGTCTTAAATCTATAGATTAGATATAAGATAGCTAGTAGTAAAGCAAGATTCTCGTTCATAATCTCCTCGAAAATATACTAATATATACGTTAGTATATAAGGAATAGACTTAAACAAATCATTATAGTTATATAAATAAATTGTAAACCACCTACCAAAGATAATCAAATCATCTTCGATAGGTGGTTTATTTTATTCACCCTTAGCAATATTATCTAAGAGTTCAATATAGCTTTGTTTGTTTAATGCTGGTGTAAAGTTATCTAATACATCTTTAGCACCTACAGCATCATCGTATAATAAATCTACGATTGTCATAGCCAATGCTTGTGCTGTTTTTATGTATGCTACATCCGGTACAGAGATTTCGTATTCTGCGCTGTGCAGTACACCATTAATACAGCCAACCCAAGGATGGATAACAGGCATCAAGTGAGATACGTCACCCATATCTGTACTTGCCGTCATATGATCGCCTTGGAATACATTTTCTTCACCAAATAATGGATTAGAGTTTTGGCGTAACATTTCGTTCATACGAGCATCGTTTCTCATCGGTAAATAACCTGGCAAATCCTTAATAACGCAAGTGGCTCCTACTGCGTCGCCACCAGCCTTTAACGCACGGTTTACACGATGGTTGCCATTTACGATGGCCTCAATATTAGAGGCGCGAACGTAACTTTCAACTTGAACATAGTCAGGCACACAGTTAACCAATGTACCGCCTTGGTTGATGATTGGATGGAATCTGAAATAGTCGCTTTCTTTGAAAGTTTCACGAATGGAGTTCACACCCATAACGCCCATCAAGGCAGCATTAAGTGCATTAATCCCTTCGTGAGGCGCCGCTGCTGCATGTGCTACTTTACCATGGTATTCGATTAATTTAGCAACAAAACCATTAGATGTACTACCTAGGCCCATTTCACCAGCAGGTGTCTTGGCCGTTTCCACATGCATTTGCATAGCCATGTCGATATCGTCAAATGCACCTTCGTAAATAAGCTGTTGTTTACCGCCCATGTATTTAATCTTGCCTTGTTCACGCAATTTATTGCGGTAATCAACTTCGATCATTTCTTCGGCTGGAACAGCAAATAAAACTACATCGCCAGCAAGTTCATCCATAACAGATTGCAAGCCCATAGCTACGGCAAACATATTGGTAATTTGAATATTATGGCCACAGCAATGTGCTGCACCCGTTAAATCATCAGCACGAGGATGGCGCGGACAAAGAATGGCATCTAGTTCACCAATCATAGCAACTGTATATTTGCTATCACGGCCTTTCATACGCCCTTTTACGCCTGTAAGAGCGTGTTCAGTAGTATAGGGAATGCCGAGCTCATCAAACATATCCCGTACTTTCTTAGAGGTCTTTACCTCTTTATAACCGAGTTCAGGCTCAGCCATAATGGACTCAGCTATTTCACGTAAACGTGGTTGTGCCGCTACAATGGCTTCACAAACACGTTGTTTTACTTCTTCTTTTGTCATACGGCTAATCAGCTCCTAAATTAAACCTTCTAAGTGAAGTACGAATTGTGCTAATGCTGTTGCACAGATGAAAGTACCTGCTGTTACTGCTAATGCAACTGGAATAATACGCCAAGACAAGCGGCGGAAAGCACCGAGGTCTTTACCTAAGGATAGACCTGCATAAGCAAGTACAGGTGTTGTAGTAGCAAGGAATGTAACTTGGTTAGTTTTAGCAATAATCCATTCTTGACCAGGCATACCAGGTAAGGATGCAAGAACGCCAACTAGAGATACCCAGAATACCATAGGGAATTTATTCGCATATGGCAAGTAAGAAATCATAGCACCAATAGTAGCAAGACCAGCTAAGATAGCTACACCTACCAAGCTATCACCAAATAGGTGTTTACCGTCCATTACATTACCTACTGCAGTAATGATAGCAGCAATACAGATGACGATGACAAATTGTGTAATTTTTTCGCTTTTACTCATGACGTGCTGCCTCCTCTGCTAAATCTTGTTCACGTGTACGACCAGTAAAGAAGTTGTAAGATTTTTCCATTACTGGTAAGGAAATAAATAGACCGAAGTATACGCCTAGTACTGTAGTCAACAAGTTTGCTGCCCCAGCGAGTGCCATAATTTGTTGTTCAAACTCAGGGTATACTGCAACGATAGGCGCGGTAGCAGCGGCCATCATACTAGCACTACCTACGCCTGCGCCCATGGCAAGTGCTAAAGGATGGAACCAACCAGATTGAGCTAACATACCTGCTAATACAGAGGACCACATAGCACCGATAAGAACGCCACAGATGTACATGCCCATAACGCCACGGCCCTCTGGAGAGCTAAAGCCGAATTTATCGATGATGATCGCTACGTTTGGCTCACGGTCTACAGAGTAACAAGCACCTACTGCTTCACGGCGCATGCCAACTAACAAAGCTACAGGTAAACCGAAGATGATAGTACCGAAGAAGTGACCAAGTTCTTGTAATAATAATGCCCAACCAGCACTTGTTAGAATACCGAGATTTGGACCGATACCAAGACCTACTTTTACCATCAAGATCATAACGGCAATACCGATATAATCAGCAGATTTTTCCATTTGTTCAATCGTAAGAATTTTGAACTTAGGAATAGAAATTAATAAACCTAGAATCAATGTGTACAATAATGGTAATAGTACAACAGGACCTAGTTTCTTGATGCCCACATATTCAGCGGCTACGGTTAATACGAGCGCTAAAAAGTGGATTTTGAGATTACCCAAAAGCTGCATAATGACCTCCCATATAACATATAACATATAATATAAATATTATTTCATTATAAATAATATTTATTTATATAGTCAACTAGGAATGTACATTTGTCTATTACTATTATATTTTTTCATATGTGACTATAGATACAGAAAAAGCACCAAGATTATGCTTGGTGCCTTTATATTTAAATGATAGAGTTCAAAAACTTTACGCTTTGCAATGGTTTACCGATTTCTTGCTCACAGTATGCAAATAGTAATTTTTCTAGTTCCTTCCATATTGTTTTAGGAAGTTCTATAGGCGTATCTTCGCCCCACTGGTAAGCGAGAATGTGTGGTAATCCAGCTTTTACAGAAGGAGAAATACTAAGATTTGTCGTTTCTCGTACCTGCAACCAGAATGGATCAATGCCATCTTGATGAGTAAAAGCATTGGCACTTGGCACAATACCGGCAAGAGATAATAGTTGCCACCCAAGCATGATCGTTCCTAATTGTACATTGCGGCGACGAATTTGCTTGGAGTAATTTACAACGGTATCAAAGACCTTACTGTCTACATCATACATAGCAAATAGCTCTTGAATGAGCTCGCTCGCTACGGCAGCATAAGCGATGTTATCTAGATTTACGTCTAACGATTCTACCACATAGGAACCATCGATTTGCGTAACATTTACATATTCTCCATCAGGTACGACTGTAATATACATAGCGCTAAAAGGACGTAGATATGAACTGTTACGCATAGTCATCATTCGCTTATGTGGTATTGATGCTCTAATAATCCCCAAACTAGGGGTAATAAACGTAAACACTGAGTATAACTTATACTTTTTTCGACTGATTACGATGGCCGGTGTATTGAAGCCACCATTAAGCTTCTTCATTTTCTTCTTCCGTTGCTTCCTCTACTGGTATAGGTGTTACTTTGATGCGAGAAATACGATAGCCTTGCATTTGAGTTACTTCAAAGGTATAGCCATGAGCATCTACTGTATCACCAACGATTGGTGTACGTTCTAACAAACCAAAGACGTAGCCCCCAATTGTATCAGAGTCAGAATTATCAATTTCAATATTCATAATCTCTTCTACTTCATCTACGAGGACCTTGCCATCAAACTCAAAGGAACCATCTGCATAGGACATCGTAGCCGGTAAATGCGGCTCATGCTCGTCTTGAATATCACCAACTAATTCTTCAATAATATCTTCAAGACCTACGAGACCAACCATACCACCATATTCATCTACTACTACAGCTTGATAAATACGGCGTGTTCTCATGTACTGTAACAATGTGGACAACTTCATGACTTCAGGAACAGTCAAAATATCCCGTTTTACATTGCGTAAATCTTTACGTGCTTGGTTAGGACGTTCCATTAAGTCTTTAATATGAACGAGACCGATGATGTGATCCTTATCCTCTACGCAGAGTGGATAACGAGTATGGACTTTAGAGCGAATAACCTTCATCGCTTCATCATAACCATCTTCCACAAATACGCAATCCACGTCTTGGCGAGGTACCATAACCTCTTTTGCCATACGATCAACAAAGTTAAATACATTATCGATGAGTTCAGACTCTACTTGGTCTAACTGACCTTCTTCGTGACTTCGAGAAATCATCATTCGAATTTCTTCCTCAGAGTACACAAGGTCTAGCTCTGTTAAATATTTTGTTTTGTAAAAGCCTAAAATAACATTGGAGATTTTACTAGCAATCCAAATAAATGGATATACTAATTTACCTGCCGCTACTACGATGCGGCTATAGGTATTTACGTACTTTGTTGGGAACGAAAGGCCCAATGCTTTAGGTACGATTTCACCAAAGATTAAAACGATTAAGCTAATTAATAGCAATAATACGATATCTAGTACAAAGTGCATCCACTTACTATGTACATTAAGAACAGCGACTAACTGATCTACAATATTATCGAATACAAATGTACCAGTGCCTGCAAGGGCTAAGATAAAGAATAAAATCAAAAACTGCGTAGTATTTAAGAAATACTCAGGATTTTGATATAGCTTTAATAAAAACTCTCTATCCTTTTCTAAGAGGATATCCATATCCTCTACATGTTCTTTGCGAAGGCGGGCAAAGGAGAACTTTGCGACCACAAAAAAGTTAATTAAAACAATACATAAAAGACCAAACCCTATGGGTAACAGGCCATCTACACTATCCATTACTATTCCTTTCATCTAACTCTGGAAATACTTTATTTCTATATTATATCAAATTATTTTCGATACCCAAGTTCAGATAACATACCAGATTTATTGCGCCAATCCTTTTTAACTTTAACCCAAAGATCTAAGTATACCTTTGTGGCTAATAGCTTTTGAATATCTGCACGCGCCTCAGCACCGAGTTGTTTCAATAGAGCACCTTTTTTACCGATGATGATACCCTTTTGAGAGTCTCGTTCGCAATAAATGGTAGCGCGAATATAGGTCGTACCATCATCGCGAGTTTTCATTTCATCTACGTCTACCGCGATAGCATGAGGAATTTCATCACGAGTAGCTAACAAGATTTTTTCCCGTACGATATCGGAAATGATAAGGCGTTCTGGTTGGTCTGTAATCATGTCCTCTGGGAAATATTGTGGACCTTCAGGTAAAGTTTCTTCTAGTACCTTAAGAATCTCTGGTAAGTTTTCTTTATCTTTTGCAGAAATTGGAATAACACCAGCAAATGGATAAGCATTTTGATAAGATACGATAGCTTCTAAAAGCTCTTCTTTTTTAAGAGTATCGATCTTGTTAACTACCAAGAATACAGGAACTTTTACGCGTTGTAATTGTTCAATAATAAAGTTATCCCCAGGACCGCGTTTTTCATTGCCTGCTACTACAAATAAAACGGCTTCTGTTTCTTTTAAAGACTCGATAGCTGCATCTACCATGAATTCACCTAATTTATGTTTTGGTTTATGCACACCTGGTGTATCCATAAATACGATTTGTTTTGCTTCGTCTGTATATACGCAGATGATACGGTTACGAGTTGTTTGAGCCTTATCGGATACGATAGCTATTTTATCACCAATAATAGCATTAATTAAGGTAGATTTACCAACATTTGGTCGACCTACAACGGCTACAAAGCCAGATTTGAAATGTTCGTTGTTATTCATTATAAGGTGCATCCTCCCGCACATAACCAAGATTGCCAAGGATAAATTCTTCCTCTGTACGCATCTCTTTTTTATCTTCGTCGTTCATATGGTCATAGCCTAAAATATGCAAACAACTATGAGTCGTTAAGTACGCCAATTCGCGTTCAAAACTATGTCCATATTCAATAGCCTGCTCACGAGTGCGCTCTAAGGAAATAATCATATCACCTAGTAAATGATGTTCCTCTTCACTGCCTTCGTAATCGTCCCCTTCATTAAGGGCAAAGGACAATACATCAGTAGGTCTATCGATACCGCGATATTCTTTATTAAGCTCGTGAATCTTTGCATTATCACACAGCAAAATACTCATTTCATCTTCTTCAAGACCGTATACGCGACTCACTTCGTCACAAACCTTACGGATAATGGCCTCTATATTAGAATCCTCTTGAATTCCTTCATCATAGCTAATATGTATGTACATACTTACCCTTTCGCTACATTCTCTGCAGATGCATCAGTCGTCGTTGTATTATCACCTGCTAATTTACGCTCATGGTACGCATCGTAAGCTTTTACAATGCGGCCTACTAAATCATGACGCACAACGTCTTGATCGCTAAAGTAAACCATATTAATGCCCGATACATGTCGCAATACCTTTTCAGCCTCACCAAGACCTGATACGACACGTGGCGGCAAGTCAATTTGCGTTTTATCGCCGTTTACGACCATTTTAGAATTGTTGCCTAAACGAGTTAAGAACATCTTCATCTGTTCAGCCGTCGTATTTTGCGCTTCGTCAAGAATAACAAAGGCATTTTCTAAGGTACGACCACGCATGTACGCTAGTGGTGCTACCTCAATGGTACCGCGCTCCATAAAGCGTTGTACTTGCTCGATGCCAAACATTTCATGTAATGCATCATAAAGAGGTCTTAAATATGGATCCACTTTATCTTGTAATTCACCAGGTAAGAAACCTAAGCGCTCCCCAGCCTCTACAGCAGGACGAGTTAAAATGATTTTATCTACATTACGGTTCTTCAAGTAGAAAGCTGCCAAAGCTACTGCTAAAAAGGTTTTACCTGTACCTGCAGGGCCAATACCAAAGGTTATGGTATTTTTACGAATGCTATCTACATAGTACTTCTGACCTTCCGTTTTAGGCGTAATATTTTTACCCCGCATATTAACGGATAGCGTATCTTCAAACATATTATGTACCGCATCGGCTTTACCGTTCGCTACAAGTTTAGCGGCAATGCGTACTTGAGACTCTGTAATAGTACTGCCTTCACGGTAGAGGAACACTAATTCTTCAAGAGTGCGATAGAGGGCATTGACTTGGTCCTCATCCCCCTTGATAACTACCGTATCTCCACGAGCTACTACATCAGCAGAGATAACCTCAAGCATCATATGTAAATAACGATTATGTTGACCTAGTATGGATTGTGCTAGGTCATATGTAGGAAATGTAAATACTTGTTCGCTCATACAACCTCCTAGTCTATAAACTTACGAACTGCTTTACCATTGAGGTAATCACAAAGATCACCTTGATGTGCATCCAGTTCGTCTAACTTATCATCAATTAAATCTTGTACGCGCCACCAACCCATAGACCAATTTGTAAAGAGCGTATTATCTTCAGGTGCTCGTCCAACAAGACGCTGCAATACAATGTCAGGGTGTAAATGACGGACAAAGTTGACTACGCGGTCAGCATATTCTTCTGCACTGATTAAGGTGAACTGACCTTCTTGGTACCACTTGGCCATCAATGTATTTTTAACGATATATAAGGCATGTAATTTAACTTGATCCACACCGAGGGCTGATAAGATACGGGCCCCTTCGATTGTATCTTTCATAGTATCCCATGGAAGATTAACAATCATATGTGTGGTAACGTTAAATCCGTAGCGCTTAATGCGCAGTACGGCATCAATAAACTGGGCTAAATCATGGCCTCGATTAATTTTCTCTAACGTATCATAATTAACAGTTTGTAGGCCTAATTCGATATAGATATCCTTTTGAAAACGATCTCTGATATCTGCCAATATGTCTAGGTATTCATCGGCAATACAATCTGGTCTCGTTGCAATGGCGATACCTACGGCCTCGTCGATACAACCTTGCTCCATATAGCTTTTAAAATCATCAAGACTCAAGTATGTATTACTGAAGTTTTGATAATAAGGTATGAATTTTTTCGCCTTGTATTTAGGGCCTATGTGAGCAATGTTTTCCTCGAGTTGCATACGCACTGTCATCCACGCAGGACGATTTTCATAACCGGCACCAATTTCACCACAAAAGGTGCAGCCCCCTACGCCGGCTGAGCCATCTCGATTAGGACAAGTTAGCGGCAACGCCACAGGCAGTTTATAAACCTTTTCCCCATAGGTTTCTTTATAATATTTAGATACCATGCGGTATCGTTTTGGTCTCGTTGTATCGGTCATAACACTCCTATTTAACTAACCAATCATCGCTTGTGAAATTTAACAAGCCTCTATTTCAGAACGTATAAAAGGTTTTACCTCTTTATTAACGTCGATAACGACTGTAAATGGTGCATTAGGTACATTCTCTATACCTAATACATGTGCCGTGTCTTCAGACATTGGCATTTCCACATATTGTTGGCGAATCTTACGCCATTCTTTGAAGGTATAGTTTGGAATATACTGAGATGCAATCTCTTCGTTGCGCCAGAATGATTCTCCTTCTTGTAAAAGTTCCTTTGTCTGCTTCGGCAAACCAACGGCTTCGCTCCGAACCTTACCACGATAACTTACAAGAGTATCGTACTGTAGTAATTCAGCCGCCACATTATCGCCCTTAGACAAGAAGAAATTATATAAGAACTCGATTTGATCAATGTCTTTTAAATTAACCTTATGATTTCCAGAATCAAGCCAAGCCTGTGTCATTTCACAGAAATAAGAAAAGGCATCTTTTTTAGGCTCCACTTTAGAAGGATCATACTTTTTCATAGGTGGTATATGATTTGTTGCTGCATCTTCACCAGTTATAGATGTGTCAGTATGTTCCTTTATGAGCTTGCTACCAATATAGCCAAAGACGGTTCTAAAACGCTCACTATTATAGAAGCGTTCAAATACATCTTCAAAGTACTTTAAGAAGCGTATATCTTTATAAGGTAATACATGAGTAGTGAGTACCTCATATGGCGCTAAAGGATCACTAATATATTGGTATTCCTCCATGCGGCGTACACCAGATCCTTTAAGTAATTTCAAGAATCCTATTTGCAGCGCATGAGGTTGTAAACTAAATAAATCATTGAAGGATAATCCAAATCGCGCTTTATTTTCGTAAGGTAAGCCTACAATTAGATCCATATGTACATGTGTGCGGCCCGCCTCAATAATAGGACGAATTGCCTTTTGAATATACGGCCAATCGTTATATCGGTTAATAGCATCTAAGGTTTTCTTATGAGTACTTTGTACACCCACTTCGATTTGAATACGCCCTGGTGGTGTTTCACAGAGAATAGTTGTTTCCCATTCCGTCATGAGCTCAGGTTCCATTTCTAAATGGAAGTTAGTCTCTGTATCAGCATCACGCATAAATTCCATCAATGGACGATGATGATGTGGTGCACAATTAAAAGTGCGATCCACAAATTTAACTTGCTTTACCTTATGGTCGATAAACCATTGTAATTCTTTTAATGTTCTTTCTTGTGGAAAGAATCGAACCGTATTTTTGTTGCCAGATAAACAATACTGACAGGAGAATGGACATCCTCGAGAGGATTCATAGTAGATGATTTTATGTTCTAAATCGACCATATCTTCTTCCACGTATGGGAACGGTATAGTACTTAGATCCTTTACCTCTACTGTTTCAGTAGAGCCCATAAGCTGGCCCGAAATATGGCGGCCACGAACGCCAGCAATTTCCTCTGTAAGGCCATCCTTGCCATTTGTTAGTTCGCTAATGAGTTTATAAAAGGCTTCTTCCCCTTCGCCTTGTACAACATAATCTACAGCATGGCAACGATTTAGAATTTCATCAGCAGTGAAAGATACCTCTGGACCGCCTAAGATAATTTTAATATCTGGTCGAACTGCTTTTACCATGGCCACCACATGTAAGGTCATTTCAATATTCCAGATATAGCAAGCAAAGCCCAATACATCTATATTGCGCTCTGTAATATCGCTAAGAATATGTAAAACAGGCATATTAATAGTATATTCTACTATATCGTATGCCTGTCCGTGAGCCTGCCCATAGGCTTTGAGATAACGCAAAGCCAGGGAGGAATGTATAAATTTTGAGTTTAATGTGGATAAAACTACGTTCATATGTCCCCTTTAAATCATCGAATGGCTCAGCCACCGTCTAGTCATAATATATGTATTATACCATTAAAAGAGCCCAAAGATAAAGGAAACAATAGCACCCACTAAAATGACAACACCTACTACGGATAGGATGATGCCACCAAAGAAAACTACTGCCGCTAATACAACGGCTAAAATGATAATCAAGATGATGCGACTAAGCCAACTGGTACTATTAAAGCTATACACCTTAACTTGCGGCCCATATTGATTATATTGTTCGTAACGTTGACGCTCTTCATCCATATAAGTTGGCGTTGAATCAACGTGCACAGAATCACCTACCTCTTCGATAGTTACCCCATCAAAGTCTCGGCGCTCATCAGCGGATAATACGCGCGTATTAGGTTCAGTAGTTCGCGTGTTGCCGTCAAAACTACTACCTTGTTGACTATTTTTATATGTATTTTGATTGTTATGTATATTCTGTTGATCAGACATAGTTAATTCCTCTATATGACCAAATAATAATTAATTTTATACAACTTATTATATCATATTTTAACTAAAAAAATACAAATAAATATCCCCTATAGATATAAATTCATATATCTATAGGGGATGTATTGTATTGGTATTGTTTATAGCTAATGTATGCTAACGCACAGATTAGTCATTCAAGAATTTTTGAAGTAATTCATTAACCATACCAGGGTTAGCACGGCCTTTAGATTCCTTCATAACTTGACCAACTAAGAAGCCAATAGCTTTGCCATTACCACTCTTGAAGTCTGCCACTGGTTGTGGATTGTTAGCAATCACTTGCTTAACAATTTCTTCAATAGCGCCTGTATCTGTAATTTGAACAAGACCTTCTTCTTTTACGATAGTATCTGCATCCTTGCCGGATTCCCACATGGATACAATAACTTTTTTCGCAATTTTACCAGAAATAGTGCCTTTATCGATAAGGGCAATCATACCAGCTAAGTTTTCAGGGCTTACTTTAGATTCAGCAAATGTTAAGCCATTTTCATTGATCATCTTGGACAAGTCACCAAGCATCCAGTTAGCAACCGTTTTAGGATCTGCACCAGCTTTTACAGTTGCATCTAAGAAGTCTGCAGTCTTACGAGCTACAGTAAGGATCGTTGCATCTTCACGAGGCAAGCCGTATTCAGATACAAAGCGTTCAATTTTAGCATCTTGTAATTCTGGTAATGCACGGCGTTCTTCTTCAATTTTTTCGTCTGTAATTACGATTGGTACCAAATCTGGTTCTGGGAAGTAGCGGTAATCGTTTTCTGCGTCTTTTTTACGCATACCAAGAGTAATGCCTTGAGCATCATCCCATGTACGAGTTTCTTGGTCTACTTTACCACCAGCTTCGATTAATTTTGCTTGACGCAATGCTTCGTACTCGATAGCTTTTTGGATACCAGTTAAGGAATTAACGTTTTTAGTTTCTGTACGTGTACCGAACTCTGTAGTACCACGAAGGCGTACGGATACGTTACAGTCACAACGCAAAGAACCTTCTTCCATACGACCGTCAGATACTTCTAAATATTGCAAAATAGAACGTAACTTTTCAACGTATGCTCTCGCCTCTGCACCGGAACGAATATCTGGTTCAGATACGATTTCAAGAAGAGGTACACCAGTACGATTGTAGTCAACATTAGAAGATTTGGAATCGGAAATAGTGTTGCCACTATGAACGAGCTTACCTGCATCTTCTTCCATATGAATACGCGTAATACCAATGCGTTTAGTTTCACCATTTACTTCGATGTCTAAGTGACCATTCAAGCAAATTGGCAAATCATATTGAGATGTTTGATAGTTTTTAGGCAAATCAGGATAGTAGTAGTTTTTACGGTCAAATTTGTTAAAGTTAAGGATTTCACAGTTCAATGCTAAACCTACTTTAATAGCAAATTCTACTACTTGTTTATTTAACACAGGCATCGCACCAGGTAAGCCAAGGCACACTGGGCATACATGTGTATTTTGATCGCCGCCGAATTCAGTGGTACAACCACAGAAGATTTTAGACTTCGTCTTAAGCTCTGTATGAACCTCTAAACCAACGACTGTTTCGTATTTACTACTCATAGAGAAACCTCCCCAGTTGGTGCTACTAATTGACAGTCTGGACGCGCTTGTTCAAATGTGAAAGCCGCACGTAACAATGTTTCTTCACCCATGGCAGGACCAAGCAATTGCATACCGATTGGCAAATTGCTGCTGCTCATACCTGCTGGAATGCTGATACCTGGGATACCTGCAAGGTTTGCTGGTACTGTACAGATATCTTCTAAGTACATTGCTAATGGATCATTTGCTTTTTCACCAAATTTATAAGACGTATTAGGTGCAGTTGGTGTTAAGATTAAATCCACTTTGGAGAAAGCTTCATCAAATTCATTTTTAATAAGGCGGCGTACTTTCAATGCTTTCAAGTAGTAAGCATCATAGTAACCAGCACTCAATACATAGGTACCTAACAAGATACGACGTTGTACTTCAGGACCAAAACCTTCTGTACGAGTTTTAGTAGACATTTCTACTAAATTGTCAGCAGCAACGCGCATACCATAGCTTACACCGTCATAACGAGCCAAGTTAGAGCTTGCCTCTGCCAATGCGATGATATAGTACGCAGACAAAGCATATTTAGAGTTAGGCAAGGAAACCTCTACGATTTCAGCACCTAATTTTTTATACGTTTCGATAGCCTCTTCCATAGCTTTGCGAACTTCGCTATTGAGACCTTCACCGAAGAATTCTTTAGGCACGCCAATTTTAAGATTTTTTACATCATTTACGAGCGCCGTAGTGTAATCTACACGAGCACCTGGAATAGATGTAGAATCTTTCGCATCATAACCAGAGATTGCATTTAATACTAAAGCAGCATCAGTTACGTCCCGTGTAATAGGGCCAACTTGGTCCAAAGAGGATGCAAAGGCGATAAGGCCATAACGAGATACATTACCGTAAGTTGGTTTCAAACCTACAACGCCACAGAAGGACGCTGGTTGACGGATGGAACCGCCTGTATCAGAGCCAAGAGCCCAAATAGCAGTACTACTTGCTACAGCAGCAGCACTACCACCAGAGGAACCACCTGGTACACAATCAGTATTCCAAGGGTTAGTTGTTTTTGCTAATGCAGAATTCTCTGTAGAGCCACCCATAGCAAATTCGTCCATGTTTAGTTTACCAAGGCTAATATAATGATTATCTTGTAAACGTTCGATAACAGTCGCATTATATGGAGGAACAAAGTTTTCTAACATTTTAGACGCGCATGTTGCAGGCTCGTCTTTAATACAAATATTATCTTTGATGGCACCAGGAATACCTGCTAATGGAGAAATAGCTTCACCTTTAGCAATTAATTCGTCTACAGTTTTAGCTGTAGCTAAAGCGCGGTCATGAGAATCGGATAAGTACGCATGTACAGTCGGTTCCACTTTCGCTTTATGTGCAATGACAGCATTCGTCAATTCAACGGCGCTGATTTCTTTATTCACTAGTTTCTTGTGTAATTCATGAATTGTTGCCACAGCGAAACCTCCTATTCTTGTACAACGCGAGGTACTTTAAAGTACCCATCCTCTGCTTCTGGAGCATTAGATAAAGCTAAATCATGATCGAGGGATGGTTTCATTTCATCCTCTCTAAGCACATTATGCAATGGTACTGCATGGGCCATAGGCTCCACACCATCAAGCTCTAATGCATCTAGTTCAGCAACATAAGACAAGATATCGGACAACTCTTTTTCTACATGTGCCATATGTTCTTCCTTAACTTCCAAGCGTGAAAGCAAGGCGATTTTTTTTATTTCCTCTTGGCTGATTTTCATCGGAACACATCCTTTCATAATTATTTATTATAAAGCAAATAATATATATTTTCAAAACATTATAAGAATGTATATCTATTGGATTTCTCCGAGATTGCGTAAAAGCTCTACAAACTCTTCTTCGTTCATGACGCGAATGCCTAATTCATTGGCTTTCGTAAGCTTACTACCGCTATCTTCACCAGCTACAACAAGTGTAGTTTTCTTTGACACAGAGCCTGTAACCTTTGCCCCATGAGCTTCAAGGATTTTACCGGCTTCACTACGGCCCATAATCTCAAGCTTACCTGTGAGAACAACGATTTCCCCGTCCATTTGATTGCCTGCAGCTTCTACAACATCTACAGTCATCTTGAGGCCAGCTTGTGTTAACCCTTCAATAATAGCCGCATGAGCAGGATCTTGACGATATTCTACGATACTATCAGCCATTGTGGGACCAATCTCTTCCACCGCAACGAGTTCTTCCTTAGTAATAGTCATGAACCGTTCCATAGATTGCACAACATTAGCAATTGTTGCAGCTGCTTTAGAACCAATTAGACGAATACCAAGACCATATAATACGCGGTCTAAACCACGAGATTTAGAATCTCCGATAGCTTTTACTAAGTTCTCTGCAGATTTCTTGCCCATTCGGTCCATGGTAACTAGTTGATCTACCGTTAAATGATATAGATCCACCACATTGGCAATTAGCTTATTATTAATTAAGTTTTCTACAATGCTAGGGCCTAAACCGTCAATATTCATAGCATCTCGAGAGGCAAAGTGAATGATTTGCTCTTTCTCGATAGCAGGACAATGTTTATTCGTACAACGTACAGCCGCTTCTCCTTCGCGACGAACTGTAGGAGATTCGCATACTGGACATGTATTAGGAATTGTGAAAGGCACTTCGGAACCAGTACGTTTTTCAGGAACTACGCGAATAACTTCCGGAATGATTTCTGCTGCCTTGTGAATGATGACATGGTCACCAATGCGGATGTCCTTTTCATTGATAAAGTCTTGATTGTGTAATGTTACACGACTCACATTGGTACCAGACACGAATACAGATTCAAGCTCACCAGTAGGCGTGAGAACGCCTGTACGACCAACATTAATCGTAATATCCTTAAGAATGGTTTCTACCTCTTCAGGAGGATATTTATAGGCAGTAGCCCACTTAGGATCTTTTGCAGTACTGCCAAGTGCCTCTTGATCATCAAAGCTATTTACTTTAATAACCATACCGTCAGTATCATATGGCAAGTCATGGCGTTTTTCTTCCCAATAATTGATAGTTTCAATAACGTCATCAATAGTTTGACACACGCGATAGTGAGGATTTACAGAGAACTTAAAGTTTTCTAAGCTTTTAAGTAACTCCTCTTGACTATGAATACTAGCACCTTCTTCAGAGCCAATAGCATAGGCAAAGAAAGCTAAGTTACGACTTGCTGTAATAGCAGGATCTTGTTGACGCAAAGAGCCTGCCGCAGCATTACGAGGATTCACAAAGGTTGGTAACCCCTCTTCATCACGTTCTTCATTTATGCGTTTAAATTCGCTATGAGGCATATACGCTTCACCGCGAACCTCGATAAACTCTGGTGCATTCTCTAGGTATAAAGGAATGGATTTAATAGTACGTACATTAGCGGTTACATCTTCCCCAACGCGACCGTCACCTCGCGTTACGGCACGTACAAACATGCCATTTTCATAGTGCAAATTGACAGCCAATCCATCAATTTTTAACTCTACTACGTACGCAGATGGCTTATGTCCTAATTCCTTTTCTACGCGACTAGCAAATGCTCGAACTTCATCAGCATTGAATACATTGGAAAGACTCAACATAGGACGTCCATGAACAACCTTTTCAAAGGAGCCTTCCACCTTCATACCTACACGTTGTGTTGGAGAAGATGGCACAATATATTCTGGATGAGCTGTTTCTAAATCTACAAGCTCACGATATTTTTTATCATATTCAAAGTCACTCATCGTAGGAGCATCTTTTACATAGTATAAATACTGTGCATGAGTAAGCTCTTGTTGTAACTCTTTAATTCTATCTTTCGGATTCATATTACATCCCTTTTACTGTGCAGTAACACTCTATACGTTTCTTACAAGCAAGGTAGAGAGGTTAACTGCTATACACAAGTTTTATCCCTTTTTGACAGGTGCAAATTTAGCCATAACCACACGTACACCTTGGGTTGGGAATTCAATAGTCAGCTTCATGCCAGCCCCCTCACCAGCAACGTTGATAACCTTGCCATTGCCCCACTTACTATGAATGGCAGTATCGCCAATCTTCCAGTCAGCAATCACTTCATTGCGAACAATTGGCTTCGTAACTGGTCGACTTGTGACACTCATATGTTGCGGCACATGACGCTTAATATCATCAGGTACTTTACGCTTAGCACGCAAACCATCTACTAACTCTTCAGGAATTTCGTCGATAAAGCGAGATGGTAAATAACTACTTGTACGACCAAATACGGTCCGTGTCGTAGCATTAGAAATATATAATTCCTTCTCTGCCCGTGTAATACCTACGTAAGCTAGACGACGCTCCTCTTCAATCTCCTCAGGGTTCATTAAGGTTCGACTATGTGGGAATAAACCTTCCTCCAAGCCTCCTAAGAATACAATAGGAAATTCCAAACCTTTAGCAGCATGCAATGTCATCAATGTTACCTTAGACTCTTCTTGCTCGAAGGAATCAACATCGTTAACAAGGGCCACTTGTTCTAAGAAATCCTCTACAGTACCAGATGGATTTGTATCTTGGAAGTCTTTAGCTACAGATAAAAGCTCACCGATATTCTCCGCACGTGCTTGATCTTGTGGATCTGTACTTTCTTCCAACTGGGCTAAATAGCCTGTTCTATCTATAATGGACTCTAGAATATCTAGTACTGTTCTGTCTTCCATTTCAGCTACAAGTGTAAAAATAAGAATGCCAAACTCTTCTAACTTTTCTTTTGTCTTACCCTTAATAGAATCTACCAAGTGTAGCTGCGTTAAGGTCATAAATAAAGACGTTCCATTAGCGCGGGCATAGTCCTGTAGTTTGGCCACAGTAGTAGCGCCGATACTTCGTTTAGGGACATTGATAATACGCAATAGACTCAAATCATCAAAAGGATTATATAACACGCGCAAGTACGCTAATACATCCTTGATTTCTTTACGATCGTAGAACTTTGTGCCCCCCACCATTATGTATGGCAAAGCACGTTTGATAAGTGCCTCTTCAAGTACACGAGACTGAGCATTCGTACGATATAAAATGGCCATATCCCCATAAGGAACACCGTGAATATCGTGCTTTTTAGCAATTGTATCGCCGATAAAAGCAGCCTCCTCATGTTCAGATTGGGCCGTAAAGTGCTGAATCTTAGCGCCTTCCGTCTTGTCAGTCCAAAGATTTTTCTTTGGTCGACCTTCATTATTCTCGATAACAGCATTGGCTGCATCAAGGATAATCTTAGTAGAACGATAGTTTTGTTCTAGTTTAATAGATGTGCAGTTCGGATAATCCTTTTCAAAGTCTAAGATATTTTGAATATCTGCACCACGCCAAGCGTAAATACTTTGGTCAGCATCACCTACTACGGCGATGTTCTTCCAATGAGAAGCCAATAATTTAGCCAATAAATATTGAGCATGGTTCGTATCTTGGTACTCGTCGATCATAACGTAACGGAAACGTTTGCTATATTTATCTAAAACAGCCTCATTAGACTGCAATAATTTTACAGCAACCAATAAAAGATCATCAAAATCTAGAGCATTATTCTTACGCAACTCTCGTTCGTAATACTCGTAAACATCGGCCACCTTTTGCTGGTAAAAATCTCTCGCTTGTTTTCTAAAATCAGAAGCAAAAAGCAATTTATTCTTTGCGTCTGAAATGGCTGCTATCATAGCACCTACAGGATAGTATTTGTCATCGAGATTTAATGCTTTTAAAGCCGCCTTAATAACAGCTTGAGAATCAGACGTATCGTAGATAGTAAAGTTACTGTTATACCCTAAGAAATTATTTAACTCAAATCGTAAAAACTTAGCACAAAAGCTATGGAACGTACTGAGCCAAATACGATTAGCTACATCCCCTACTAAACCTTCTACACGGCTTTTCATCTCTTTAGCCGCTTTATTGGTAAAGGTAATGGCTAAAATTTCATAAGGATTGACACCTTGTGCCAACAAATGTGCAATACGAACTGTTAAAACCTTTGTTTTACCAGATCCAGCACCGGCTAAAATCAATAAAGGGCCTTCCGTATGTTGTACGGCTTGTTGTTGCTCTTTATTTAAACCTGTTAATAATGAATTCATCGGAACACCCCAATCGCCCTTACATAATGGTTATAAAAATAACTCAACCAGAGCTTTATGAGCTAAAGCTTTACATATGAAAATAACATTTGTTATAGCTACATATATAACTAAAGTCATTTAAACTCTATACATAGAGAAGAAGAACGTTGCAAGCAACGTTCTTTTCCTTTGTATACTATTTCATAGCACCAAGGATTGGTGGTACGATTTGTTTTTTACGAGACATAGTGTTTGATAAGAATACACCGTTGTCTTTAACTTCTTTTTCGAATGCTTTTGTCACTACCGCTTCTACATCTCCGCTGAATAACAATGTAGTGCTTTCATCAAGAATGTTTGTAATCATGATGTAAGATGCATCGTAGTTGTTAGCGCTGCGAAGAGCTTCTAACGCTTGTACTAATTCACCTTGTTTAGCCAAAACGTCAGTTGTATCCATAACAGAAATTTGACCGATAGAAATCGTTTTACCAGCTTCGGAGAATTCTTTCATATCTGTACGAACGATATCATCATTAGTCAAATCAGAAATATCTGCGCCAGCTTTTAACATATCAAGGCCATAGGACTCGATATCTACACCAGCGATTTCAGCCAATTTGTGAGCCATTTCTTTATCTGTTTCAGTACATGTTGGAGAACGGAATAATACAGTATCAGAAATGATAGCGGATAACATCAAGCCTGCAATAGCTTTAGGGATTTCTTGATTATTTTCCATGTACAATTTAGTAATGATCGTATTGGAGCAACCTACTGGTTCTAAGCGCATGAATACAGGACCATCAGTTTCGAAGTCACCAATGCGGTGATGATCCACAACACCACACATATTCATAGATTTGTAACCATCGATAATTTGTTTAGATTCATTGTGGTCAGTTAAGTACAAGTTGCCACCTTCTGGAGCAAACTCTTCCCAATTTTTAACGATTTGTGGATGTTCAAAACCAAAATGGTTCAAAATATATGTTGTTTCTTTGTTTGCTTCACCTGCACATACTGGAGTTGCTGGTGTACCCATTTGTGTTAACAAATTAGCAAAGGAAATAGCAGAACAAATAGAATCTGTATCAGGGCTTTTATGACCTGCTACATATGTTTTTACATCACTCATAATATACCTCTTTTATTTTTAGTTTCACATTTTATATTGACCTAGGTCAATCCGATTTTTAACTATATTATTATACCATAAAACATACAAAAAAACACGCCACTACTATGTAATGACGTGTTTTTATCATTCCTCATTATCAGCTAATGTAGGAAATTATTCATGGTCTTTTTTACGATTTGTAAACAAACCAGGACCAAGTGTTTCAATGATGATGAACAGCATTGGAATGATAAAGATACCAAACAATGTTGCTGTTGTCATCCCTGCTACTACAGTAATACCCATGGATGTACGAGCACCAGAACCAGCACCAGTAGATACTGCCAATGGCAATACACCAAAGATAAACGCAAAGGATGTCATCAAAATTGGACGTAAACGAATTTTTGCAGCTTCGATAGCGGCATCAACAACGTTCATACCACGTTCGTCAACACGGATCTTAGCGTACTCAATAATCAAAATCGCATTTTTTGCAGCCAAACCAACAAGGGTTAAGAGACCAATCTGCATGTAAATATCATTAGCTAAGGAATATCTGCCTGTAAAGTTCAACAAGAATGGAACTAAAGAAGCACCAATCATACCAGATGGTACGGAGAACAATACGGCAAATGGTACCTTCCAAGATTCATACAAGGCAGCCAAAATTAAGAATACAAATACTAGACCTAAACCAAGAATCATGATGGTTTGAGAACCAGCTTTCAACTCTTCACGAGATTGACCTGCCCAGTCATATGTATAACCGGCTGGTAATGTTTTAGCTGCCGCCTCTTTCAATGCATTAATCGCATCACCAGAGGAGTAACCATTCGCTTGAGAACCACCGATTTGTACAGCCATCGCATTATCAAAACGAGTAATACTAGACGGTGTACCTGTTTGTTCTTTCGTAATATAGTTAGAAACTGGAACCATAAGGCCCTTGCTATTACGAACAGCTAGCATATTAAGCTGTTCCGCATTTTGACGGTAAGCGTCTTCAGCTTGAACTACTACTTTATAGTTTTTACCATATGTAGTAAAGTCATTGACTTGAATACTACCATAGAAACCTTGCAATGTAGTAAAGATATCAGCTAATGCCACGCCATCTTGAGCCGCTTTTTCACGATTCACATCAAATTGTAAGGATGGTGTAGATGTATCAAATGTAGTGTAAATAGATCGAATTGCTGGACTCTTACGAGCTTCTGCTAAGAATTCATTAGCACGTTCCGCCATAACTTGTGGGCTGTCACCAGCTTTGTTAATGAGGTACATGCTGAAACCACCTGTAGAACCTAGACCAGGAATAGATGGTGGGTTCATAGCAATTACAGTTGCTTCTGGTACCTTTTCAGCAGCAAAGCCAAATGTTTGACCAACCATGGCATTAATTGATGTTGCTTGTGTTGTACGATACTTCCAGTCAGACATAGTAGCAAAGATTACACCTGCACTTGATTTTTGACCACCACCTAAGAGATCAAAGCCTGCTACAGTAAATACCTCTTGGAATAATTGCTCATCTTTTGGCTTTTCAGGATCATTTTTACCTTCTAAGAAGGAAGCAATTTTTTCAAGGGTCGCCATAGTACGCTCAGATGTGGCACCTGGCGGCTCATTAACAGCAATCATGTAATAACCGCTATCCTCTTCAGGTACAAAGGATGTAGGCAAGAAGTGGAATACTAAGCCTGTTCCCCCCGCAAAGATAAGCAATGCAATAACGGTTAAGCTCAAACGATGGCTTAAACGAGCCAATTGGATACCATACCAATTGCTGAAACGTTCTAGGCCTGCATTGAATTTATTTAACTGACGATGTACCCAATCTTCACGCTCTTTAGGTGTGTGAGGTTTTAACATCGTAGCACATAGTGCTGGTGTTAATACAAGGGCAACAATCGCAGAAATAACAACAGATACAGCGATTGTTAATGCAAACTGTTTGTAAAGAATACCTGTCATACCACCCATGAAGGCAACTGGTACGAATACAGCTACCAATACAAAGGCGATACCAATTACAGGGCCTTGTACATTTTCCATCGCTTTAATAGCCGCCTCTTTCGGAGGTAAGCCATTATATTTTAATTCATACTCTACCGCTTCTACTACTACGATAGCATCGTCAACAACGAGGCCGATAGCCAATACCATGGCGAATAATGTTAACGTATTGATAGAGAAATCAAGTAATACGAAAGCACCAAATGTACCTAGCAAGGATACTGGAACAGCAATCATAGGAATGATCGTAGATCGCCAAGATTGTAGGAACACATATACTACGATAAGAACGAGTAACAATGCTTCTACAAAGGTATGCTCTACCTCTTTAATGGAAGCACTTACGAATTTAGTATTATCTACAACTACGTTATATTGCATATCTGGTGGGAAAGATTTAGATTGTTCATCTAGTACCTTCTTAACATTCGCAATAGTTTCTAATGCATTCGCATCATTTTGTAAGGAAATAGCAAAACCTGCTACCTCTTTATGTGCGGACTTAGCAATAAAGTCATATCCTTTAGCACCAATTTGAATGCGAGCAACATCTTTTAGATGCAATACCTTACCATTAGAGCTTTTAATAGCAATATTACCAAATTGTTCAGGTGTTACAAGACGACCTTCAATTTTGATAGGGTATTGAAATGCTTGTTCCCCATTAGTAGGATTTTGACCAACTGTACCTGCAGCAGCCTGTAAGTTTTGTCCCTTAATAGCTGCTGTTACTTCAGAAATGGTAACACCAAGATTTTGCATCTTCGCTGGATCTAACCAAATGCGCATAGCATAATCAGAACCGAACTCTTGTACAGAACCGACACCCTTAATGGCTTTAATAGCATCCATCATATAGTTGGTAGCATAGTTCTTTAAGAATGTAGAATCATAAGTACCATCAGGTGAGTTCAAGGAAAATACCATAGCCATATCACCAGAAGATTTAGTAGTTGTAACACCAACTGCTTGTACCTCTGCAGGTAATTGAGCAAGTGCTGCTTGTACACGGTTTTGTGTATTAACCGTATCCATATCGGCATCTGTGCCTTGATTGAACTGAACAGTCAAAGAGTAACTACCATTACTAGAGCTACTAGATGTCATATAGTCCATATCTTGTACGCCTACGATTTGTGTTTCAATAACACTGGCTACCGTATCATTAACAACTTGAGCCGTTGCACCTGTATAGGCAGTGTTTACACGAACTGTAGGTGGAGAAATTTGTGGATATCGAGCTATCGGAAGGTTCATCATAGAAATGAGACCTACCAAGGTAATAACAATGGCTATTACAATGGCAAAGATAGGTCGATTAATAAAGAATTTCGACACGATCTAGCCCCCTTCTATTTTGTAGCTTTTAATTGTTCTTTTGAAAGTAGTTTAGCATTTACTTTCACACCATTCTTAACCTTAGTTAAGCCATCTACGATGATTGTATCGCCAGGTGCTAAACCAGATTTAATAATAGTTTCACCACCAGTGGTACCACCAAGTTCAACAGTTTTTTGCTCTACGACACCATCAGCATTCACAACATAGACGAAGTTTTTATCCATAATTTGAAGAATCGCACGATTTGGTACGAGGATAGCATTTTTAAGTTTTTCCCCTGGAGAAATAACGGTTGCATACATATTTGGCAACAATAAATGATTAGGATTTGGGAAGGATGCTTTCAATACGAGCTTGCCTGTAGATTGATCTAAGCTTCTCGCCGCTTGTACGATAGAACCAAGTTCATTATAGGTTTCACCATCAGCAAGCTTTAATTGAATATTAGGACCATTGGAATCATCACCAGTTGGATTTTTCATGAAGTCAAGGTATTCTTGCTCAGTCATGCTGAACTCAACAAAGATTGGATCGATGGAATCAATCGTAACCAATGTTGTAGAACCAGCTTGTACAAATGTGCCCATATCGATATCATCCATACGCAATGTACCAGAGTATGGTGCATATACCATAGTATCACCCAAGTTATCTTGAGCGATTTTAACAGATGCTTGATATGCTTCATAGGCTGCTTTTGCTTGTTCAGTAGTACTACGTTGCGTATCGACACGTTGCTGAGCAATTGCATCTTGTTGAGCCAATGTTTCGTAACGTTGCAAATCTACTTCAGCATTTTTAAGGTTAGCATTAGCCTGTGCTGCTTGTGCCTCTGCATTGGCAAGGCTCGCTTCATATTGACGAGAGTCAATGCGATATAGTGGTTGACCTGCTACTACTTGCTCCCCACCTTTAACAAATTTTTCCACTACATAACCAGTAACACGAGCATGTACCGCTACAGAGTTTTCTGCCACTACTGTACCAGCAAAGGTTTGATTTACCTGTGCATCACTGGCAGTAATTTTGTATGCATTGACACTCACATCGCCTGCCTGCTGTTGATTGCTGCCACAACCAGCAACCATAACAGCTGATACAACGAGAGCCGCTAACATACGAGAATAACGGAACTTCATTATATGTACTCCTTTACACGAAACTAATCATTTATGTTACATAATTTCATAAATATCTATATATATTTTACAGGATTCTATAGACAAAGTCAATTTTTCAGCTCCTCTTTACCTACGTAAAACGCAGATAAAATCAAATCAAATTACTATTCATTGTATACAACAAAAAAGATAAAAACCATTGACTTTTATATCTTTTTGTGAACACATTTTTCATAATTTATTGAGAACACATTGTTCGTAATTGATCTTGTAGTGTTCTACGGGGAAATTATGGGAAAAAAAAGGGGAAATTTCAAACGAATAAATGCGTATTTTAACGATTATATACGAACATTAAAAAAAGCTAGAAGATTAGGTAACTACTGCATTTATACAGTAAGTACGTATCTTCTAGCTTTAGCTTGAATATTGGTGGAGATGAGGGGAGTCGAACCCCTGTCCAGAAGTGTTGCCATATAGACTTCTCCGAGCACAGTCTATGATTTAGATCTCAGGTTGCTACCGCTCACAGACAAGCTACACAACCCCAGTTCATATTGTCTCGCCTAATTCATATGAACAACTAAATTAAGCCAGCCTACGGTTTGACGTCCATTCACACTTGGTAGGCACAAGTATGAGGGACGTAGCTTATGCAGCTAATGCAAAATTTTCTTCTGCGTTTAAATGTTTTCCCACCGTTTAACGGCCTCATGGAACGCCGACTCGCTATCTATACCACACGCACCCCTGTCGAAACCTTTACATCCCCGTGCGTCGGTCTAATAATTATAAGCCTAATTACTATAACTGTCAATTATAGTAAGCCTTATCAACGCTTATAAATCTTTGCTTAGTAGCTTAATAATATCTATCAAAGAAAATGTGTACAGATTATCTAAGACAATTCTTTTATAGCTTTATACAATGTATCGCACACATAGTCAATTTGAGCTTTACTATGTGCCGCTGTAACAGTCAAGCGAATCCGACTTTCACCAACAGGGACTGTAGGCGGACGAATAGCGGTACCAATGATTCCAGCCTCATATAGATAATTAGATACAGCTAAGGTATCCTCATTTTTCCCAATAAGAATCGGGAAAATTGGCGTATCAGCTGTAGCATATATGCCCATAGAATTTAATCGATCAGACATATAGCCTACGTTGTCTTGCAACCGTTCCAAAACAGATGGATCAGAATCAATGATGTGTAATGCACCGAGAGCAGCCCCGATATCTGCTGGAGATAAGGCCGTAGAGAATATAAAACTACGGCTCGTATTAACTAGATAGTCAACAATCGTACTATTAGCAGCAACATAGCCCCCCACTGACCCAAGGGATTTGCTCAATGTGCCAAGTTGTATATCTATCTCTCTTTCGAGACCAAAATAAGCAGCTGTACCATGGCCATTGCCGATGGTCCCTGTAGCATGTGCATCATCTACCATGAGCATTGCATTATATTCACGGCTCAGTTCATATAGCTTATCTAGTGGTGCAATATCGCCATCCATGCTAAAGACGCCATCAGTAACGATGAGTTTTCGTGCACTGTGATCCGCTTGTTTCAGTAGGAACTTTAATTCCTCTACATCGCTATGACTATACGCCTTTATAGAGGCTTTACTTAAACGACAGCCATCAATGATACTAGCGTGATTTAAAGCATCGCTAAAGATAATAGTGTTCTTATCAGCAATAGCCGAAATTGTTCCTACATTAGCCATATAACCTGTATTAAATACGAGAGCTTTTTCAGTATTCTTAAATTTTGCTAATGCATTTTCAAGCTCTCTAAATAATGGAAATGTTCCAGACACAAGTCGAGAACCACCTGAGCCAGTACCATATTGTTGAGCCCCTTTTACAGCCCCTTCTATGACACGAGGATCAAAGGTAAGTCCTAAATAATTATTAGAAGCCATCATTAAGTATTCTTTATCATCTCGCTTCACGCGCACTGCATCTAGAGGGCAGTATTCTTTTAAGGTCCGCAAATTATGATTGTTGATTTTATGATTAAGCTGTTCTTTAAATAACTTATACATTATTTCTCCGTTGAACAAGTACGGGAGCCTTCTCCAAGTACTCAATTACACTTTCCCTATCTATCGCAGACCGCACAAAAAATACACGGCCCCCTATATGTGAGCCCAATTCTTTCATCTTAGGAATACGATGGTATATTCCATTACATGCAACATACCCTACCGTATAATCTGGATCGTCAGACCAACATAATTCACCTACAATCCCCTCAGCGGATTGCACCTTAGATGCTAAAACTAAAGCCTCTCGCATATGTTCATTCTTCCCTAATGATTCAGAATCAAAGGAATCCATATGACTGACACGAACACCTCGATTACCTATATCAATTCGTTTACCAGTTGTAGCATCTACTAACATAGCACCACGCATAGAAGAATCTAATTCTTTTAAGAAAGTCATAGCATTTTGAATAGCCACTTCTGTAATATGAGTACCTTGTAAAAGCTCGATAGCTAATTGATGAGCCTCTGCAATCGTATTAGCCCTATGTTCTTCTACTTGTAAACAATCGATATATGTTATCTCATTAGATGGGATTACATCTACTGTAATATTTATAAAATCAGCTGTGCCTTTACTGTGATGCAAGGCGCGATCAGCTAACGATTGAGCTATAGCTCCTACTTTTTCTAACTGCACAATACGCTCTGCCCCAGAAATATGGTGGCCCCCTTTTTCATGGGGACCACCTTGAGCAGCACGCATGCGTACACTATATAATTCAGCCATTATGATACCTTCCCTTTAAGAAGATCATTTTGAGGTACTTGGCTGTGAATTTTACGGAATACTTTCACAAATACTGGTGCCATAATAACTGTAAAAATCATTCCTGGAACGGCTAAGGCAATCATTGGTAAAGCAGCCTTGCCAATATACAAGGACAACGATAAACGTGCTAAAGCAGATGCAATGGGACCGGAAATCATAATGCCAATCATATGGTTTTGACACATCCAAAGGATAAGTCCTACGATAAGTCTAAATTGCATAGCAATCATAACATTTAAAATAGATTGAGTACCTAACGCTAATCCAATTAAACTAGACAAACAACCACTGATAATATATTTTTTGAAACCAAACACGGCACATATAGCTACCGCTAACGGGGCAGATAATTGAAATTCTATACCAGGAATAATATTAGGTATTTTGATGGCTCCTAATACTGTAATCATCGCTGTCAAGATAGCGATTTCTGTAATGTACCGAATGTTCTGATTCATGGTTTTCTCCTCTACATAGATAATGTTAACTACAAACACCTCTTATTGTTTACATTATAAATTCTACATGTATTTTTATCAACCAGAATTATTTATTCAGCTAACAAATAAAAATAGATTTAGACTTAACGACTAATATGAATAGCCCGTTATCACAATAGGTAAATACAGTTCTCATGGAAACTAAAAAAACCAAGCCCTAAAGACTTGGTTCTTTTCATAGTTTAGTATTTTTGCTGCTCTTTAATTCGTTTAGCTATGTCACGCTTAGCATCGCGTTCTGCCATATCTTGACGTTTATCATATAACTTCTTACCTGTTACAAGGCCTACTGTAACCTTCACATAGCCATGGCTAAAATGAAAGTTAAGCGGTACTAGAGAGAAACCCTTTTCCTTCACTTGAGCATGTAATTTATTGATTTCACCTTTATGCATCAACAATTTACGTGTACGCTCTGGCTCATGATTAAAACGGTTGCCTTGTTCATAGGGACTAATATGAACGCCATACAACAAAATTTCCCCTTTATCTATACGACAAAAACTATCTTTCAGATTAAGCTTACCTTGACGGATAGATTTAATTTCAGTACCTGTTAAAGCAATACCTGCTTCATAGGTTTCATGAATATGAAAATCATGCCGCGCTTTACGATTGTCAGCAATAAGGGATGGACTTGATTTCTTTGCCATATTTACCTCTATCGTTTACGTTTACTTTTAGATTTCTTAGATTGACTACGTTTTGTAGATTTATTCGACTTCTTACGGCTTGATTTGCCTTTTCCAGATTTTTTACTGAAAGCATCATAACGAGAACGACCAGTTTTATTATCATCTCGTCGTGAAGATTTTTTCCCTCTCTTACTTGATGATTTTCGATCTTTACGACTACCAAAGCTATCTCGACTAGAAGCATAATCGGAACCATTGCGCAATTGTTCTTGGATAGCCATCAAATTATCTACTTCACCTAGAACAAAGTCAATTTGTTTCTTTTCTACATCGGCTTTCACAAGGGTAACAGTAACCTTATCACCTAGATGATATGTTTTACCTGTACGTTTGCC
This sequence comes from Veillonella sp. oral taxon 158, assembly GCF_018376515.1. Lineage (NCBI taxonomy): Bacteria > Bacillati > Bacillota > Negativicutes > Veillonellales > Veillonellaceae > Veillonella > Veillonella sp. oral taxon 158. The sequence continues at coordinate 116,150 of NZ_JAHABE010000003.1, read as the reverse complement.
AACGAGAACAAAATGTTCTTCGTCAAAGAAATAGTAATCATCGTTCATCATGCTAATATGCACGAGGCCATCGATACCGTTTTCTAACTCAACAAACATACCAAAGGATGTAATACTTGCAATACTGCCTTCAAAGACTTCGCCAACGAATGGAACCATATATTGAGTCTTTTTAAGGTCTGTAGTTTCTCGTTCAGCCTCTGTTGCCACTTGCTCTTGAATAGAGGAATGTTCAACAGCACCAGCTAAAAAAGCCTCCTCTACATCTCGCTTGGAATATCCATTTTTCCAATGCATATCTGCTTTTAAAAGACGATGAACCATCAAATCTGGATAACGTCGGATTGGAGATGTAAAATGCGTATAACATGTAGATGCTAAGCCAAAGTGTCCCACATTGTTAATACTATATTTAGCCTGTTGCATAGATCGCAAGGTCATAATTTGAGCTACTTGCTCAATATCCTGCCCCTTCACCTCGTCTAAGATTTTTTGGAAATCTCGAGGTGTTACGCCATTAGCACTAAGAACGAGATCTTGACCTAAGTAATTTAATACCTTTTGGAATAAATCTAACTTTTCTTCACTTGGACTTTCATGAATACGATATACCGAAGTGCGATGTGTATTTTTCAAATGAGTCGCTACCGTTTCATTAGCGATAAGCATACATTCTTCGATAAGGCGCTCTGCCATTGTGCGATCCCGTTTAACGATACGTAATGGCGTACCATCTAGGTCAAGCAAAACCTTATATTCAGGAAAATCAAAGTCTAAAGCACCTCTACGACGGCGCATGCGATTTAAAATTTTCGAAATCTCTGCTAAGTCCCGTAACATAGGCATAAAGTCTTGTAAATCATCGGGAATGATGTTTTCTTCTAGTGCTTTATATACTTCTTTATAACTACAACGTCGTCCAACATGGATAATAGAAGGTCTAATACGATAATTAACGACAGTACCAGAATCATCAATTTCCATCATACAGGTCATAGCATAACGATCTTCATGAGCATTTAAGCTACAAATACCATTTGATAATACCTCAGGTAACATCGGTACTACACGATCTACTAAATAAACAGATGTCCCCCGCTTATAGGCCTCATTATCGATAGGCTGGCCAGATGTTACATAGTGGCTTACGTCCGCAATATGTACGCCTAATTCGTAATTACCATTCGGTAATTTACGACCACTCACAGCATCATCAAGATCTTTTGCATCCTCACCATCAATAGTAACCATTTGTAAGTCACGAAGGTCCCAACGTTTTGGGTCTTCATGGATAACAGTATCTATTTTCTTACTAGCCTTAATAACCTCTTCAGGGAAATTAAAAGGAATCTTATGATTCGCCATGATGCAGTTAATATCAAGGCCCACATCGCCTTTATAGCCTAGAACTTCTGTTATAATGCCTTCTGGCTTTTTATCGCCTTCAGGCCATTTTGTAATTTTAACTAATACTTTAGCGCCACTACGAGCATCTAAGGTATTTTTTAAATCTACAAATATATCTGTACCGATACGTTCATCATCAGGCACAACAAAGCCAAAGTGTTGTTGTCTATCATAGGTGCCAACTACAGTTTCATTAGCACGCTCAATAACATCAACAATAATACCTTCTCGTTTATGTTTTGTATAGTCAGATGGCACTACGCGAACACGCACTTTGTCGTTATGCATGGCAGTGCCCTTATTTTGTTCAGCCACATAAATATCTTCATCATCGAACATGATAACAAAGCCGTAAGATTTACGATATCCTTTGTAAATCCCTTCATATTCTTCATGCTGCTGCTCTTCATATTGATATACATCGGGGCGCGTACAAGTTAATACACCTTCCCGAGCAAGCATTTTAGCAGACCTAATAAACATTTCTAGGTCTTTACCACCTCGAATATGATTATCCATTGCTGCATCTTCAATATGATATGCATGTGGTTGGATAGATTTATAAAAGTCCAATACTTTTTTCTTCAAATTTTCACCCCCTTAGGATGTAAAAAGAAAAAGCCTGCAAAGCAGGCTTTCATCATTAGAATTGATTAATCATTGCCCCTAATACTAAGCTCAACACAGCAAAGATAATCCCTAAAATAATTGTACATCTAGATAAGAAACCGTCTACACCACGGGCCTTACCACCAAAAGAGGAGTCTGCCGCACCAGAAACAGCACCGCCCATGCCAGAGGTTTTGCTATTTTGTGCCACAACTACTACGATTAATAAAATTGATACGATTACTTCTAGGATCATTAAAAAATTTGTCACGACTGTCATCCTTCCTGTGAGGCTCTAGGCGAACCCAATACACGATGTTCTAAATACTTCTCTAATTTACGTTTAACCCTTTGCAGTGCATTGTCGATAGATTTAACACTGCGATCTGTGACCTCAGCCATTTCTTGATAAGAACGTCCGTCTAGATATCCTTCCAAGACCTCCCACTCGAGATCACTTAAAATATGACCGATATTGCGCTCAATATCATCCAATTCCTCTTTACTGATAATGAGGTCCTCCGGGTTTGTAACCTTTGCGGAGGATAGCATTTCGATCAATGTACGCTCTGATTCCTCTGTATATACCGGTTTATTAAGAGATATATAGGAATTTAAAGGCGCATGTTTTTGTCTTGTAGCCGATTTAATGGCCGTGATGATTTGTCTAGTTATACACAATTCTGCAAAGGCTCTGAAAGACGCTAATTTATCATGTTTAAAATCGCGCGTCGCCTTGTAGAGTCCAATCATACCTTCTTGGATAATGTCCTCTCGATCCGCACCTACTAAAAAATAGGAACGGGCCTTAGCTCGAACAAAGTTCTTATATTTATTTACAATATAATCGATTGCAAACACATTTTGCTCTTCTTGAGCTATGACCACAACTTGCTCATCGGTCATTTCCTTGAAATTGTAATCGGACTTGCGTGTATGAATTAATTTCATAAGCTCCTCCTTACAATTGAGCGAGAAAAACCAATATATTTATTATACTGGAAGTGTATTTGATTTTCAACTATCAATGGCCCCGTCGCAATTTCTCTAGCTTTTCAGCCACTTCAGGAGATAATAAGCCCCCTACTTCATTACGTCGCAAGCTAAATTGATCTCGTCTATGTTCATGAGCATATTGCTGTCGTTCCTCTTCCTTAGCAAGACGAATCATATTCTGTAGCTCTCGTGCAGGGATTCGCAACCCGCCAGACCCAAGAATTTGATTCTGTTCTGCCCCGTCAGAAGTCACAACATATACATTGGTATATTTGCCTTTACGCAAAAATACCTCACGTTCTATAAAGGAATCTGCCGTTTCTCCATCGTCAGTATAGACCTCTATGAAACCATTAGTAATAACTTCAATGGAACCACCAGATTTCGTATATTTACCGTCAAATACAAGGATTACTTCATATCCCTTAAATTTTCCGTAATTTAATAACTTATCTCTCAATTCCATTCGAGCATGCTCTAATGATTCATGTGCTAATTTTTTTAGATGAGTCCAGGCGAAGATCACATTATAGCCATCTATAATTAAGATATCTTTTAACATAGTTATTTCGCTTGGCGTTGACGTACTGCCTCATACATGAGAACAGCCGCTGCAACAGATGCATTTAAGGAATTTAAATTTCCATACATAGGGATTGTTACAAGGAAGTCACAAGCCTCTTTTACAACGCGACTAATTCCCTTTCCTTCGTTACCAATGACGATAACCGTAGGAATCGTCATATCCGCCTCATACAAGGTACGATCACCTTCCATATGGGCACCCATTACCCAAAAACCTTGTTTTTGTAGTTGCTTAATAGTTTGAGCTACGTTGCCCACTTGTACTAGGGGAATTTGTTCAATAGCCCCAGCTGAAGTTTTAGCAACTGTCGCATTAATAGGTGCATTATGACGCTTAGGAATGAGTACAGCCGTAGCCCCTACACATTCTGCAGTACGAATGATAGCCCCCATATTATGAGGATCCTCTACACCATCTGTTAAAATGAGCAAAGGTACTTCATGTGTAGTTTCTTGTAAAACTTCGCCCAATTCCTTAAATTGTACTGCCGATACTAGGGCAATAACCCCCTGATGTGGTACATCTAAGTCATACTTATTCATTTGTTTAATAGGTGTAGGTCTAACTTCAATACCTTGAGATTTAGCAAGGCCAACGATATCAGCTAAACCAGTTTTCACCTTATCTTCGCTGACCATAATACGTTGAATTGAACGACCACTTTTAAGGGCTTCTTTAACCGCATTGCGGCCTACAATATAATTATCCATACTACATACCTCGAAGAGTTATAGAAAAGGCTTGCCCCATAATATGTTGTAAGCGCTCATCTTGACGCGTTTCATAAAGAAAACCTAGTACAGCTTCAAATGCTGTACTACTGCGATATTCTTGAACAGTACTACTCTTTGGTACATTGACATTACTATTTCTAGCACGTCTAGCAATAGCTTGCTCTTGTTCTGTAAAAGTATCTTCTATCGCAAGCAACACTTTCGCTTGTGACTTAGCACAAATAAATTCAGTAACAATGGTGTGTAATACTTGTACCTTCGTAATATTCATTTGCACTACTCGCTCACGCACATACATGGAGTACACTGCGTCACCAATATAGGCAAGCATGACTGCATCAGCACTAAGGCATTCCTCTACAGTTCGATTGCGCAAACGAAGCGGCTCTTGTTCAAGAGCCGTCAGTTTTTTTATCGCTTCATTCTTTAAGAATTGAAATTGTTTAAACTTCACGTTTTTTCCACCGTGCACCTTGAGGAGAATCCTCAATAGTAATACCGATTTCAGACAAGCGATCGCGGATGCAATCAGCTAATGCCCATTGTTTTTGTTCACGGCACGCTTGACGTACAGACAAGATAACTTGCATTAATTCTTCGTATTCAGCAGCGTTAGCACCAGTATTGCCTTCCCATGCTTTTTCGAGAACGCCGATCACATCTGTCATGAATTTGAAGATACGTTTAACTTCGGCAATAGCTTCTTGGCAAACAACGCCTTCACGGCCTGTCACAGCTTGGTAATAGATGTTGATTTCTTTAGCAAGACCAAACATGCTAGATGTAGCTAAAGCAGTATTGAAATCATCACTCATTGCTGCTTCGAATTCTTCTTCATACTCTTTAGCTTTTTCTAATAAACGTTGAGCCTCATCACAAGGACCTGGTTCACATTTTTCAAGGTACAATAGATTTTCAATAGCAGTGCTTAAACGTTCTAAGGATTTATTTGCTTCTTCTAAACGTTCATCAGAGAAATCCAATGGACTGCGATAATGCGTGCTCAACAAGAAGTAACGCAAAGCGTCAGGGCTATATTGTTCTAAAATATCTTTTACCAAGAAGAAGTTATTCAAGGATTTAGACATTTTTTCAGAGTTGATAGTAATAAAGCCATTGTGCAACCAGTAACGAACCACTGGATGTTGTCCAGAACAACCTTCAGATTGAGCGATTTCATTTTCATGATGTGGGAAGATCAAGTCACTACCACCACCATGGAAATCGAATTCTGTACCTAAGTACTTTTGGCTCATAGCAGAACATTCGATATGCCAACCTGGGCGACCATTGCCCCATGGGCTTTCCCAATAAGGTTCTCCTGGTTTTGCCGCTTTCCACAACGCAAAGTCCATAGGATTTTTCTTACGACCATCAACTTCGATACGAGCACCAGCTTCCATATCGTCTAAGGTACGACCAGATAACTCTCCATAATGTTCAAATTTATCAACGCTATAATATACATCACCATCGAGTTCGTAAGCATAGCCTTTTTCAATCAATGTAGAGATCATAGCAATAATATCTTCGATATGTGTAGAAACACGTGGATAAATATCAGCACGTTGTACACCAAGGGCATCCATCACTTCGAAATAGCTGTCGATATAACGATTTGCAATAGTATCCCAAGATACACCTTCACCATTAGATGTGTTGATGATTTTATCATCTACATCAGTAAAGTTTTGTACATAAGTTACTTTATAACCTACATGTTTCATGTATCGACGAATTACGTCCCACGTTACGAAAGGACGTGCGTTGCCAATATGAGGATGATTATATGGTGTAACACCACATACATACATTTTTGCCTCACCTGGTGTAACAGGATTGAATACCTCTTTTTGGCGTGTCATAGTATTATAAACTGTAATTTCTCTCATCGTTACCGATGCCTCCATTTTTGTAAATAAAAAAGACCTCTCATCTCATACAGAGACGATGGTCCGCGGTTCCACTCTGTTAGGTACCAACCGTGGCACCCACTCATCGCATAACGGCGCGTCACCGGACAAACCTACCTATAATCGGAGTGTCAGCTCGTAAATGCATTTCGTCTACCTATCCATGAACCCTCCCACCATCGGTTCTCGCTAAAAAGTTAGTTGTAGAGTACTTCTTTCAGTCTTAGCTTTTAATTTTATCTATATTTAGATATAAATTTATTTTACCAAATAATGCTATGGAAAGTCAATATTCATAAGAAAAATCCTCACCATTCAAAATTAATTATCATCCTATTATACATAGGTTTTTAGGTAATTAATTTTCAAATGATGAGGATTAATATTATCAATATATTTGACTACTATTATCACTATCAACAATAACATTTATATAAAACACGTTAATAATAATTGATATGTTAATAGTAATTGATATAATCTATATCAATTAAAACTAAGCGTTTTCCAACTTCTCTTGATCATCATGTTTACGGCAAATACCTGCGAAAATAGAGCCTGTAAAGTTATGAATAATAGAGAACACTGCACCTGCTACTGCAGCTTGTGGTGTAAAATGTTTAAGTGCAAGAGATACGGACAACGCAGAGTTTTGCATCGCTACTTCGATTTGCATTGCGCGACGAGAGGAAAGATCAATGCTTAAGGCTTTACATACAAAGTAAGTTACTACGTAACCACTTACATTTTGTACTAAACAAGCAACGAAGATGATAAATCCTGTTTCAGCAATTTGTTTTTGGTTCACTGCTGTAACAGCAGCCAAAATGAGCAATACTGCAATAGCAGCAATTGTTGGACATACATCTTTAACCGGTTCAATTTTAGATCCAATGAAGTAATTCAATACGATACCTAAAATGATCGGTACTAATACGATTTTTACGATAGACATAAACATCGGCATGAATTGAATATCAATGGAGGATGTAGCACCTGCATATAACACAACAAATAAAGGTGTTAAAATTGGAGCTAACAACGTAGATACAGTTGTTGCAGATACAGATAATGGCACATTACCGTTGGCAAGGAAGGTCATTACATTGGACGCTGTACCACCTGGACAAGCACCTAATAAAATAAAACCAATGCCAATTTCTGGTGGGAAATTAAATCCTAAAGCTACCAAGAAGCCTGCCAAAGGCATCCATAAGAACTGGATAACAGATACGAGGATAACCTTCATTGGTTGTTTGAATACATCAAGAAATACTTGTGCTGTCAAAGTTAAACCCATAGCAAACATAACGAATTGTAGCATGTACGCAATGTAAGGGGTCATCCAAGAGAAAACTGTCGGTAATAAATAGGCTAATACAGCCATCAATAGTACGATCCAAGATAGATAACTATTGAATAAGTGATTAATAGAACGAATAACACTCATAAAAGCACTCACTTTCATAATAAATAAAAATAAAAGACGCCGATTATTATAGCATTTCCATAGAATAATCTCAATATACATAAAAAAGCTCTCATAACCATAGCTATGAGAGCTTTTAAATTAACTTATATTACTATTTAGTTAAAGCACTTACATTATCTAAACGATGTAAGCATTTTTCTTTGCCAAGCAATGTAACAATATTATTCAAATCAGGACCATGCATTTGACCTGTTAAAGCAACGCGAATTGGCATGAATACAAATTTACCTTTCAAAGCAGTTTCTTTCATGACTGCCTTAATAGTTGCTTTTACAACTTCAGGTGTAATTTCATCGAGTTCAGCTAATGCATTGCGGAAAGCGCTAAGAACTGTAGGAGCTGTTTCTTCATTCAACACAGCACGCAATTCCTCTTCGTGACCTTCTTCAAGGAATACGGTTTCGCCCATGAACATGCCTACGTGATCTTTAATTTGAGCACCATAGCTAATATGATCGCGGAATGTAGAGCATAGTAATGTCAACCAATCGATATCCGCTTGATTTAAGCTATCTGGAGCCAAACCAACCTCTTTCAAATGTGGCAAGCAAAGATGGAATAAATCTTCGTCGCTCAATTTTTTCATATAGTGGAAGTTGATATGGTTTAATTTATCAATATCAAATACTGCTGGGTTCTTAGCGACGCGATCCATAGAGAATGCTTGAATCAATTCATCTGGTGTGAAGAACTCTTCTTCCCCTTCAGGCGCCCAACCAAGAAGTGCTAAGAAGTTTACAAGTGCTTCTGGTAAGTAACCCAATTGTTTGTATTGTTCAACAGATGTAGCGCCGTGACGCTTAGACATTTTCTTGTAATCTTTACCGAGAATCAAAGAAATATGACCAAATGTAGGAATATCCCAACCAAGAGCTTCGTAAATAGCCATTTGGCGTGGTGTATTAGATAAATGTTCCTCAGCGCGAATAACATGAGTAATGCCCATCATGTGATCGTCCATTACTACCGCAAAGTTATATACAGGAATACCATCGGATTTAACGATAACAAAGTCACCTACACCGTTGGATTCAAAGGATACACGACCACGAACCATATCGTCGAAAGTATATGTTTTATTCAAAGGTACACGTAAACGAATTGTTGGTTTACGACCTTCTGCAATATATTTGGCCTTTGTTTCTTCATCTAAGTGATTACAATGACCATTATATTTAGGCGTTTCACCACGATCCATTTGATCTTGGCGTACAGCATCTAACTCTTCAGCGGAGCAATAACACTCGTAAGCATGGCCTTCATCTAATAGACGTTGTATTACTTCTTTATATAGTTCAAGACGTTCTGTTTGACGGTAAGGGCCATTTTCACCACCTACGTCTACGCCTTCATCCCAGTTCATACCGAGCCATTGTAAGGAAGCCTTGATATTTTCTTCACTTTCACGGGTAGAACGAGCTAAATCTGTATCTTCAATACGCAATACAAATGTGCCTTCTTCTTTACGTGCTAATAGCCAGTTAAATAAAGCAGAACGAGCGCCACCAATATGGAATGGACCCGTAGGGCTTGGAGCAAAACGAACTTTCATGGAACTCATGATTATACCTCTCCTTCATATACAGAAACGACAGCTTGTGCAGCAATGCCTTCGCGGCGCCCAATAGCACCAAGCATTTCATTCGTTGTCGCTTTAATACTAATGCGATCTAATGGTATTTCCAATACGGACTGTAAATTAGCCTTCATCGTATCAATGTGAGGTTTTAATTTAGGAGTCTCAGAAATAACCATAATATCAATATTATAGGCTTGTAACCCACGTTCTTTCAATAAGGAATTTACCTTTTCTAGTAAAAGCATACTAGAAATCCCTTTATATTGCTCATCTTCAGGTGGGAAGTAATAGCCAATATCTCTTAAACCAGCAGCACCTAACATAGCATCCATTAATGCGTGAATGAGAACATCCGCATCGGAATGACCATCTGGGCCAAGCTCAGATTCAATTTGAACGCCCCCTAAGATGCATGGACGGCCTGCTTTTAATTGATGAATATCATAACCAAATCCAACGCGCATACGCTTATCCTCAATTCCTAAATACCGTTTTGCTACGGCAATATCATTGGGCGTTGTCACCTTAATATTGCAGTAATCACCTTCTACTATATGTACAGGCTTTCCTAAATATTCCACAAGAGATACATCATCAGTCCCTAAATAGTTTAAATCATGAGCCTTTTGATGGGCCGCCTTAAATAAATCTTTTTGAAAGCCTTGTGGTGTTTGAATTTGGTATAGCTCACTGCGTTTCAATGTTTCAACAACGGTATGTTCTGTATTAACACGTTTAATCGTATCAGTAGCAGGCACACCAACTGTGGCAGCACCATATGTGTTAGCAGCCTCAGCGACAGCACTAAACATTTCTGTAGAGGCTAATGGGCGTGCTCCATCATGAACAAGGACAATATTACTAGATTCATCGACCGCCTTAAGACCGCAAGCAACGGAGTCTTGACGTTCAGCACCACCAAGAACGATATGAACTGGTACTGTAAGGTTCAAGACCTTAATATGTTCCGCCATATAGTCTTGTTCACCATCGGCTACAACGAGAATAATCTCGCTTAAGCCTTGTAATTTAGCAACATTCTGCAAAGTGCGCTGAATAATAGAATAACGACCAAGGGGGATAAATATTTTATTCTCTTTATATGCCATACGGCGTCCCGCCCCTGCGGCAAGAACGATACAGCTAATTACCTTGTCCATTTTGTCCCCCATCTACACGGGCAAAGATCATGCGACCTGCACTCGTTTGTAGTATAGATGTAACCATAACCTCAACATTTTGTCCTACATAAGGTTTACCGTCTTCTACGACAATCATCGTACCATCATCAAGATAAGCTACACCTTGGTGTACTTCCTTACCTTCTTTCATAACTTGTACGCGAATCCACTCACCTGCAATAAGAGCTGGTTTCAACACATTTGCCAATTCATTGAGGTTAAGTACTTCAATACCTTGTACGCGAGCTACCTTATTCAAGTTAAAATCATTGGTCATCAACTTCCATTGCTTATCTAAGGCAAGACGCATCAACTTCGAGTCGACTTCTGTAAGATCATCATAATCGTCTTCTACAACTTCAATAGCAACCTTATTAGCATCTTGCATATCTTTCAAAATATCTAGACCTCGACGACCGCGGTTGCGTTTTGTAGCATCTGCAGAGTCCGAAATAATTTGTAACTCGTTTAATACAAAGAGTGGAACCATTAGAGGTCCTTCAATAAAGCCTGTATTACATAGTTCTTTAATACGACCATCAATGATAACAGATGTGTCTAATAATTTAGGCGTGCTAGAAGCTTTATCTGATTTATGAGTGGAGAACATTTTAAAGCGACTTGTTTTTTTAGTGCCCTCTCCGCCCCATTGTTGTACGTAGTTATAGTACATTTCAGGTCCTTTACGGGCCATGAGCTTAAGACCACTATATCCAAAGATAGCGCTTAGAATAATAGGAATGTAAGGTCCTATAATAGGCACTTGATTGAATGCAACACCAATTAAATTTGCAATAATAAGACCGAATAATAAACCGATGGTGCCTGCAATCAATTCTTGATTTGGAATATGAGTGAGTAAGCGCTCTAAACGTTTTGCAATTACTAACCCTTGTTTCAAAATAAATGATGAAATCAAATAGCCAATAATAACACCTAACAATGTACCAACAATTAATACTGCAATACGTGCAACTGTTAATGACATATCTCCCATAGTTTCAAACTGAGAAACTAAATACGGATCGATAATAGGATCTAATGTATCCATCCCTACATAGGCAGCTGTACCTACAAGGATGGCTATTACATAGCGCAAAATCCGATAAATCATCAAATCACCTCCTAATTAAGAAAACACGAGCTGCATCGCCTCTTGAATAGATTTGACGCCTCTAATCTTGATAGAACTATCATTATCCTTGATTTGCTTATAATTGCCTTCAGGAATAATAAACTTTTTAAAGCCTAGTTTTTTAGCTTCATTAATACGCTGCTCGATGCGCGGAATGCTTCGAACATTTCCTGTTAAACCGACCTCTCCTAAGATAACCATATCTGTAGGAACAATACGATTTTTTAAATTAGATACTATTGCTACTGCCATAGACAAGTCACAAGCTGGCTCGTTTACTTTAAGTCCACCAATAACGTTAACGTACACGTCTTTATTACCTAATGTAAAGCCACAGCGTTTTTCTAAAACCGCCAATAATACGATTAATCGATTAAGATCGTAACCAATCGCTGTGCGTCTAGGCATGCCAAAGGCCGTGGTAACCACCAAACTTTGCACCTCTACTAAGATTGGGCGAACCCCTTCTAAGTAAATCATGACTGCACTGCCACTTTCCTCATCAGACCGTTCTGCCAATAATGAAGCTGAAGGATTGGATAATTCTTGCAAGCCTTCTTCAACCATAGCGAAAATACCAGTTTCAGATGTTGAGCCAAAACGATTTTTGATGGATCGCAATATGCGGAACTGATAAGATCGTTCCCCTTCAAAGTAAAGCACTACGTCTACCATATGCTCTAACATACGTGGACCTGCAATATTGCCTTCTTTTGTGACATGACCAATGATAACCGTAGGAATATTGCGTTCTTTGCAAAATCGAAGGAGTCGAGATGTACATTCTCGAACTTGACTAACACTGCCTGGGGCAGCATCGATATCACCAGTATACATGGTTTGAATAGAATCAATGACAAGTAAGGATGGCGTCATTGCATCAGCTTGCTCAAGTATATAATCTAAATCTGTATCTGCAATAACTTGTAAACGTTCACTATTGATATGTAGTCGTTCTGCCCGAAGCTTAAGTTGTAACTGAGATTCTTCCCCTGATGCATAGAGAACTGTACCTACAGTATCTGCAACCTTTTGAGAAACTTGCAATAATAGTGTAGATTTACCAATACCTGGATCGCCACCTAAAAGCATTAATGCACCAGGTACTATGCCGCCACCTAATACGCGATCAATTTCACCAAAGGTTGTAGATACACGTGTTATAGACGAAATTTCAATATCTGGTAAAGCTGTAGGCTTAGTCGTTTGATTCCCTACACCACGGGAAGGTGTACGGCTATGTTTAGTTTCTTTAATAATTTCTTCAACTAATGTATTCCATTCACCACATTGTGGGCAACGACCCATCCACTTAGAAGACTCAGCCCCACAATTTTGACAGAAGAATACTGATTTTGCTTTTGCCATAATGCCTCAAAATATTTTAATAGGAAAAAAAAGGTCATGAATGATAACCATTCATGACCTTTTATGCATAATTTTACTACATGGTTAACTATCATTATCCTATAGTATACCATTTAACTTATATTTTTTATATGAAAGGTAGTCATTAACTGTATATTTTGTGTTTTTTCTATACGCTGACAACGATCTCGTTATCCTTGACATCTGCTTTTATAGTTTTTCCTTCTGTAGCATCTCCTTTCAAAATAAGGTCTGATACAGGGTCCTCAATTAATCGTTGAATAGCTCGTTTTAGTGGTCGAGCCCCCATTGTAAAATCAGAACCTTCCTTAACGAGTAATTGCATCGCCTCAGCTGTGATTTCTAATTGAAGCTCACGCTCTTTAAGGCGTTTTGTAACATCACTCATCAAGATAGAGACAATTTGTTGTAAGTCCTCTTCAGTTAATGGTTGGAATACAATCATTTCATCAATACGATTTAAAAACTCAGGTCTGAAATGACGTTTTACAGCATCCATAACAGATTTCTTAGCTTCTTTAAAATCTATACTATTAGATTGATTTGTAGAAGATTCAGATTTTTTAGGAGCTAAGAATCCAAACTCTGGAGAGTTCTTATGTAATGCTTTAGCACCTAAATTACTCGTCATGATGATAACTGTATTTCTAAAATCTACAGTTCTACCTTGGCTATCAGTAAGGCGACCATCATCAAGAACTTGTAACAAGATATTAAAGAAATCTGCATGTGCTTTCTCTACTTCATCGAGAAGAATAACACTATATGGTTTACGACGCACCGCATCTGTTAATTGACCGCCCTCTTCATAGCCCACATAGCCTGGAGGGGCACCAACTAAACGTGATACAGTATGCTTTTCCATATATTCAGACATATCAAGTCGAATCATAGCAGATTCATCGCCGAACAAGGAGGATGCAAGTGCTCTTGCTAACTCAGTTTTACCTACCCCTGTTGGACCTAGGAATAAGAATGACCCAATAGGACGTTTAGGATCCTTTAATCCAGCCCTTGCACGGCGCACAGCTTTAGCTACAGCTGTAACAGCATCATCTTGACCTACTACGCGTTTATGAAGCTCTTTTTCCAAGTGGAGCAAGTTTTCAGATTCTTCTTCTGCTATTTTAGCCACTGGAATCCCCGTCCATTGCGCCACTATTGCTGCTATATCATCTTCTGTAACTACTAACTTTTGATCACTATCTTCTTTTGCTGCAGATTTTTTATCACTAATATCTTTTACTAGAGTTTTCTCTTCATCGCGTAGTTTAGCAGCCTTTTCAAAGTCTTGGGATGTAACGGCTGCTTCTTTCTCGTTTTTGACTACCTTTAGACGTTCTTCTAGAGCCTTAACATCTGGTGCTGTAGAAAATACTTGCATACGCACCTTAGATGCAGCTTCATCCACCACATCAATAGCTTTATCAGGCAAGAATCTGTCTGTAATATATCTACTTGATAAGGACACAGCTGCTTTTAACGCTTCATCCGTTATTTTAGCCTTATGGAATGCTTCATAGCGATCTCGTAAGCCCTTAAGAATTTCAAGAGCATCCTCTTCATTAGGTTCTCCTACTTGAACAGGTTGGAAACGACGCTCTAAAGCAGCATCCTTTTCAATGTGTTTTTTATATTCATCAAGAGTTGTAGCACCAATAACTTGGAACTCACCACGTGCTAAGGCAGGCTTCAAAATATTAGCTGCATCCATAGCACCTTCAGTGGCACCGGCACCAACTAACGTATGAATTTCATCGATAAAGATTATCATATCATCATGTTGTTGTACTTCATCGATAGCTTTTTTCAACCGTTCTTCAAATTCACCACGGTATTTAGCACCGGCAAGCATGGCACCAATGCTAAGCGAAATAATTCTCTTATTCCGTAATATTTCAGGTACATTACCGGTAACAATACGTTGCGCTAAACCTTCGGCAATGGCAGTTTTACCTACCCCTGGCTCACCGATGAGAACAGGATTATTTTTAGTTCTACGACTTAGAATTTGAATAACCCGTTGAATCTCAGTATCTCGACCGATAACAGGGTCAATTTTACCTTGTTTAGCATACTCATTAAGATCTGTGGCAAAATCAGATAAATCACCTAATTCGCCATCTCCATTTGAGCCTTCTTGACCATCATTATGGCCCTTAGAATTAGAACCAAGAATATTACGAATAGCATCTACTACATCATTAGTTCTAACATCCATAGATTGTAATATAGCAGCTGCAACACCGCTACCATCACTTAGTAAACCTAGTAGAATATGCTCAGTACCTACATAATTATGATTCATGCGGTTTGCCATTTGAACTGCCAGTTCAAGTATATATTTAACGCGAGGTGTCATGTATATAGAGGTCGCTTTTTTATTACCGCGACCTACATGGTCCTCTACGGCTTCAAAAATATTTTCTGTAACAATGCCAAGCTCTTCTAAAGCCTTAGCTGCTACACTATTTTTAACCTTTGTAAGGCCGATGAGTACGTGTTCAGTTCCCACATAGTCGTGCCCTAGCTCTAAAGCGGCCTCTTGTGCTAAAGAAAGGACTCGCTGTGCATCATCTGTGAACCGTTGCATCATAATATCACCTCATCTATCTATGTAAATTGTAATTATATCTCTTCAAATATATGTAAACAATGGTGGGAAACACCATTGGAATATCAATTGAGTATTTGTGAAATTTATACTATTTTGAAAGTTTTTGACGTATTACTTTAGCTCGATAGCTATCGCGATCGGCCTCTGTTAAATCTTCATTACCTAAATATTTAGTAAGGAAATTAGGTCGAGTTATGGCCACCAACTCATTAAAGGTATCATTTCCCCAAGGTGGTAAAATATCTAAATCTACGCCTAATTGAATATCGCTTAGTTTTGTTAATGCTTCTTTACCATTAACACGGCGCGCGTATTGTAGAACGCCGTAGGATCGCCACAGAACATCTTCTAAACCTTCTTTATCATTATGTAATAAAGATTGACGAGATTTACGCTCTTCTGCAATTATGCCTTCTACAATCTTGGTTAATTGCTCAATCGTTGCTTCTTCACTTATCCCCATAGTACGTTGATTTGAAATTTGGTAAATAGCGCCTAAAGCCTCGGAGCCTTCACCGTACAAACCTCGTACAGAGTATCCTAATTGAATTATGCTACGAATGAGTCGTGTAATTCGCCCAGACATAGTTAAGGCCGGCAAGTGTAACATTACAGATGCTCTCAATCCGGTTCCTACATTAGTAGGGCATGCCGTCAAATAACCAAAGCGTTCATCAAAAGCATAGGGATGCTTTGCCTCAATAGCCTTATCGATTTGCACTGCATGGTCATAAGCCTGTTGCAATTGAAGTCCAGAAGCCATTGATTGGATCCGTAAGTGATCCTCTTCATTCACCATAATTACAATGGATGCATCATCAGATACAACCAGGTTACGATATGGTAATTTTTCTTCAAGAGCAGGGCTCATTAAGTGTTTCTCTACTAATACAGCCCTCTCACTTTGACTTAACTGCTCTAGACTAATATTGGAATATTGATGTCCGTCTGCATCTTTCAAAGGATGCAGCAATCCTCTAGATATTGCATTCACTTTTTCTAAAGCAGATGTATCATTACGATTTGTAAATAATAGGCCATCAAAATTTCGAGCCAAACGAATACGACTAGAGATTACAATGTGATCTGTCGCTTCTGTATCGTGGCGTAACCACTGACTTAAAGGAGAGTCCAATATAGTATCTAACATAAGAACCTCCTACTCTTTACCGCCATCGATAATGGCTTCTAATTCTTTAATTTTATCTCTTAAGATAGCAGCCTCTTCAAATTTTTCAGCTTGAACTGCTGTATCTAATTGATGACGCAATCGCTTCACTTCATATTTAGCTTTAAACACATTAGTTCCACGACTAGGTACAGTTCCTTCATATTCAGAACTCCCTTGAATACGTTGTAATAAGGGATCTATTTCACTATTAAAAGTCTCATAACATTGACCGCAGCCAAACTTACCTACTCGATTAAATTCGTCATAAGTAATACCACACTGAGGACATCTCTTAGATTGATGAGATTTTAATAAGTTATCTGGATAAACCATGTTTTTAAAAAAATCATTGGTAAAAAAGCTATTATCCCACATATCATTCATAAAAGAACTATAGGGAGATAATTTGCCCTCTTGTTGTAACTCGGTAGCACAAGTACCACAAAGATGTTGTTCCGTCTTTTGATTATTGACGATATTAGTCATATGAATGGTAGCTTCATTCTTATGGCAATGATCACATAACATCGATCATCACTCCTTCCGTAGTGTATCCACCATTGTTGCGTAAAGCTGACGAACAGCCTCATTGCGCTCTTCAATATCTACATTTTCAATCAAAGTAGCAAAAGAGTTATGCATTAATTGAGCTTCACGGCGAGTAATCTTTTCAGATTGAAGTAGTTGGAACAACGATTGATCTACATCTCGCATATCAATTAATCGTTCCACCGTATTTTGACCTTCATAAATACGATATGTTGTTACGGCAGGTAAAGAATCAGAGCTTTCTGGGTTTAGTTTTTTGATGCGAATATAACCACCTAAACCACGTCTAGATTCAACATCGAAACCGCGCTCATTAGAAAAGCGAGTACTCAATACGTAACTAATTTGGGATGGTGCACAATTTAGTTCATCAGCTAATTCGTTACGCTTTAAAATTAGCTTTTCTTGTTCTTCACGCATACGGTCCAATATAAATTTTTCTATTTTATCAGCTATCATGCTCATAAAAAACACCCCTTTAAAATATATTTACTATAGTTTTTGACTATTTGTTCTTTAATACAATTCTATTATATTTGACTATTTGACTTTAGTCAATATAAAAGTCAAACTTCATAGTACTCACATTTGACCTATTATCTACTTTTATACATTTTAAAATTAGGAAAAGCTTTATTATACCTGAGTTTTTCTATATATATTTAATAAGTCAAATTACACTAAATAGTTTTGACTTTTATTTTATTTTTTAATTCATTTTTTTAATTCATTGTTCTATAATTGGACTTAATCTTTAATTCTATGTATAATAAATGAGATATTATATTCCGAAAGAAGGTGTTATTATGGCAGAAGCATTAGGACAAGAACTGTTAATTGATTTATATTCCTGTGACGAAGATGCAATTTCATCCGCTACAGCTGTACAAGAAAGTGTAGCTACTGCATTTGATTTAGCTGAACTTGATGTTGATGAAATCAGTTGTCAGGTTATGGACGAGGAGATCGCCCTCCTTTCTGTTGCACCAGGCTTTCACTTTACATTGCACACATATCCTGCATTAGGTTATGTAGCAGTTGATTTGTACTCTTTCGAGCAATCCTTACCACTTACATTGATTATGAAAGCATTGCGTAAATCTTTCAGAGCAGAAAAGGTAAAAGCAACGAGTGTACAACGCGGTGACTTTGGCAACGAACGAGACATGAAGCCGCGTCGTAAAACTAAAATCACTACTCTTGGTCGCGTATCTCGCACAAGAATTCAACTCAAACAAACAGGCGGCAAATTGAAAAAACAAAGTGCTAAGGTTATTAAAACATTAGCTAAAAAAAGTGGCTTAAAGAAATAAAAAAAGCTAGAGGTTATGATATATATCCTATTTACTGGTTGTCCAGTAAAGGGAGTACATATCAGTTATCCTCTAGCTTTTTTATATATTATTATCTACGAACCATTAACGCTTCAAGATCGAGAACATCTGCAATTTCATCAACGTCATCACAGAGATATTCGGCATCAGCTTCTTTTAGTTCAGCTTCTGTACCATAACCATAAGTAACACCGACGGAGATACAACCAAGTTCATTGGCTGCCTCTACATCATACTTACGATCCCCAACCATGAATACCATACGATTACCATTTTCATCAGTTAATGGATGACCACAAAGTTCAAGAGCTTTTTCAAGGATTTCTTTCTTATGTAACAATCCACTTTCATAATTAGCACCAACGATTACATCAAAATAAGGTGTTAATTCAAAATGATCTAAGATATCCTTAGCATAATGTTCTGGCTTTGCCGTAGCCAAAGCAATCGTATATTGTTCAGTTTTACATTTAGCCAATAAGTCTACAATATTTGGATATACTGTATTTTCGAACTTACCAATCGTTCCATACCGTTCACGGAACTTGAAGTATGTTTCTTCAGCTTGCTCAAAAGTCATGCCACAATGTTCTTGGAAGGCATCTACCAATGGCGGCCCTAAGAACAATTGCAATGTTTCTTCATCAGGTACGTCATAGCCAAAATATTCTAAGGCAAACTTAATACTTTTTAAAATACCTTCTTGAGAGTCTGTCAAAGTACCGTCTAAGTCAAATAATATTGTCTTTTTCATATTACTTCTTTAAAGCCTCTTTTAATGTATGCCATGCAAGAACTGCACATTTAACACGAGCTGGCATGTTAGAAATATTTTGTAATGCCATAGCATCTTCTAATTGTTCTAACTCGCTTTCATCAGTAATCTCTTTCTTGATCATACCTAGGAAAACTTCAACCAAGCGTAGAGCTTCCTCTACAGATTTACCTTTGATAATATCAATCATCATAGATGCAGAAGCTTGGCTAATAGCACAACCAGAACCAGTATATGCTGCATCTTTTACAATGCCATCTACTACATTAAGTTGTAATGTTAAATCATCACCACAACTAGGGTTATGGCCATGTTCAGAAGTTGTGAATTCAGTTAACTCATGTTTATTACGTTTATCTTGGTTATGTTCCAAAATAAGTTCCGTATATAGTTGATCCATTTCCATTGATGGTAATCTCCTAATCTTTAAAGCCCATGACTGAACGAACAGTCTTCAATACTTCGAGGAAGGCATCAAGGTCTTCCTTACGAGTGTACAAGTACATACTTAAACGCGTAGATGCAGATACATTGTAGAATGCCCCTAATGGTTGCGCACAGTGGTGACCAGAGCGCACACAAATGCCTTTTGCATCTAAGATAGTTGCTACATCGTGAGGATGTACATCATCTATAGTGAAAGCAATTACACCATGCTTCTCTTTCGGATTTGTAGAACCGATTACATTAACATGCGGTAGCTCTAATAATTTAGGTAAAATGTAAGCAACCAACTCTTCTTCATACGCTTCAATCGCATCCATACCAAAGGATTCTAAATAATCGATAGCAGCATGCAAGGAAACAGCACCATCTGCATTTGGTGTACCAGCTTCAAATTTGTATGGCAATTCATTGAACGTAGCAGATTGCTCTTTTACATATTCAATCATATCGCCGCCCAATAAGAATGGAGGCATTGCTTCTAATAATTCTCTTTTACCATAGAGTACACCAATACCTTGGGATGCACACATTTTATGGCCAGAGAATACAAAGAAATCACAATCAAGTTCTTGAACGTCAATTTTTTTATGAGGTGTAGATTGAGCACCATCAAGAACGACAACAGCACCAACAGAGTGTGCTTTTTCTGTCAATTCTTTTACAGGGAACTCCATGCCCAAAACATTACTAATGTGGGCAAAAGCAACGATCTTAGTAGTTTCATCAATTTTATTGATTTCACCGTCTTTTAAATGACCGCTTTCATCAAGGTACATATATTCCAATGTAGCCCCTGTCTTTTCAGCCACATATTGCCATGTAACAAGGTTTGCGTGATGTTCAGCAACAGTAATAATGATTTTATCGCCTGCTTTAAGGTTATTAAGACCATAGCTATGGGCAATTAAATTCATAGATTCTGTCGTATTACGTGTGAATACAACCTCTTCTCGCTCACGGGCATTGATAAATTCCACTACACGATCACGAGCGTTTTCATATGCTTCAGAAGCTTCAATAGCCAAAACATGGGAACCACGATGTGGATTACCATTATGCTGAGTCATATGCTCAACTACACGATCCACTACAACTTGAGGGATTTGTGCAGTCGCACCGCTATCTAAATAGATAACGCGGTGCCCATTATGCTCTTTATGTAATATAGGAAAATCTTTATATGCTTCTGCAATAGGTCTCATAAAACGCCTCTTTAAATCTTATTACGTACAGCCGCTAATGCTGCTTCTTCAATCGTTTCATCACCAATGCGATCAATAATAGGACGAATCATAGATTCAACGATAATATGTTTAGCTTCTACTTCACTAAAGCCACGGCTCATGAGGTAGAACAATTTATTATGATCAATTTGGCCTGCACTTGCTGCATGGTTACCTACTACATTATCCTCTTTACACAACAAGAGTGGTAAAGAAATGGATTTTACAGTAGGGTCTAACAACAAGCAAGTATCTTCTTCCGCGCCTTCAGATGCAGTTGCACCATGTAGGAAATCAAGGGTACCACGGAAGGATTTTTTAGCATTGCCACTAAGAGCACCTAAGTTATGAATATCGCTGACAGATTTTTTGCCGCCATGACTCATAATCATAGAAATATCAAATTTTTGCTCTTTATTACCAAGATAAGCAATGTCGTGAATAATACGAGATTTTTTACCTACTAAATCATGATAGTAGTTCAAGATATTTTCGCTACCACCGATTTCGATATTGATATATTCAACGTCAGCGTTATCTTCTAATTTAGTGTATCGATGCTCGATATGTTGTACGTGTTCAGGTAAAAGATTTACCTTTTTCACTACAACTTTACCAGTTGCTTTAACATCATATTCGTTAAGGTAGCTTACATTAGTTACTGCATCACCAGAACCAGTAACAAAGAATTGAACTTCCAGTTCAGCACCTTCACCAACGATAAATTGGAATCGATTTGCTACGCGAGCTGTAGCATCGATGCGGATACCTACAACCTCTTTCGCATTTGCAGGAACGTTAATAGCATAACCTTCTGCTTTTTCCACCAAACCTTGAACCGCTTCTTTATTAGCGCCTTCATATTTGCCTTCTAATAATGCTGTGCCTACAGGCAATGGTGAAAGTATATTTTCATTCGCTTCAACAACGATAGATTGTACTGCTGTATCTTCTCCAGCTAGAGAGCCTACAGTATGGTTAACACGTAACCATCTGAACGTCGGTCTAGGGAGTTCATTAAATAGTAATTCGCTCATAATTCCTCCTTAACCGATAGAACCTTCTAATTCAAGATTGATTAGGTTGTTCATTTCTACTGCATATTCAAGTGGCAATTCTTTAGAGATTGGCTCTACGAAGCCACGAACAAGCATTGCACGAGCTTCTTCTTCACTGATACCACGAGTCATGAGATAGAAAATCGCTTCATCGGAAATACGACCGATTTTAGCTTCATGACCTAAGTCCACATTATCGTTTTCAACAATAATTGCTGGAATTGTATCAGATTGAGACTCAGCATCAAGCATCAAGGATTCACAAGAAACCGTTGCTTTTGAATGTTCAGCATTAGGACCAATTTTCAAAAGACCACGGTAGA
The DNA here is from genome assembly GCF_018376515.1 of Veillonella sp. oral taxon 158. NCBI lineage: Bacteria > Bacillati > Bacillota > Negativicutes > Veillonellales > Veillonellaceae > Veillonella > Veillonella sp. oral taxon 158. The sequence goes on along the minus strand of NZ_JAHABE010000003.1, from coordinate 93,632 downwards.
TAGCTGCGCCACCGGATTTAGAAATAGATTTAGAGTTTACATTACTTGTTGTATATGGTGCGTTGTGGACCACTTTACAACCTGTATCAAGGAATTGGCCTTCACCAGCGAATGTTACACCTGTAAATTCAGCATGTGCACCTTCACCGTTAAGGATACTCATTGGATACAAGCAAGATACTTTGGAGCCGAAGGAACCAGATACCCACTCAATAGTACCACCTTTACCTACAACACAACGTTTTGTATTAAGGTTGTACATATTTTTGGACCAGTTTTCAATTGTAGAATAACGCAATGTAGCATTATCTTTTACGAACAATTCAACGGCACCTGCATGAAGGTTAGATACGTCATATTTAGGCGCGGAACAACCTTCGATAAAGTGCAATTTAGCACCTTCTTCTACGATGATCATCGTATGTTCGAACTGACCAGCACCTGGTGCATTCAAGCGGAAGTAGGATTGCAATGGAATATCTACTTGTACGCCTGCTGGAACATATACGAAGGAACCACCAGACCAAACAGCACCATGAAGAGCTGCCCATTTATGGTCAGTAGGAGGAATCAATGTCATCCAGTATTTTTTTACGATTTCTTCGTGCTCATGAAGAGCTGTTTCAATATCAGTATAGATAACACCTTGTTTTACAAGGTCTTCTTGAATACTGTGATAAACAACTTCAGAGTCATACTGAGCACCAACACCAGCTAAAGATGTTTTTTCCGCTTCTGGAATACCTAAACGATCAAAAGTGCTTTTAATTTCTTCTGGAACTTCGTCCCAGTTTTCTTTCATATCTACTTTTGGCTTAACATAAGTATGGATATTAGCCATATCTAAGCCAGAAATATCAGGGATCCAGTTAGGAATGCCCATACGATTATAGATTTCAAGAGATTTCAAACGAAACTCTAGCATCCATTCCGGTTCATTTTTATTAGACCAAATCTCACGGATAATGTCTTCCGTTAAACCAGCATCAGCGATATAAGAATATTCAAAGTCATTCTTAATGTCGTAGACACCACGGTCCATATCCGCGACTTGGGTTTTCTTTCTTTCTTCCATTATGCCTCCTATGCTAATGCTTTGTATGCGTCGTAACCTTTTTCTTCGATTTCACGTACAAGAGAAGCATCACCAGTTTTAACGATTTTACCGTTGATCAATACATGAACATAGTCAGGGTTCAATTTTTGTAAGATTTGGTTGTGGTGAGTGATGATTAATACAGCGTTTTCTTCGTTGTGGAAACGTTGTACCCCTTCAGACACAATACGAACCGCATCTACGTCAAGACCGGAGTCAGTTTCGTCAAGAATAGCCAATTTAGGATTCAAAATGGACATTTGAAGAATTTCATTTTTCTTGCGTTCACCACCAGAGAAACCTTCATTAACATAACGTTGTGCATAAGATGTGTCGAAGGACAATTCATCCATCTTTTCTTTCAATTCTTTTTTGAAAGATAAAGCGCGAACGTTTTTACCAGTAATTGTGGATTTAGCTGTACGAATGAAGTTTTCTACAGTAATGCCAGGAATGGAGATTGGATGTTGGAAGGACATAAAGATACCTGCTTTCGCACGATCATTTACTGCATCTTCCGTAATATCTTTACCATCAAAAATGATAGAACCGCTATCTACTGTATATGTAGAGTTACCCATGATTGCATTGGCAAGTGTGGATTTACCAGCACCATTAGTCCCCATTACTACGTGAATTTCACCTTTATTAATTGTTAAGTCGATACCTTTTAAGATTTGTTTGTCTTCAACGGATACCTTTAAATCTTTTATCTGAAGTAATTCAGCCAAAATGTTCACTCCTTTTTATTTGTATGTACCATAGGAACATACATGCGTTATATGTAAAACGTATATACTGACACATATAAAAAGGCGGTACGCACTAACGTGAATACCGCCGTAATTCTCGCCAACTTAGCAAGTATGTGCATAACAATCTACAATTATTATACATTCTTATCTAAATGATAGCAAGATATTCCTACTAAAATATACAGGAATTAAAAGAATATCAATTATTACATATATTGATAGGTTTTATTTAATATTCATTCTCATCCTATTCGATTCTCAATATTAAATTAGAGGTTGGAAAAATCAAGAGTTCCAAACAAGTCATCATATGTTTCAGCACGACGAATTTGTGTAACAGAACCATCCTTATGTAACAATAACTCTGCAGAACGCAATTTACCATTATAGTTAAAGCCCATAGAATGACCATGCGCCCCCGTATCATGAATTATAACTCGGTCGCCCATATCAATTTTTGGTAATTCACGTTGAATAGCAAATTTATCATTATTTTCACATAAAGAACCTGTTACATCATATACATGATCCTTAGGGGCGTCTTCTTTACCCATTACAGTGATGTGATGATAAGAACCATATAATGCAGGACGCATTAAATCAGCCATACAAGAATCAAGACCGATATATTGACGATAAATGTCCTTTTTGTGAATCGCCGTAGAAACAAGGTAACCGAAAGGGCCTGTAACCATACGGCCACATTCGTAAGCTAACGCAACATCACTGAGACCATTAGCTACGAGAATTCTATTATAAGCTTCCTCTACACCCTTGCTAAGTGCCTTGAAATCTACAGGTGTTTGATCTGGCTTATAGGCAACACCTACACCACCACCAAGATCGATAAACTCAACATTGATACCAAGTTCATTTTTAATATCTACTGCTAGATTGAAGCAAAGTTCAGCAGTGCCTACTAAGCCATCAATATCAAGCTCGTTAGATACAACCATTGTGTGGATACCAAAGTGTTTTACACCTTTAGCTTGCAATTGTTTGTAAGCTTCAAAAATTTGTTCACGTGTCATACCGTATTTAGCTTCTTCAGGAAGACCGATAATTGTATTACCACCTTCTTTTAAGGAGCCGGGGTTATAACGTACGCAGAATGTATCAGGCAAAGAACCATGATTTTTTTCCAAATATTCAATATGAGTAATATCATCAAGATTGATGATAGCACCTAATTCAAGTGCTTTTTTATATTCCACATATGGTGTGTCATTAGATGTGAACATAATATCATGACCTGTAATGCCCACTTTTTCACATAACAATAACTCTGCCAAGGAAGAGCAATCGGCACCTACACCAAGCTTTTGTAATACACGCATGATATATGGATTAGGAGTTGCTTTTACAGCAAAATATTGCTTAAAGCCCTTATTCCAAGAAAATGCGTTAATGAAGGATTTCATATTTTCAATGATGCCCTCTTCATCATAAATATGAAATGGAGTCGGATATTGGGCAATAATATTTTCTAATTGTTCAGCCGTAAAGGGAACTGTTTTTGTGTTCATAACAACCTCTCTACATAAATAAAAGACTCATCAAGGGATGAGACTATTATCTACATTATTATTTAAATTAGCTATATAAGCCAAAGCGATCTACATCATATAGAACCGTAGAACTGTATCTAATAATTTATTATATCAAATAAACCTAAATTAAATTCTATAGAATTATATCATAATTTGTATACAAAATCAATTTTCTCGATATTTGCATAGTTAATATAAAAATAATCCTAATGAACAGAAACCATATTATTTCTAATTCATTAGGATTATTATAGGTCTATTTATTATGCGTTAAGCAGTTGATTACATCATACCGCCCATGCCACCCATTGGAGGCATTGCTGGAACTGCAGCATTTTCTTCTACTTTGTCAGCTACGATTGTTTCAGTAGTCAATACAAGAGATGCGATAGATGCAGCATTTTGAAGAGCAGAACGAGTAACTTTAGCAGGGTCTACGATACCAGCTTTAACCATGTCGATATATTCTTCAGTCAAAGCATTGAAACCGATACCAGAGTCAGTATTTTTTACTTTTTCTACTACAACAGAACCTTCAAGACCAGCATTGTAAGCTATTTGACGAAGTGGTTCTTCTACAGCACGTTTTACAAGGTTGATACCAGTTTGAACATCACCAGTAGCTTCCAATGTATTTAATGCAGGGATGATATCGATGAATGTAGTACCACCACCAGCTACGATACCTTCTTCAACTGCAGCGCGAGTTGCATTCAATGCGTCTTCGATACGAAGTTTTTTATCTTTCATTTCAACTTCTGTAGCAGCACCTACTTCGATAACTGCAACACCACCGGACAATTTAGCAAGACGTTCTTGTAATTTTTCGCGGTCGAATTCAGAAGTTGTTTCTTCAACTTGTGCACGGATTTGATTTACGCGTTTAGCAATTACTTCTTTATCGCCTACACCGTCGATGATTGTAGTTTCATCTTTAGTAATACGTACTTGACGAGCTGTACCAAGATCTTCAAGTTCCACGGAATCAAGCTTACGGCCCATATCTTCAGTGATTACAGTACCACCAGTCAAGATTGCGATGTCTTCAAGCATAGCTTTACGACGGTCACCGAAACCAGGAGCTTTAACAGCTACAGCTTTGAATGTACCACGCAAGCGGTTAACTACTAAAGTAGCCAGTGCTTCGCCTTCTACATCTTCAGCGATGATAAGAAGTTCTTTACCTACTTTTACCACTTTTTCAAGTGTTGGCAACATATCAGCAATTGCGCTGATTTTACGGTCTGTAATCAAGATGAATGGATTATCCATAACAGCTTCCATACGATCAGGATCAGTTACCATGTAAGGAGAAATGTAGCCACGGTCGAATTGCATACCTTCTACTACATTTAATGCAGTTTGCAAGCCTTTAGATTCTTCTACAGTAATAACGCCATCGTTACCAACTTTTTCCATAGCTTCAGCAATTAAGCCACCGATTTCTTCATCAGCAGCGGATACGCTAGCAACTTGAGCGATTTCAGCTTTACCAGAAACTTTGATGGAGCGTTTTTTGATTTCTTCAACCAAAGTTTTTACAGCTGTTTCAATACCTTTTTTCAAGATCATTGGGTTTGCACCAGCTGCTACGTTACGCATACCTTCTTGAATCATAGCTTGAGCCAATACAGTTGCAGTAGTTGTACCGTCACCTGCTACGTCATTAGTTTTAGTAGCAACTTCTTTTACTAATTGTGCACCCATGTTTTCAAATGGATCTGGAAGTTCGATATCACGAGCAATAGTTACACCATCATTTGTAATTGTTGGGGAACCGAATTTTTTATCTAAAACAACATTACGACCTTTTGGACCTAATGTAACTTTTACAGCATTTGCCAATTGATCAACGCCACGACCTAAAGCGCGACGAGCTTCTTCATTAAACAAGATTTCTTTTGCCATATGTATTACCTCCTAGATAGTAACACTATCGAATGTAACGAAATATATGTGCCCTTAAGCAATATAGAATATATCATCAGTATTTATAGTCTTAGTAGACTACAAATTAGTTATTATAGTACTGCTAAAATATCGCGCTCACTGATAATTAAGTGAGTAGCGCCATCGATTTCTAATTCGCTACCAGCATATTTTGCGAACATAACAGTGTCGCCAACTTTAACTTCTGGAGCTACACGTTGACCATTGTCATATACTTTACCAGCACCTACAGCTACGACTACACCTTCTTGAGGTTTTTCTTTTGCTGTATCAGGAAGGAAGATACCACTTTTTGTTTTTTCTTCTTTTGCTTCTAAACGGATAAGAACGCGGTCAGCTAATGGTTTTAACATATGATGTCACTCCTTATTTACTAGATATTATTTATACTTTATTAGCACTCTAACTCATCGAGTGCTAATCACATGTATTATTATAACCTATGTCAAAATAATTGCAAGTAAAATTTTTGATTTTTTGACTTTTTAGTCTTTATGTGAATTTAGAAGCAAAAAAACTAGTATAAGTTTTAATCCTCATACTAGTCTTTTCTACTATTTTGAAACTTGATGAATCAAGGCTTTGCAGATATTAACAATACTATCACGTTTCTTCATACTTAGGGCGCGAATACGATTATAGGCTTCCTCTTCAGATATGGAATATAACTCCATTAATAGTCCCGTTCCCTTTTGAATGATTTTACGATCTTCTAAGGACTGTTCTAATTCAGCCATCTTCTCACGTAGCTGAGCATCACTTTTATAACGACCTAATGCCATTTCTAAAGTAGGTACCAATTGTTCCTCTCGTACAGGTTTAATTAGATACCCATATACACCTGAGTCTCTAGCTTTATCGATTAAATCTTGTTGACTATAACTAGTTAACAACACAACAGGTGCTTCATGGTGAAAGCCAATCTGCCGAGCAGCTTCAATACCATCTAATTCTGGCATTTTAACATCCATTAAAATGATATCTGGTTTATGATGTTTACAGAGTTGTATAGCTTCTACGCCATTGGTTCCCTCTGCTACGACCTCATGACCGCAAGACTCAATAATATCTCGCAAATCCATGCGTATAAGAGATTCATCATCGACGATTAAAACGCGCATTTACGCCTCCTTCTTCATATGTATTGTGGCCAATACACCATGACCAGTATTTTCTATGGATAAACTTCCCTTTAATTCATGAGTAACTAAATTGTTTATAATAGTAAGCCCCAATCGTTTATTAGAGGAAATAGAAAAATCATTAGGCAATCCTTTGCCATTATCTGTGAAAGCTAATTTAATGTTTCCCCCTATGTTATTAACATGAAGATGAATTTCTCCATGCTCCCCTTCTAGACCATGTTCTAAGCTATTAGTGATTAATTCATTAATGATAAGAGATACATAACTTGCCATATGAGAAGAAATCAATATATCTTCCCCACTATAAGTAAAGGTAACCTCTTGATCTTGTCTGACCATACTCATACGCAATAATCGACATAGCTCATCATAAATTGATCGTATACCAATATAGTCCTCATCATAATGAGACACTATATCGTGAACTAGAGCCATACTTTCAATACGATTAATTCCCTCTTGAAGAGCCTGTTTTACCTCTGGCAAGCTTGAACGTCTTGCCTCCATACGCAATAGACCAGCTACAGTTTGTAAGTTGTTTTTTACGCGGTGATGGACCTCTTTGATAATTGAGTTTTTCACCAACAATTCTTGTTGTTGCTTGCTTTCACGAGTGCAATCATGTAACACTAAAAAACATCTCGTTTCATTACGGCCCATAGCAATAGGAATCATATGCTGGCGAATCACCATATCTTGATATATTTCTTCACTAGTATATATAGTTCTATCTGCCAAGACTTGTTGAATAGCCGATATTTTTAAAGTACTGCTATAAATAGATGAACCTACTAAGCGTCGATCAAAGCCTAACAAGTCTACTAATTGTAATGCAGCATCATTGCCGTATAGAATTTTATGAGAATCATCAAAGATAATTAAACCATCAAAATAAGAGATCGGTTCGTAAGATTGGATTTGTTCGTCCGTAGCAGTCAGCATAAGACGTTGCATCGTATCAGATAAAGTATATTCTTGTTCATATTGCTCTACCTTGATAGATGGAGACAGTGTAAAGGAAATACCACCAATGATACGTCCTCCATTGTCTACTACAGGAAAAACATGCTGCCTAAACTCATGGTCTCCCCCAATGAGTGGCTGCCCATTTTCCATCATCACATGCCAAGTATGATTGCCTTTTACGTGACGTGTAACGATTCCAGCTTCACTGCGTTCTATACATAACATATCAGCACCCTGTTGTATATCACCATGTGATTTCTTAAGCAGGGGCGTAAAAATCTGTATCCTTTGACGGGTCAAAGACTCGCCAAAGGATATAAGTTTACTAATATGCTCAAGTAATGAGGTTTGTAATGGTCCTAATGGTGTTGTATTTAAAATATCTTGACCAATATCCACAATTAATCCTCTTTCCAAGATACATGACCAATTTCAACACTTGGTTTTGCATTTAATGTTAAATCGCCAAATTTACCAGCTTGTGCCATATAATAGGCTCGACAACCAATCATGGCCGCATTGTCAGTAGACAAAATTTTATGAGGCTTGTAATAAGTAAAGCCTTCTTCTTGGCACATAGCTTCTAATGCTTGTTGTAACCCCTTGTTAGCAGATACACCACCAGCAATAGTAATACGTGTTTCACCTAATGTGTGAGCTGCATCTTTTGTTTTTTCTACAAGCACATCAACGATGGCCTTTTGGAAGGACGCTGCCACATCGGCTTGATTGATGGGCTCATTCTTTTGTTGTTTGCTATTTAAATAGTTTAGTACTGCTGATTTCAAGCCACTAAAACTGAATTCAAAATTACCAGGTTCGCTCAAAGCCTTTGGAAACTCGATGGCATAAGCATCACCTTCCACAGCAAGAGCATCAATATGAGGACCACCTGGGTATGGGAAGCCCATGACACGAGCAATTTTATCAAAAGCTTCACCAGCTGCATCATCTCGTGTTTGGCCAAGAATATCAAATTCTTCGTACCCTTTTACATGAACTAGCATTGTATGACCACCAGATACGACGAGGCTCAAAAATGGAGGCTCTAATTCTGGATTAGCTAAGAAATTAGCAAAAATATGACCTTCCATATGGTGAACTGGCACCAAAGGGATGCCCGTAGCAAAGGATAAACCCTTTGCTGCTGCTACACCTACCAACAGTGCACCAACAAGGCCGGGACCATAGGTAACGCCAATGTGGTCGATATCTTGTAAGGTCACATTCGCATCTCGTAGCGCTTGATCTATAACAGGTATAACTTGTTCTATATGGTGACGCGATGCGACTTCTGGTACAACGCCACCAAATTTTCTATGAATCGGCACTTGGCTAGAAATAACATTAGATAAAACAGTTCGTCCATCCTTTAAGACAGAGGCTGATGTTTCATCACAGCTACTTTCCAAGGCTAATGTGTATATACTCATTCTATTTCCTCTGAAACGAGAGACATAATGTACGCATCTTCCGTAGGCTCTGAATAGTACTCTTTACGAATTCCTTTTACAGAAAAACCTAAATTTCTATACATAGCCAATGCAGCTAAATTAGATATGCGCACCTCTAAAAAGATTTCGTGCATGCCTCGCGAAAAACATTCATCAATTAATTGCTTTGTAAGTTTTGATCCATATCCTTTACCACGGGCAGAAGGCAAAATGGCAATATTCGTAATTTGACCTTCATCGTATACAAGCCAAGCACCTGCATATCCTACAATGTGGTTCTCCTCACAAATTACCATATATAGTTTATTTGCTGCACCTTCCAGCTCAGCGAGAACAGATTCTAACCTCCAAGGAACAGAAAAGGACTGCTGTTCGATCTCATAAATAGCTTGAGCATCCTCAATAGTGGCTAAACGTATCTCAATCATTCTGCACCTGCTGCCTCTGTCACTACTACGGTAGGATTTTGGCTCAACATGTCAGGATTATCCTTATGGCGTTCTTCCCATAATACTTCCGCTTCTGAGCGGCGAATATAATACGGTACCATATCCATAGGATCAGATACTTCATTTGTATCTATTAACTTACGACCAGCTAACAGTAACGAACTAGCCTTTGGAATACGTTGTGATATATCTAGAATCGTTAAATTAGTATCCTTTTCCTCTAACAGTTTTTCAATGCGTTTAATGCCATCCCCAAGGAATAATACTTTATCATCATTTGCTCTAAAGCGGTCTAACAAATCACTTGCAGGTATAACAAATGGCTCTTCCTTGCACACTAGTTCGTGACCTACGTATTGATAAATGCCCGCATAGACATGTTTCTTCTGTGCATCAATAACGGTACAAATTGTATGATCTGTATAGGATACATTACGCGCTAAGCTATCCATAGTCATAACACCATATAAAGGAATTTGTAAGGCGTAAGCCATTGCCTTTGCTGTCCCCATGCCAATGCGTAAGCCCGTAAAGGAACCAGGCCCAATACTAACTACGATCCCTTTTAATTCATTTCTTTCAACTTGAGAGGCACGTAACAACATATCAATATGAGGTACTAATTGCTCGGAATGAGTCAATCCAGCTTGGATGGTCAATTCCCCTATAAGGTTATGTTCGTCCATCAAGGCCACACTCGATACGAGTGAGCTCGTCTCAATTCCCAACCACATATGGGCCTCCTATTTCTACTAAATCTTCCGCTGTAAGGTAATCACTACCTAAAATAATAGATCGGCTTGTATCACCAATGGGCTTTAAATAAATCCACAATGTTTCATCAGGCAATTCATCAGGGAATTTATCCGCCCATTCCACAATGGATACACAATCTTCTGTATATTCGTAAAAGCCAATATTTTCCAGTTCACTAATATCATCCAAGCGATACACATCAAAATGATATAAATGCGTTCGATTCACATCATAGATATTCATAATGGCAAAGGTAGGACTCGTAATCTCCTCTGTTATGCCAAAGCCTTTAGCTATGCCCTGGGATAAATGAGTTTTACCCGTCCCTAAATCACCAATTAAGGCAATACATAAAGAATCTCCATTCTGTTGTACCCATTTACCGAGTGTCTGTCCAAATTGTTGTGTATCTTCTACTGTATGTGTCTCTAATTGGACCTGTGCCTTATGATTCATGAAAATGATTATATCCTTTCGCTTCTATGGTCTTAATCGTTCTATCCTGTGTTACCATCTCAACCTTTGGAGGTCCAGTTACAACCTCTCCAATCAATGTAATACCTGCTAGATTTTCTAATTTCGGAACTAATGACTTAGGGGCCGTAAATACTAGTTGAAAGTCTTCTCCACCATATAGAGCATAATCTACTGGCTTAGTTTGTAAATGCTTCGCTAATGCGTAGGTTTCTTCATGCAGTGGAATAGCTGATTCCTCTACAAGGATAGAAACATTGCTAGCAGATGCAATTTCATTTAATTCACTACCAAGACCATCGCTAATATCATTCATACTATGAACACCTAACTGTCTCAATTGTTCCCCTAATTCAATTTGAGGATCTGGACGTTGATGACCTATCTTGGTCATATCATAGCCTTCTAGATTGTATGAAAGTGCGCCTAACCCAGTGGCAGCATAGCCTACATAATTAGTAATGCCTACAACATCGCCTACTTGAGCACCACTGCGCATAACTGCAGTTCCTTTAGGTACCTCGCCAATAATCGTTACGGTCCACACCAGAGGACCTTCCGTGCGCACTGTGTCACCACCTAATATATTTAGCTTATATCGTTGGCATTGAGCTTTAATGCCTCTATATATTTCATCTAAAATTTCTGTATCTATATGTGGGGGGGCTGCAACAGATAAGACGATTTGTTTTGGGGTCCCACCCATAGCCGCTATATCGCTTAAATTTGCCGTCATAAGCCGATGTCCTACATCATAAGGCATCATATAGTGAAAGCTAAAATGAACCCCTTCTACCATCGTATCCGTACTAATGAGTTGATCCATATCTGGTGCGGCACTATATACTGCACAATCGTCACCAATACCATACACTACGGTACTAGAGTCATATATTGTATTATCTTGAATTTGGCGAATGAAATTAAATTCCCCTACATCTTTTAATTGCATCTGATCACCTAGTTTCTGATTATTATACTCATTGTATTGTAACATATATAAAAGACAACAAAAATAGCAGATAGTTGATATATCAACTATCTGCTATCAATGTTCCTAAGGGAATTATTTTTTGATTAAGTTCGTCATCCGTTTAACTGGATCTTTAGTATCAAAGGAGCCTACTGTAGGAACCTTTTTACCCTCGCTGACGAAGAGTACACCATTAATATTATCAAAGGATGTCAATGTATTTACAATGGCAGCCATTTGTAATTTAACAGTTAAGTCCCCACCATTACCTTTTACGAAGGCATTGTTTACTTCAACAGAAGCAATACCGTCCTTTACAGTAACAGATGTAATCTCAATATCCTTAGTGAATATTGGATATTTTTGAGCTCTGTCAGCTTTTAACATCGCTAGAAGAGCTGCTTTCGGCGTTACTTTATTCGCCTCCATCTCAACGGTCTGTTGTTTTACCCCAGAACCATCCTCTGTTGGTACAAAGAATACCATCTTAACCTTTTCTTGAGATACTTTTGTAGTTTCTGCATCCTTATTGACTTTCGCCTCTTGCACAGGCTCGCTTTTACCTGTTGTAGGAGCTTGTTCAGGTGTACAACCTGCTGCAAATGCTAGCATGCCTACACAGAGGATCGAAAGAACTTGTTTACGTAATTTCATCGATTAACCTCCAAAGTAATTAGCAATACCATTTGCAATGCGATTAGCAAAGTCTTCTTGTGTTTGAGCAGACTGTAATGCTCGCTCCTCGTTAGGATTGGAGATAAAGCCAAGCTCTACGAGAATTGCAGGCATATTAGAATGTCTCAACACGTATAAGTTCCCCTCTTGAATGCCACGGTCACCATTGAAACCAGGTGTATTAGCAATTTGAGTTTGAACCTTTTGTGCCAATCTAGCATCATTACCTGATTTACTGTAGTAGTATGTTGCAATACCACCCACGCTTGGGTTAGTGAAAGCATTGATATGAACACTTACAAGAACATCAGAATTGTTTCGGTTCGCAATATTAACGCGAGCACCTAATTCTTCAACACCACTTGCATTAGGGCCATATACGTCTACGTCTGTAGTACGTGTCATAACTACTTTAGCACCACGGCTTTCCAAAGCGGATTTCAAATACTTAGAAATTGGTAATGTTACATTTTTCTCTTGTAAGCCATGTGGTCCTATGGCACCGGAGTCGCTACCACCATGACCAGGATCGATAGTGATTGTTTTACCAGATAAACCACCGCTACTTGAGTATTTACCGGATCCAGCCGGTACATTTTTCGCAGGATGTGCAGAAGGAGATGGGCGTTTACCATAGTAAGCAGGTTTAGGTGTTACACCTTTTTTCTGAACATCTACAACGATGCGATATGGTTTCTTATTAACCGTATCTTTTTTCAGGGAAAATACCTTTACATCACTCGTATCGATAGATGAAGGTGTCTTGATTGTAACCTTAACATCTCTGCCGTCTTCTGAGAGTTTAGCAGAACTAGCTATGCTTGAGTCCATTGTAATGTTCTCTTTAGCAGTCTTTAGCTTCGTGTTTTTCAAGGTAACAGTCGTCGTTTTCCCATCTTTGCTAATCGATGCGGACGCTTTCACCGGCGCTGACAAATCCATAACCATACGAACATATGGTACAGGTGCATCTGTTCTAGTCACCCATCGTGCATCTTCAAGATTAGCGGCCTTCGCTTGAGTCAATAATAAAGGTATCGCCATCAAGACTGCAAGGCACATAAAAAATAGTTTACGCAATACATTCACTCCAATCTAACTGACATACATAGTGTCCAAACCATAGAGATGAGTCGATGATATCTTTGTCTATCAAAATCTCATCGTTCCAATCTATCCATAAACTAATGTTAGATTATAGATAGATTATTTCATACAAACATGAAGATAAGTATGCCGATTATACATATTACTATATAAAGTCTTTATATCAAAGACACAATAAACAGTTGCTTAAAATTATTTTTTATGCTATACAATCGACACTATCGTTCAGTTGTAATCTGCCATTCATTCCCATCCGTACTAATGTGAATACGTCCCATCGTATCCGTACGGTAAATGGCAATATTGTTTTCCTGTAAACGACGTAATGTTACATCGTGAGGATGACCATACTTATTATACATGCCATTTGAAATTAATGCACTTTCTGGTCTAATAGATTTCAAAAAATCTTCAGAGCTACTTGTACGAGAACCGTGATGACCTACCTTAAGAACGCGAGCAAACAGTTTAGAGTTCTGCTCTTTTACCAGTTTTTTCTCTTCTTGTAATTCGGCATCTCCCGTAAAGAGCATTGAGAATTTACCAAAGATTAACTTACCTACAATAGAGTTATTGTTGAGATCTGGTTCGCCTTTTTTATCAGTTAAGACCTCCGTCCAAGGAGCATACACAACAAATACGGCACCATGACCAAAATCAACTACATCACCACTTCTCAAAGTAGAACGTTTGATTTTATTTTTTTCAATCCACTTTTCATAGGTTTTGAACATATTGTTATCAACAGAAATACCATCATCATATACATTTTCAATAGGCATTGCTTTGGCAATGGCATAGAAACCACCCATATGATCTGCATGAGGATGCGTAATTATAATATTTTTTAACTTTGTAACCCCCATGGCTTTTAGCTGAGCTACAATATTTTCTCGATGTTCAATATCGCCAGTATCGATCATGCTATATTCATCGCCCACCTTAAGCAATATAGCATCTCCTTGGCCAATATCTAGCATATATACATCTAGCTTACCTTCAGGTGTAGTTGTCTTAGTATCAATGGAGTAACCTCCATGAGTACTTGACGTTGCTTGATTAGCAGCATTAGCTACATCTTTATTTGTACAACCTGCAATGGCAAAGATAGGAATACATAATACTAGCAAAAAAGCTATAAAGCGTTGTATTTTATTTGTCATTCTTATTCTCCCAACAGTTCACTAATTACACATCCTAGTGAAGTGCTCACATCACTAGGTGTATACCCCCAAGCCTTAGTGTCGTTCAAAATATCAGCACTACGACTATGCACATACACGCCGAGAACTGCACTATCTTGTAAAGAATAACCTTGGCTAATGAATCCAGCGATTACACCGGTTAGTACATCCCCCATACCGCCAGTACCCATACCAGCGTTACCAATCGTATTAACATATACAGTTCCATCTGGCAATGCTACAACAGAAGGAATCCCTTTTAATACTAAAACAACTTGGTGTGCCTTAGCAAATTCTCTTGCTAGCGTAATATAATGACGCTCAATCCATTTGATAGGCAAATCAATGAGCCTACTAAACTCACCTAAGTGAGGTGTCATAACACAATAAGATAGATCTCGTTTCACCGCGTATATAGACTCAATATCCCCATCGCGCAAGGCATCTTTATCAACAGAACCTACATGACCCAATGCATAAAGAGCATCTGCATCAAGAACCAATGGACCTTCGTAGCTATCTAAAATAAAATCTACAAAATCAGGAATATCACTAGTACGTCCTAGGCCTGGTCCCATAGCAACCACTTGACGCCCTTCTAACATAGCTTTATGAGCCTCTGTAGAGGTGACCATTACTTCCGGTATAATGCGACCTTGTACGACTGGTTTAATCACTTCTGGTACACCTAAAGTCACCTTGCCAGCGCCACTATGAACTGCAGCCTCTGCAGCTAAAATAGGAGCCCCTATCATATCATTAGAGCCACCAATAATCAAGGCATTCCCATTGACGCCTTTGTGAGCCATAGGAATCCGATAGTTAATAAGTTTTTCCGCTAAATCAGAATCAATTGTTACAGTAATATCACGATCTCCTAGCACTTGCTGCCAAGGTGCTCCTAACGGAGCAACAACAGCTATCCCCCCTACAGCCTTGCCAGGATATAGTAATAATCCTTGTTTAATGGCGCCAAAGGTAACTGTGTAATCATAGGCCAATGTACCTTCAGCTATTTGACCTGTTGTAGCATCTAAGCCAGCAGGTACATCAATGGCCCATAAATCAAAATTATATTGACTGCGCATAGTATCAATATCATGGAGTACATCTACAGTTAAATCTCTCAACTTTCCAGTTAAGCCTGTTCCCATAATACCTTCCACAGCAACAGCTACATTAGACCAATCGTTAAATTCATCATACATATCGATGATACAACCCATGGCCTCACACCGCTCTAATTGCAATGCAAAAAGATCACTACATTTGCTAGTATCTCCTACTAGTACAATTTGTACAGGTACACCTTGTTCCATTAAATGGCGAGCCGCTACAAGACCATCTGCCCCATTATTCCCTGTACCGCAGATAAATAGAACAAAACTATTGATAGAACGGGCGTTATCTAAGGAAAACAAATCATATTGTCCCCATAAAGCATCAACAATGCCTCGTCCTGCATTTTCCATAAGAATTTCTAAAGAGACACCTAATTGCTTAGGAACCTCTCGATCTATAAATCGAGCATCTTCAGTTGTTAAAATATTCATCTTATGCTCCTTCAAGTATAACCGTACTCATTGCGTATTCCTTGCAATGACTAATTGATACGTGAATATTAGTATAGCCTAAGGTTTCATAGATATTTTTGAAAGTATCTTGTAAACGGATCAAAGGCGCCCCTAATTCATCGTGATATATTTCTATATCTTGCCAAGATCCATGGCGCATCCCCGTCCCTAGCGCTTTAATAAATGCCTCTTTTGCGGCATAAATACCTGCGAAGGATTCATAACGCCCTTTATTACGACTTTCACAATAATCTATCTCATGAGGCGTATACACACGCTCCACAAATGAACTAGACCGCTCTATAGCTTGGCGGATACGTTCAATTTCTATAATATCGTTCCCTAATTTCATAATAGCTCCTAAAATACCCTAACACTATTATTATACACTCTTAAAAGGGATTAAAACATAGATAATATCTAGGCATTTACAGAGAATGGTAAACTAGGCAAGCCGTAAATTTCAACTTTCCCCTTACGATTTACAGCCATATACATTTGACCATTACGATAATCCATATCCTCAACCTCCATACCAGATGTATAAGGGCTAATATTTTTCACAACCCCTTCTTCATCGACAAAAACAAAGGTTGTTAAGGTTGTAAAAATAGTATTACCATTGCCAGCATAAGCACCATTATTGTTTAAATCTGTATGCTCTACGTCAATCTTATAAGTCTTAATCTTATTAAAATTAGAGTCATAATAATTAATTGTACGATGAGAATTTGTTAACGGCACAATAGATACGTATGCATTACGGTCTTTATCAAAGGCAAAGTTAAATACCTTTTCTTTTAATCTAATAGGTGCTTCTACAATCATACTATCCGCCTCTATAGGCGTAACAATATAACCATCTACAACGGCATTTGTCGTATAGTAGCGATTATTGTTAGGATTATAAGTTAAGGTATTCATGTGACCTAACAGCTTTTTATGACTATATTCATATTTTGCAACTACCTTAAAAGTTGTAGGATTAATTTCGTAAATAATTTGCTTTGTATTTTCAGAGTTAATACAAGCTAAAACAAAAACATCTTTTTTAGAGTTATAACAAAATCCTTGGCATTGATTTACGCCCGCATCTAACGGGATTTCTGCTAAACGAAATAAAGGTAATGGCATTTGAACAGCACTTACATGTTGTGTTAGCTTTGGAATATCAAAGACATTAGCAATATAGTCAATTACACCTTGATCCATAATGTCACCTCAAAAAGAAAAATGTATATTAAGTATATAAATTCAATAAATATAAAAAATAGGCGGTAAGACAAAAGTCTTACCGCCTAAAGTTGGTGCCGGAGGTGGGACTTGAACCCACACGGTGTTACCCGCTTGATTTTGAGTCAAGTGCGTCTGCCATTCCGCCACTCCGGCGTCTCGGAACATTTGTTATTATACAGACATCCCTAAACAATGTCAACCTGTTTTTTATATTTTCTCTAAAATATTTTTAACAACTTCCATATCGGAATCACATTGTTGTTTCCACGTAAGTGCTACCCCTGTAATATATCCCTTACGAGCATATTCTACATCGGTAGGCACACTTTCAGCACCATAATCTAATTCACCTGCTAGCCAATAGTAATCCTGCCCTCTTGAGTTAATACGAGCATCGATAATATTACTATAAGTCTGCAAGCCTTGGCTCACCATTTTAAAATGATCCCAATCGCAAATGCCACGCAATGGGAAGTTCACATTAAGCAAACCGCTAAACTGGCCCTTAACATAAATTTTATCAATTAATTCATGAATAAAGGGATGCATTTCAGCGCCTCGTTCAGCCGAATAGCGCTCAACAGACAAAGCTAATCCTGGAATGCCGTAAAAACAACTTTCCATAGCAGCTGATACAGTACCAGAATACAATACATCAGAGCCTAAGTTAAAACCATGATTAATACCAGAAATTACAAGGTCAGGCATATCATCAGTCAATAAATAACTAAGGCCAAACTTCATACAATCAGACGGCGTTCCCGTTAGAGCATAAAGGCGAGGATTTTCATCCTCGCCATTGTACGCATCTAGTTTTAATGGAACCTCAGTCGTCAATGCATGGGATTTAGCACTTTGCTCATTCGCAGGTGCTACAACGGTAATTCGATAATATTGACTTAAGTACGATGCAAGATGGCGTAAACCATCTGCTAAAATACCATCATCATTACACATTAAAATATGCATAGTCACTCCTACAGATTCTATTTTTTATTCTTATTCATATTTCCCATACGCGTTAATTTAACGTCATCTAAGCCAACAGCTCTCGTATGAACTGTGTGAGACCATACTTTGTTGTGACGACGGAACCAACCTAAAATATTTACTGGAATCCAAGAATAAACAAATAATGGATATAGTAAATAGTAGAACCAAATCTTTGGTGGCACCTTAATTTTCAATAACACGATTAATGGGAATAAATATTGACCAACACCGATAATAGTCCAAACAGACATTGGCATGATTTGATACAAAATATTTGTATAAATTGGAGTATACGCATTGATGTAAGACAACACCAAGTATACAGTAGTCAACAATAAGAAATAGGGTTGACTCACTTGGAAAATACCATCCAAAATCATAATATTCCCAGTTTTAATGCCTGTAGCAAACAATTTAGGAATATATCGACCAGCACAGTCAAATTGGCCTTGAGCCCAACGTAAACGCTGTTTACAGGAGGCCATCATGGTCGTTACCTTCTCATCGTATACGATGGCATCGTGGCCCCAACATGTACGGATACCATGAGTTAATAACTTCATGGAGAATTCCATATCCTCAGTCAAGCTATTACAATCCCAACCGTACTCGCGAATGATAGATGTACGGATACACATACCTGTACCACCCAAAGCGGTAGACAAACCAATGCGATATTTTGCTAAATGCCACATATGGTTTACCATCCAGAACGCGATGGAGAACGTACCTGCTACCCAAGAATCCGTTGGGTTTTTAGAGTTCAAGTAACCTTGAATTACAGACTCACCTTTTTCAAGGTGATCATTCATTTCTAACATAAATTGTGGATGTACTAAATTATCGGCATCAAAGATAAGGAAGGCATCGTATTTCCTTTCCATTTTCTCTACTCGATCAAACATCCACCCCATGGCATAACCTTTACCTACTTCTTGTTTGTTTTCGCGCACATGCACATTAGCACCAGCAGCACTAGCAACTTCAGCTGTCTTATCTGTACAGTTATCTGCTACCACAAAGATATCGTACAGCTCATCAGGATAATCTAAGCCACGTAAGTTTTTTACTAACTCACCAACTACTGCTTCCTCATTATGAGCACATACAACGATGGCAAAGGAATTTTTAGGGGTATAGTTTTTATGTACTCGCGACCGCCACATACCAACAACAGCGAGTATAAAATAATAAACCGTATAGATTACGATTATTACCTGCATAGGGATCAGTAATAGATCCAGTAGGTAATTCATACTATTTTCCTCCACACACCTATTTACGTACTATATTTAAAGCCCCATTGATGAGCCCAAACATTACATAGCCTGCAAAAATCATAACAGCCCAAGTATGCCAATCATACACGAGACATGCTATCACGAAAATTGCTGTAAGCACATAAGAAAGCTTATTAATATAAATTTCGCTCTTACCTTTAAAGTCAGGATATTTTACTTCACTAACCATGAGGATGCCTACACCAATCATACAAACTACCAATACAAATTGAGGCACCGATACGCCACACAATACGTACGTTGCCGCCAAACAGCCTGCAGCTGGAATTGGTAAACCTTCAAAGTAACCATGTACTTCATCGGTTTTAATGTTAAAACGAGCAAGGCGGAATGCGCCCAATACAGCAAATACTAATAATGGTACATAGGCAACCCAGCCTAAACCGTAGAGTTCTTTCATATAGAGCATGTAAGCTGGTGCTACACCAAAGCCTACAACATCTGACAAAGAGTCTAGTTCACGACCCATAGGTCCTGCCACACCTAACGCTCTCGCTACACGACCATCTAAACCATCAGCAACTAAGGATAATAGTACGCAGATAGCAGCATAGAAGGTATTCCCTGTGGCAGAGAATGTGATACCTAGCACACCAAAGGCTAAATTAGCACTAGTAAACAAATTTGGAATAATAGATTTATTCATGACGCAACCTCCCGATAACAGTGTCTCCACCTGTAATATGTTGACCTTTTTCCACGAATAACTCTACATTCTTATCCATATAGAGCTCAGTACAGGAACCGAACTTAATCATTCCGTACAATTGACCGCGTTCAAGCTCGCTATCGAGATCTGTCCAAGATACGATACGTCTTGCTAAAAGGCCTGCGATTTGTGTTACCAAAACGGAGGTACGATCATTCTCAATACAAATAGTATGACGTTCATTTTCAAAGCCTACATCATCTTTGAAGGCAGGCAAGAAACTGCCCATCGTATAGTGACGGTACGTAATTTTACCATCTATAGGCGCACGATTAGCATGTACGTCAAAAACAGATAGGAAGATAGTCACCTTTTTACATTCTTTATGTAAGTAAATATCTTCATATACATCAGAAATATCCATGATTTTCCCATCTGCAGGGGACAAAATCAATTCTGGATCTTGAGGGATTACACGTTTAGGATTTCTAAAGAAATTGACGAAAAATAATGCCAAAATAAATGAAATAATCGCAATTACATAATGCCCTAAAAATCCTAATACCACTGTGATAACGAGCATAGCCCCTATCAGTGGAAATCCTTCCTTAATAATTGGTCCTGTAGGCACGATTCAACACTCCCTATTTATTTCTAATAACGGTCCACATAAACTTTGGAATAGCCAACATGCGGCCAATCCGTTGAGGTTCTAAATATAATCGATACAACCATTCAAGTCGATTCCGTTGCATCCATTCTGGAGCCCGAGGAATATTACCTGCCAAGACATCAAAGGACCCACCAATACCAATAGCCACTACGCCATCAAGGTGACTCAACTTTTCTGCAATCCATTGCTCTTGCTTTGGTACACCTAAGGCAACAAATACTAATTTCGCCTTAGATTCACCAATAGTATTAATGATTTCTTGTTCCTCTGCGCTATCGAAGAATCCATCATGAATTCCTGCTATATTTAACTCACCCACTTGAGCCGCCAAATTATCAACTGCACGCTGAGCAACACCAGGTGCCGCCCCTAAGCAGTATACAGGAATATGATGGGTAGCCGCAACTTTGAACAACTCCTTAGTTACGTCTACACCTGTTACACGTTCAGGTACATGTTCACCTTGACGTTCTGCAGCCCACAAAATGCCAGCCCCATCAGGCACGACGAGACTAGCATCATTCAATATGGTGTGCAATGTAGGGTTTTCATTTGCCAACATAACCATTTCTGCATTAGCCGTGGCTACTAAGTGTAGCCCCGGCTGTTCAGTCAATTGTAAAATTCGTTGGACTGCCTCATCCATTGTTACACAATCGATAGGCACAGATAAAACAGAAATACGTTTATTCAATGTAATACTCCATTATCAACCACTATAATTTGGTGCCTCAACGGTAATGCTTACATCATGCGGATGACTTTCTCTCAAACCAGCCGCTGTAATTTGAATGAATTGAGTATTTTCAATCATTTCTTGGATGTTATGACATCCGCAATACCCCATACTTGCACGCAAACCACCAACCATTTGGAAAATTGTATCGGCCAACATACCTTTATACGGTACGCGACCTTCTATACCTTCAGGAACTAATTTCTTAGCTTCTGTTTGGAAATATCGATCTTTACTACCAAGCTTCATAGCCCCTAAGCTACCCATGCCACGGTACACTTTATAGGAACGACCTTGGTAAATCACTTGTTCCCCTGGGCTTTCATCAGTACCAGCTAAAATATTGCCCATCATAACTACATTGGCACCAGCTGCAATAGCCTTAGCAATATCGCCAGAGTATTTAATGCCCCCATCAGCGATGATAGGAATTCCATAGCGACGACCTACTTGAGCAGCCTCATAGACCGCTGTAATTTGAGGTACCCCAATACCAGCAATAACGCGAGTTGTACAAATAGATCCAGGGCCAATACCAACCTTAACAGCATCAGCACCTGCTTCAATGAGAGCCTCAGTACCTGCTGCAGTAGCCACATTACCAGCAATTACTGGAATATGAGGATAGGCTTGTTTAATGTCCTTCAATGTACGTAGTACACCTGCAGAATGGCCATGAGCAGTATCAACGATAATCACGTCAGCTTTAGCAGATACAAGGGCATCAAGACGATCATACATATCTTGAGATACACCTACTGCGGCACCAACTAATAATCGACCACTAGTATCCTTAGCTGCATTTGGATATTTTGTCGCTTTTTCAATATCTTTTATAGTAATTAAACCTTTTAAGTTACCATCGCCATCTACGAGAGGTAATTTTTCAATACGATGTTCACTTAAAATTGCTTTCGCCTCTTCAAGAGATGTACCTTCTGGTGCAGTAACAAGGGAATCCTTTGTCATGCAATCTCCGATTTGGCGAGTTAAATCAGTTTCAAAACGCATATCGCGATTTGTAATGATCCCTACTAGTTTACCATGTTCTGTGATAGGTACACCAGAAATTTTATATTTTTCCATAATTTCTGCTGCATCAGATAGTAAATTTTGAGGGCTTAAGAAAATAGGATCAACGATAACACCATGTTCAGAGCGCTTTACCTTGTCAACTTCATGGGCTTGTTCTTCAATAGACATATTCTTATGGATAACACCAAGGCCCCCTTCACGAGCCATAGCAATAGCCATACGAGATTCAGTAACCGTATCCATCCCAGAACTAATCATCGGGATATTTAACGTTATGTCGCGAGTCAGTTGAGTTTTCAACTCTACTTGACTTGGCAGCACATCAGAAGCCGCTGGTACTAATAATACATCATCAAAAGTGAGTCCACGCATACCGAATTTATCGTCTCTCATTATTTAATTCCTTTCCGTATAATAAAACAAAACTACGACCCGCCTAGTCCCTATGGACTAGGCGGTCAGTCGTAGCTTAGCGTTCAGACCGCAAAATGCCGCCTTCCATATAATCATCTTTTTTCATATCTACGAAGATAACTTTTACTGCATCAGCAGGAACATTCACGATATCAACCGCAGCTTTAGTGATAGCTTCACCTAATTGTTTCTTTTGTTCTTTTGTGCGCCCTTCAACGAGCTCTACATGGATAATTGGCATATTAACCTCCATAGATGAAAAAATGAAATAAATTGTTTGTTCTATTATACGGTATGAGGAACATATACACAAGGGAAAAAGCCAGATAAAATCTAATATTATCGATACTTATGTACTTATTATTCCTACCTCTTAATTATACAATATTCTTAGGAATTTTTCACCAAATCTTTTTTCTAATTCTTCTTTCATGACAGATTCTAATGTTTCCATACCAAATTGACTTGCAAAGTCTAGTACATCCTTGCGCGCCTCCACTAGAATTTCAATATCTTTAATGATATTAGCAACCCGTAAATCAGGTAAGCCCGATTGAGCTAATCCAAATAATTGACCTGATCCGCGAAGCAATAAATCTTGCTCCGCTAGTTCAAAACCATCTTGAGTTTGTTCCATCAGCTTCAAACGCTCTTGACTTACGTCATTTTTTGAATCACTTACGAGGATACAGTAGGACTGATGAGAACCCCGACCTACACGGCCACGCAACTGATGCAATTGAGACAAGCCAAATCGCTCAGCCCCTTCAATACACATGATGGTCGCATTAGGTACATTGACACCAACCTCGATAACCGTAGTGGAAACTAGTAATGAAATGTTTCCATTGTGAAATGCATTCATTACTTCATCCTTTTCACTAGGTTTCATTCGACCATGAACGAGTCCCACTTCATAGGCCTTGTAAAAGTACTCTTTTAGTTCTAAATACAATTCTTCTGCAGCTTGCAAGTCTAATTTTTCTGACTCTTCAACGAGTGGACATACTACGTAGACTTGGCGCCCTTCCGCCATCTCCTTACCAAAGAAAGCCCGTAGTCGATCTTTATAAGAACTATCTACAGCATAGGTTTTTACAGGCTTACGACCTGGTGGCATCTCTTTAATCAAGGATACTGCCAAATCACCATACACAGATAATGTCATGGTTCGAGGAATCGGTGTAGCCGTCATGATAAGCACGTGAGGATACGTACCCTTCTGTTGCAACCGAGCCCGTTGTTCTACACCAAAGCGATGTTGTTCATCAATGATAACAAGTCCTAAGTTGTGAAAGTTAACACCTTCTTGAATAAGAGCATGGGTGCCAATAATCATATGAATCGATCCATCAGCTAACCCTTCATAGATACGTTCTTTTTCTTTTTTTGTAGTAGAGCCCGTTAACAGCTCTATGGTAATCCCCAAATTACCACACACTTCTGTTATACCTTCGTAATGTTGTGCCGCCAAAATCTCCGTTGGAGCCATTAACGCCCCTTGGTACCCATTTTCAATGGCTTTCAATAAACTCAACGTAGCTACAACAGTTTTACCAGAGCCTACATCACCTTGTAATAACCGTTGCATAGGACGTTCATCTTCCATATCGATACGAATATCCTCTAATGCACGCTGTTGATCACCGGTCAACGAAAATGGTAGATTTTCAATGCATTTAGCCATTAACTCTCCATTAGGTCCCATCTTCGGACCTCTATGGCACTGCTCTTTATTACGCAACAACGCTAAGCCCGCTTGCATGACAAATAACTCTTCATAAGCGAGTTGATGACGAGCCTCTTCGTAACGCTCAGAGGAATCGGGGAAATGCATCATCTTAAATGCATCATACCGACTCATATAATGGTGAGCCTCCCGAACCTCTTTAGGTAAAATCTCAGGTAAATCATGATTAGCGGCAAACCAATTTCGTACCGACGAACGCACAACAAATTGAGATACCCCATCAGCCAACGCATAAATAGGAACGATACCTCGATCAGGCTCCCCACCATCTCCCAAGTTTTCTATTTGTGGCGTATTCATCTGCATAGAGCCATATTGAAATTCCGCTTTGCCATATGCATATAAACGCTGCCCTTTTTTGTAAAAGTTCTTCTTATAGCCTTGGTTAAATAGCACAATCTTTAAAGGACCTGTACCATCTGCAATGACTACCTCTAAAATAGACAATCGAGGGCGAGGACGTTTCTCTTGAACTGCTATAACAGTACCTACTACTCCACCAGTCATGCCAGATTTTAAATCACCAATTCTATAAATCGTACGGCGGTCTTCATAGGTTCTTGGGAAATACGTTAACAAGGATGTTATATTGGTAACTCCCAACTTATGTAATTGTTTCTCTCGACCAGGACCAATCCCCTTTATGGTCGTCAACCGTTCATCCATAGAAACTCCTTTAAATATACGATAAACACATGAGATATATCCAATTTCTGTATATCCTTGTGTAAAAGCCCACTCATATCATAGAATATGATATATAGTATACCTTATATTGTAGTATATTTCATAAAAAGAGCAATATGTACGATAAAAATACTTGCTTTAACCTACTCTTTATGATAATATACTTTTGTTATGTTATAGATTAAGCTTGGAGGTGGAAACTATGGCAAACCTTTGCGAAGTATGTGGCAAATCCACATCTAGCGGTATGAACGTGAGTCATTCTCACATTCGCACAAGAAAAACTTGGAAACCGAACATTCAAAGAGTACGGGCGGTTGTAGACGGTGCTACTAAAAAAGTAAACGTATGCACTCGCTGCCTTCGTTCTAATAAAGTTACACGCGCGTAAAATAAAAAGTACATGTACTCTTTGGGGTTCTAGAGCCCCAAAAAAAGCAGTTAGTTCAATTTGAACTAACTGCTTTTTTTGTTATTTATAAGGTAATATTTGGAATATAGTATTGTTTAAAGAGCTTAATAGCATATTGATCTGTTAAGCCTGCTACATAGTCTACTACATCGAGTGTAGAATAAAATTCCTTACCACTTTCACACCCTTCCATATCATCTGGGTGCTCCATAAAGTGAGTAAATAAATTTTTTACTACATGGGATGCCTTTTTACGATCAGGAATTAACGCTGGTGCCAAGTAAACGTTTTTAAACATAAATTGGCGGAATAGATTCATAGTCATTTCCACATCACTGGACATAGATATGGCTGGCTTGTCTAAGGATTCTCGTACCATATCCTCTACCATGGCTGTAATCATACTAGATGGAGTCATACCGAAATGCTCGCGCACTTCAAAAGGTAACTCCTCAGCGGTCAACATACCTGCCCGTTGTGCATCGTCAAAATCATGACACAAATAAGCAATGCGGTCTACGATACGAATGATTTGACCTTCCAAAGTATCAGGGATATGTGCCCCTGTATGACCTACAATACCATCACGTACAGCAGTCGTTAAATTAAGACCTTGGTGGTCGCCATGCTTTTCTAAGACTTCAACCATACGCAAGCTTTGCTCATTATGATTAAAGTGCCCCACCATGTCGCGCAATGCATATTCACCGACGTGACCAAATGGCGTATGTCCCACATCGTGGCCCATGGCAATAGCCTCTACAAGATCTTCGTTTAAACGCAATGCACGTGCCACAGTGCGCCCAATTTGACCTACCTCAAGGGTATGAGTCAT
The DNA here is from genome assembly GCF_018376515.1 of Veillonella sp. oral taxon 158. Lineage (NCBI taxonomy): Bacteria > Bacillati > Bacillota > Negativicutes > Veillonellales > Veillonellaceae > Veillonella > Veillonella sp. oral taxon 158. The sequence goes on along the minus strand of NZ_JAHABE010000003.1, from coordinate 66,803 downwards.
ACGCGTCCGATAATGGTCGCCTGGTGCAATATACACCTGTGTCTTATGCTTTAACCGTCTAAAACATTTACTGTGAATAATGCGGTCCCGATCGCGTTGGAACGCTGTTCTAAGTGGATCGGGAGCTTCCTCTACATCACGGATGGCATCGCGGCTTTTAGCTGCATAGGGGGACAGGAGCAAAGCCTCCCGTTCCTCTATTTGTTCTCGTATATTCATCTACCCTCCGATGCGCGGTTTTTATCGATTAACTGCATCACAAGAGAAGCTGTTTCTTCAATGGATTTATTAGAAACATCTAATACTTGGCAGTGCAAACGGCGCATAATAGCTTTCGCATATTCTAGTTCAGCCTGAATACGCTCAATGGATGCATAGTTTGCTTCGTCTTCAAGACCGATAGCGCGTAAACGTTCACTACGAATATTATTTAATTTGAATGGGTCAATAATAAGGCCTACAATTTTTTTTGCTGGAATTTTGAATAACTCCTCTGGCAATGGTACTTCAGGTACCAACGGCAAATTAGCAGCTTTAACTTTTTTATACGCCAAGAACATAGATAATGGAGTCTTACTAGTTCTAGATACACCAATAATAACTACATCGGCCTTTTCAAAACCAGATGGATTTTTACCATCGTCATATTTTACGGCAAATTCAATGGCTTCCACCTTTTTAAAATACTCTTGGTCAAGCTTATGAACCATGCCTGCTGTCATACGTGGTTTTGTAGTCGCCACAGTGCCTACTGCATCGAGTACAGGCCCCATGATGTCTACAGCAGGAATGTTGTACTCTGCTACCTTCTCATGGAGATATTTGCGCAAAGACTCGGACACGATAGTATGACAAATAACGTGATGACCTCGTTTTGCATCGTCTACGATTTCGTCGATTTGGCTTTCACTATCGATATAAGGAATGCGCACAATTTCAATTTGTTCCTTATCATATTGACTCGCCGTAGCTCGCGCTACAGCCTCTGCGGTTTCCCCTAGAGAATCCGATATTGCATAAATAATTTTTTCTGCCATTCTATCAACCTCAATGTATGCTACATTCTAAAAATACTTTTGCTACCGTCGTTTTTGACACGCGGCCCACGACCTTTAAGCGTTTCTTGTTCCCTACGTCCTCGCGAACGACAACAGGTAAACAATCTACTTCATAATCTATCATCTTCTGTGCCGCCTCTACTAACGTATCGGTAGGCTCCACAGTTATAACCTTACTAACAGGGGTCATGATCATAGATATAGGCATGGCGTGCGAATCTGTTTGTCCCATAGAGGCGCGCAGTAAATCTTTTCGAGATACGACACCTACTAAATACGAGTCGTCACACACTAAAATCGTACCTACATCCTCTGTAAATATAGTAACAATCGTGTCATATAAACTAGTTTCCCCACTAACCACGACTGCTTGAGATAATACATCACTTACCAGAAATGACTTTAATCGCTCAGCCGTTTGTGTTTCCTTTGAAAGTCCTACGTAGTAATAACCTACATTTGGTCGCGCATCTAGCACACCTAACATAGTTAATACAGATAAATCTGAACGCAATGCAGATCGTGTAACCTCTAAATGTTCAGCAATGGCACTGCCTGTCACAGGTCCTTCTTCACGAACGATTTGAGCAATTTGTTCTTGTCGTTTCGACAGTTTCACACGGTAACCCCCTTTCATCTCTGTTTGTATTATATCCTAAGTTACCATTCAGAAAAAGAGGAGACCTACGGGCCTCCTCTTTCACCATAACTATATTATTACCAATTTAGTTCGTCAGATTCTTGACGACCACGACCAGTCATAGCATCGAGCATAATTCTTTGTTCGATTTGAGCCACCATTTTCTTAGTGCTCACAACCGCATCTGGGTTAACAGAAATGGAGTCGATACCGCTCTTCACGAGGAATTCGCAAAGTTCAGGGTACACGCTTGGTGCTTGGCCACAGATGGATACAGTTTTGCCATCTTTATGCGCCACTTCAATGAGATGACGAATTGCTCTGCGAACTGCTAGATTACGTTCATCATAGATATGTTGAACTGTTTCGTTATCACGGTCACAACCGAGAACGAGCATAGTCAAGTCGTTAGAACCGATGGAATAACCATCTACGTATTTATTGAATTGATCAGCTAAGATGATGTTAGATGGAATCTCAGCCATTAGCCATACTTTGAAGTCTTTACTGCGAGCAAGACCTTCTTGAGCCATTAAATTAGTTACTAATTCAGCTTCCTCTACAGTACGGCAGAATGGAATCATAACTTGTAAGTTTTTGAAACCAAATTCATTGCGTACTTTTTTGATTGCTTCTAATTCTAATTTGAAAGCAGGTGTGTATTTTGGATCATAGTAACGGGATGCACCACGCCAGCCAAGTAATGCACTGGATTCATGTGGTTCGTATTTGTCGCCACCTTTAAGATCGCGGTATTCGCTAGATTTGAAGTCGCTCAAGCGAACTACTACTTGGCGAGGAGCTAAGGCTTGGCACACTTTACGCATACCTTCAGCCAATGTATTTACAGCAAAATCACTGCGGCCTGTTTCGATAAGGTGTAATGGATGCTCGTGAATGAAAGTAGTCCAAATGAACTCTTCACGCATTAGACCAATACCATCACATGGCAACACGCCATGTTTTTCAGCCAAATCAGGATCGCCTAAGTTCATGTAAATTTTAGTGCCTGTTACAGGAACAGATTCAGCAACAACGCCTGCAGTAGCTTGTGCTTCTGGTTTTTTAACGATATCTTCTAATACGCCATCGTATACGATGCCATTTGTAGCATCAACAGTAATCATTTGACCATCTTTAATGGATGTTGTTGCTTCATGGCTACGGCTCTTAGTACCTACGATACAAGGAATACCAAGCTCACGGCTAACGATGGACGCATGACAAGTCATACCACCAGCATCAGTAACAATAGCTTTAGCCTTTTTCATAGCTGGTACCCAGTCAGGAGCAGTCATAGCAGTGACAAGGATTTCGCCTTCTTTGAACTCATCAATATCCTCAGGGTTGATGATAACGTGAGCTTTACCGGCTGCATTACCAGGAGAAGCTGGTAAACCTTTTACAATAATTTCACGATTGCCAGTATCTAAAGTGTTAGCTTTCTCAGTTGTTTCTGATTTTTCTTTACGAGACCATACTGTTTCTGGACGAGCTTGTAAAATCCAAATCTTATCATCTCGCTCATCTACGCCCCATTCCATATCCATGTAACAACCATAATGTTTTTCGATTGCTTTTGCATATTTAGCTAATTCTAAAACCTGAGCATCTGTAATAACTTGTTTTTTAGCTTCATCTGCTGGAACAACTTCTTCAACGCAGTCTCCATCAGCTTTGCGAACTAAACGGATATGTTTGTCATTAATCATACGATCAGTAATTTCCATTTTATCTTTATCTACATGGAAATTATCTGGTGTAACTGTACCTTGTACAACATACTCACCAAGGCCCCAAGAACCTTCAATAAGGATGTTGTTATCATTGCCTGTTACAAGGTCAACAGTGAACATTACGCCAGCGGCTTTAGAGAATACCATCATTTGAACGGCAGCACTCAATGCTACTGTCATATGATCGAAACCTTGTTTTACACGGTAATATGTGGCACGGTCTGTGAAAGTAGATGCATAACATTCTTTTACTTTCTCGATGATAACATCAGCACCACGTACATTTAAATACGTATCTTGTTGGCCTGCAAAGCTTGCGTCTGGCAAGTCTTCTGCTGTTGCACTAGAACGAACCGCTACGAACGGATTTTCTTCGTTTACTTTTTTACCAAGTTCTTCATAAGCATGACGGATAGCATCTGCCAAAGCTTGTGGCATTTCTTCCTGACAAATCATACGGCGAATCTTAGCACACACTTCGCGCAATAATGCAGAATTTTCTACATCATCTAATGCATCAAGCTCAGCGCGGATTTTATCTTCTAAACCTGTAGCTTTCATAAACTCACGATAACCATGAGCAGTTGTAGCAAAGCCATAAGGAACAGGTACATTAGTGGAGGACGTCAATTCCCCTAAGGAAGAAGACTTACCACCTACTAAATTAACATCTTCACGTTGTAATTCATCAAACCAAAGTACGTATGCTGTTTCGCGATTCATGTGAGAACCTCCTAGTCAATTAGTGCAACACATTAAACCTTTTACACATAAATAGTATACCTTAATTTAAAATCTGTCAATTTTTATAGGCATTAATATGCTAATTAAACTGAATACAAACTAAAAAAGATGATTGCCTAATAATAGACAATCATCTTTTGAAATATAGTGATTAAAATGTAATAGTAATCTCTAATGTAGAGTATAAAATAAATATTATCATAGTGATAACTAAAAATATGAATTTGTTTATATTAGTTAAACGATATAAGGTCATAAAATGTAATATGCCAGTATAAAATATTACTATATTCCCTAATAAGCCCACAACATTCCAGATGAGAAAGCTCCAATTACCATCATCAAGATAATCTAAACTAAAAAAATAAGACTGTAAATTAAGTTTAATGCTAGCAAATAAATAGCATAGCCCCATAAAGTAAAGTGATATTATTATAAGTTTTTTCAGGGATATGGTACACCAGAATCGATACAAAATCCATAATAATACAACGGCTATGATTAATCTCAGTAAAAGATATATATAATCAATACCAAAAATAACTATAGTACTAAAGTATGAAAGTATCTCAACATCATTAATAAATGGTGCTATATGAAGAACATCAACACCTATATCACCCAAAACAAGTCGTAACAGCACCCAAGTTAAAGTATATAAACCTAAAGCACTTTTGAAAGTTGTAGCTTCAATTACTTGACTAATTCCAACAGATCGAGGATATATAAAGAGATTAATAAAGGTTTGTATCATTATAATTCCTTTCAAAGTGGAGTTAAGAGATTGACTGAATAAAAATATTTTGAAGTTCTGTAACACATAAAAGTACTACAATAACAAAAATAGCGATACCCAATCTATTAACTTTTGTTTGCTTATATAACAATACAATGAAGAGAAATACAATATAAATCTCTGATAAATTGGCTATAAAATTTAAAGAATCATATATAATCTGTGCCAAAAATGGTTTGGACAAATATAAAAACTGCATTGGATATAATAAGATTAATCTTATAAAACCAGGGATTTGCTGTAAACAAGATATTATTAATGATATCTTAAATAGTTTAATAAAACTTACCTCTGTCCAAAGAATAAAATTAGCCCAGCAGAGACAAGCTATAAAAAAACTAATTAAAATAAGACTAATAAAGTCAAGAATATATGGAAATAAATTAAATCCAATATATTGATCAATAGATAATGAATATACGGCACCCCAATATTTAACATTTCCACCAGCAAGCATCAGTAATAGTCGATTTATAAACCATAGCACACAAAAAAAAGAAAATAAAGACTTAATAGTTTCATTTTCCATTATGTAATTTGCACCAGTTGAAATAGGTTTAAATATTAATAAATGTAAAGATTTTTTCATAAAAATTAACTCTTTCGATTACTCTACCTTAGATTGCTCTCTTGTTTCTCCTGGTTGCAATAAGAATATATACATACCTAAACCAAGAAACTCAGAAAGCTCTTCATTTATGAGGCTACTTAATAAAGTAATTATTATAAAAATAGGGTATACCCAATATGGAAACCCTATATCATAGGCTCTTCTCATGCCAGTCATAAAAAAGAATGTAAATCCATAAATCCCAAAAGAATATCCCAAGATTAAGTATTTAATACCTTCAATAATATCTTTAGACTGCATTGCATAACTAAAAAAGTTAATTAGTAAAACACAACACATAAATGAAAATGCATTACCAAAAAAATAAAACAATCGGCCTAATGGCACTTTAGGATCTAAATATTTTATATGTTTAATTTTTCCCAATATCATTAATGCAATTGAAATCACAACACTTAAAGGAATCATTATATAACCAAGAAATTTTATTATTTCCATCTATTACACTCCATATAATGTTTTCATGACAAGTAATACTATGGCAATTAAGATATTTATAATAAACTGAGAATCAGCCGTAAGATTAGAAAACGTTAAAAGTAAAAATCCGCCACTAACAATAAATAAACTAATAATAGCAAATATGATTTCATAGTTTTCTAAACGACTATTTTCTTTATGTCTCTTATATAAAACATAAGCCACATAAATAATCCATAACCATGGAACAAATTCAGGTTTCATTTAACCACCTTATATATGTCTAAAAAGTTTTTCAGCACTCGCCCCGTTAGTCCCCATATGGTGTATTGTTCATAGGGATAGAAATAGACCGAGTAGTTTTGTCTAATTTTCCAATCGATATTGTAGCCTTCTAGTAAATAGAATGGAAAGTCCTTTAATGGTCTTGTAGCTATATCTAGATGACCTACGGTAGGTTCCATATTTAGCAGATATTGTAAAGGTACGGTAAACACTTCTCCTACTTCATCAGGATTTGGTTTTAAATCGCTTGTATGTAATCGTACTGCTACAGCATATAATTTGACACCTATCGCAGATACGAGACAATCTAAATTACCAAGTAATTCAATTTGATTTAGATTAATTCCAAGTTCTTCAGAGCATTCACGCATGGCAGCATGAGCACTGCTTTTATCATTAGGTTCACAGTGTCCACCAGGAAAGCTAATTTCACCGGGTTGACGGCGGAGTTTGTTACTGCGTACAGTAAACACGACATGATCTTCCCCATCGATTTCTAATAATGGAACCGCTACTGCCGCAGTTATAACATCGATATCTGTAAGAACAGTATGTTCTCGTTTTTCTAGGAAATTAGATAGTTTCTTGTCCATATATGGTCCTCTTATTTTATAGTAAAATGTATACGATATGTGTATAAATGTTTTATGTATCAAATTTGTATTTTATATTTATCTTTTATATTCATTATACATTAACTTGTACGTCAATTTTGAAGTTACTATTAATAGATACAATAGAGGAAAATCTTATAAGGAAAATAGACAGAAAAAACTGTGACGAGGTTCTGCACCCCATCACAGTTTTATATTAGTTAAATTTAATTTTTACAAATTTACGTTTACCTACTTGAACAATCATGCCCTCTTCAAGGGTAAGGTTTTCTTCTGTATATTTTTCACCATTTACTTTGAAAGCACCAGCTTTAATAGAGCGACGTGCTTCACCATTAGAGGCAGTTAAACCAGCATCTGTACAGAATTGTGGTACAAAGATTGGTTCAGTTGGCGCATCCATAGCATACTCGGGAATGTCTGTAGGCAACGCGCGTTGTTGGAATACGCGTTTGAATTCTTCTTCCGCTTCGAGAGCAGCTTCTTCGCCATGGTACAAACGAACGATGGTACGAGCCAATTGCATTTTTGCATCACGTGGATGTAATTCACCACTTTCAAGACGTTTTTCCATGTCCTCTTGCTCTTCGATTGGCATATCTGTAACGAGCATGAAGTAGCGCATCATCAATTCATCAGGAATAGACATTGCTTTACCATACATTTCTTTTGGCTCTTCATCGATACCGATGTAGTTGCCTAAAGACTTACTCATTTTTTGAACGCCATCAAGGCCTTCCAATAATGGCATTGTAATAACTACTTGTGGTTCTTGACCTTCTAATTCTTGTAAATGACGGCCCATTAACAAGTTGAAAGTTTGATCCGTACCACCAAATTCTACATCAGCCTGTAATGCTACGGAGTCATGACCTTGCATCAACGGATACATGAATTCATGTACGCCGATAGGACGACCTTCTTTGAAACGTTTACTAAAATCATCGCGTTCCATCATACGTGCTACAGTGTAAGAACTTGCTAAACGTAGTACATCAGCAAAATTCATAGATTCTAGCCATTCACTATTGTCGCGGACGATTGTTTTTTCAGGATCTAACACTTTGAAAATTTGTGTTTTATACGTTTCAGCATTCTTCAATACTTCTTCTTTTGTAAGTGGTGGACGAGTTACACTTTTACCAGTCGGATCACCAATACGTGCTGTAAAACCACCGATAACGATCACTACTTGATGGCCGAATTCTTGGAATAAGCGTAGCTTACGAAGTGGTACTGTATGACCTAAATGAATATCTGGAGCCGTTGGGTCCAAACCTAGCTTTATAACTAACGGTTTATTTTCCTTAATGGATTTCTCTATTTTTTTTACAAGATCTTGTTCGTTAATTAAATCTGCTACGCCGTGTTTAATTTGGCGCACTTGTTCTTGAGCACTAATCATGATAATCCTCCTAGAAATACTATTTATCTAGTATACCATTATCTAAAAACTTTCACAATTATATATATAGTATTGGTTTTAAGCCATTTATGATATAATATTTATAACTGCGTAATAGAATTTACGTTATATTTACTAAAAGAAAAAAGAGGTGACTCTATGAGTAGTAACTCAAATTCGAGATCCAATCGCCGCTCAAACGGCAATGGTTCTACACCGAAGAAAACGAGTCCTAAGCGTCTATTTTGGATTTGTGCTCTTCTCTTTATACTCATCGTAACCGGTGGTGGCTGTGGATTCATAAGTGCCACGTTATCTAATCTACCAGATGTATCTAATGTACGACCTTCTGCATCGTCTCAAATTTATGACGTGCACGGCAATCTCATTACGACGGTTCATTCCTCTGAAAATCGATTACCAATTCCATTGAAGGATGTGCCAAAAGATTTACAGAACGCCTTTGTAGCTACAGAGGACTCTCGTTTCTATACACATCATGGTATCGACCCAATTGGTATCTTGCGTGCTATATGGGTAAACATCGTACATAGCGGCGTATCTGAAGGTGGTTCCACAATCACTCAACAGTTAGCTCGTAATGCGTTCCTATCACAAGATAGAACATTTAAACGTAAAATTTCTGAAGCCTTATTAGCACTTAAAATTGAACAGCATTACACAAAGGATGAAATCCTTGAAATGTACATGAACCAAATTTACTTTGGTCAAGGTGCTTATGGTGTACAATCTGCATCTCACGTATACTTCGGTAAAGATGCCAGTCAATTGACACTTGCTCAAGCAGCTCTCATCGCTGGTTTACCTCAAAGTCCTAACTACTACTCCCCATTCAACGATTTGGAAGCTAGTAAAAAACGTCAATCAGTCGTGTTAGGCCAAATGGTAAAATACGGTTACATTACACAAGAGCAAGCTGATGAAGCACGCCAAGCAGATTTAGGCTTAGTGGCTAAACAAGAACAAACCCACGAAAAATCTAATGCATCTTACTTCATCAATTACGTAATTGCTCAAGTTTCTGAGAAATATGGCGATGATGCAATCTATAAAGATGGTTTGAAAATCTATACAACTCTCGATATGGATGCTCAAAATGCTGCAGTTGCAGCGATGCAAAACTTACCAGACTTCTATACTGATAAAAATGGTTTGCACCAACCGCAAGGTGCTATCGTAGCAATGAACCCTCACAATGGTTACATCGTAGCCATGGTAGGCGGTCGCGGTGATGACGCTTTCAACCGTGCTACACAAGCAGAACGTCAACCAGGTTCCGCTATGAAACCTTTCGTTTACTTGGCGGCTATTCAGTCTGGTAAAACTCCTGGTTCTATCGTTGAAGACAGTCCTGTTAGCTTCGGTAGCTGGAGCCCTAAAAACTATGAAAATGACTACGAAGGTAGCATGACATACCGCTACGCATTACAACATTCTCGTAACGTAGCAGCAGTAAAAATTGCTGACGAAGTGGGTATGACTAAGGTTATTAAACTTGCTAAAGAAATGGGTATCTCTACTCTAACTGATCAAGATTACAACTTGTCTACAGCACTTGGTGGTTTAACACATGGTGTTACCCCTCTTGAAATGGTACAAGCTTACGGCGTTCTCGCTAATGGCGGTATCAAAGTTCAACCTACGGCAATCCTTAAAATTGTAGATCGCAACGGTCAAGTTGTGGAGGAACACTCCATCCAAGAAAAACGCGTTGTAGACGAAAAAGATGCAGCAATCATTACAAATATGCTAGAATCCGTTATAAATGGCGGTACTGGTGGTAATGCCGCAATCGGTCGTCCTGCAGCAGGTAAAACTGGTACAACAGATGATTCCAAGGATGCTTGGTTCGTTGGTTACACGCCTGATTTAGTAGCTGCCGTTTGGATTGGTGATGACTATGGCTCGGAAACATTACGAGGCATGACCGGTGGTGACACACCTGCTATTATGTGGGGCCAATTCATGGCAAATGCGCTTGCCAATACCCCTGCTTCTGACTTCCCTGTTCCTTCTAGTGCTCAATCAGCAATCGCTGAAGGTTATTTCAATCCTGTGAAAGTACAACCTAAAAAAGACGACAAAAAGGACGATAAAGCAGATAAAAAAGACGACAAAGATAAACAAAAAGATGAAAAAGTAAAAGAAGAAGATCAATCTTCTAAGGAAGAAGTATCTGAACCAAAATCTAATTCATCGAAAAACAAAAAATCTAAAAAAGACCGTTAATACTAATAGCGACGTCTAAAAAAGGTAGTAAGTTCTTTTGAACTTACTACCTTTTTTGTTCCATATTCAAATACCATTCTAAATATGATCTTATTATTATATTGTACAAGTGACTTATTTGTTACTTAAGCACTACGTTGGTAGCCCCTGCACCACCTTCATCATAGCCTGCTGTTTCAAAGTGGGCTACATGAGGCAAGGTACGCAAATATTGGTGAACCCCTTCACGCAATGCACCTGTTCCCTTACCATGAATGATACGCACTTGGTTTACGCCACCTAGCAAGGCTTGATCGATAAATCTACCGACAGATACAGTTGCTTCGTCTACTGTTTGACCAAGAATATTGATTTCTGTACGAACCTCTTTTTGACGTTGTACAGCAGAACCACCCATACGTTTTCGTGTTTTAGGCATAGCCGCTTTTTGTTCACGTTCTAATTTATTGCCCTCTTCACGTGTGGTAGATTGCAATTCATTAACCTTAACTGTTGCAGTTAAGCCATTAATGTCTACATTTACACGATTACCCTTCATAGATAATACGGTACCTAAAGAACGTAAGGTCGTTACGAATACAACTTGTCCAACCTTAACTTCATCCGCAGTTAATGTCTTACGATCATCATCGACTGGTGCATCTGGCACATGAACATTAGAGATGCCTTTACGCGCCACATTGATAGCAGACTGACGTTTATCCTTATTCGTTTCAGAGAATTGCGACTTCAATTGCTTGATAATCGCTTCCCCTTCAACACGTAAACTGCGCTTCATAGCTTCAGCATCAGCTTGAGCTTTAGCTAAGATTTGTTTGCGTTTTTCGTTAAACTGTTTCTTTTCCTTCTCTAATTGACCACGCATGCGACGTGTTTCATCGAGCTCTTTCTTTAAGGCTCTTTCCCGTTCAGACGCTTTACGAAGTTGCTCATTCAAATCTGAAAGAACTTCTTCCATTTCATGGCTACCAAATTGAGATTTATACTCTGCCGCGCGCGTTACGATATCTTTTGGCAAGCCTAGACGGGCCGCAATGCTCAATGCATGGCTACTACCAGCTACACCGATATGAAGTCGATATGTTGGTTTTAAGGTGCGCTCATCAAATTCTACATGGCCATTTTCAATACCTTCCGTATGGTACGCATAATTTTTAAGCTCATTATAATGAGTACTTACCATCATAAGAGCGCCCTTTTTACGGAAGAATTCAAGGATAGATACCGCTAATGCACTACCTTCCTCTGGATCAGTACCAGAACCAAGCTCATCTAGTAATACCAAATCATTAGGACCACAATGTTTAATGATGGAAATTACTTGCGTCATATGAGCAGAGAACGTACTAAGGCTAGCCTCAATACTTTGTTCATCCCCAATGTCAGCAAAGATATTATGGAATACTGGCAACATTGAACCGTGATCAGCAGGGATAAATAGACCACATTGGTTCATTAAACTCAATAACCCTAATGTTTTAAGGGATACTGTTTTACCACCTGTATTAGAACCAGTAATCAATAGAATCCGATATGATGTGCCTAATAAAATGTTGGTAGGCACCACCACATTCGGTGGAATTAATGGATGACGAGCTCTCATGAGATTAACTGTTCTATCAGTACTCAAGATAGCTGGTACACCCTTATAAGAAATAGCAAGGCTCGCCTTACCATATACAAATTCGATATGGGACACCTTTTCACAAGCATCCATCAAATCATTACTATGCTGTTTAACAAGGGCAGACAATTCACGGTAAATACGCAATACCTCTTGCTCTTCACCAATCAAAGCCTCTTGTAATTCATTATTTAGATTCACCAAACGCATCGGTTCAATATAGAGTGTTTGACCCGTTGCAGAACGGTCGTGAATAAGACCATCAAAATATTGGCGATATTCCTGTTTTACAGGGATTACATAGCGATTGTTACGCTGTGTAATAATTGTTTCTTGGAAATACTTCTGATTATCCTTGTCGTGTAAGATAGCTTGAATATCATTTTTAATCTTTTCCCGAGTTTTGATAATCGTATTTCTAAGGCTCGCCAACTTAGGAGATGCTGTATCAAGCAATTCCCCTTTATCATCAAAGACGCGTTTAAATCGGTTTTCAATGCGATCTGTATTTGGCATATCCTGTACCCATAAGGATAGCAATGGATATTCCATATATTTCGTTCTAAAGAACTTTGTCATCCGCTTATAGGCACCAATGGTTAAATAAATATCCCACAATGCTTCACGAGTAAGGACAAAGTCTTTGCGACTCTTTTTACAGGACTCACGAATATCTCGTGTTCCACCTAGCGGTTGTTCTACCTCTGTTTGCAATGACCGCATTGCCTCTGCCGTTTCATCAAGATGCTCTTGAATTTGTTTTGAATCAATCATAGGCTCAATGGTCATAGCCAATTCTTTAGCTATAGCAGAACTACAATGCTGTTGTAATTGTTCTTTTATATGGTGAAAGTCTAATACATCTTCGTTAAACAATGTACTACCTCTTTTATAAAATACCTCTAAAATAGTGGCCCCTTGTAATAGGCGTATCATCTTTGCCTACACTCTTTGGTGGAGCCTCTTTTGTTCCATTTTGAATGGATACATAATCTGCTACGATAGTACGTAATCTCTTTGGATCCATATGACGTCCATCGATGCGCAAAATATGTAGCCCTTTTCGATGTAACTCTGGTACGTAAGCACGCATATCCATTTCATGACTGTTCATGATGTGCATGCGGCAATATGGATCTGTGCGAAGCGGGAATACTTCCCCTTTACGATCCTTTAATGCGTAATCTTCTGTTACGCACGGCATTGGACAGTTTTCCTTTTTACCGGTCCCTACAAAGCTAGCGATGGCACAGTATTCAGAAATCATCATTTCCGTATAACCATGAACCATGATCTCTAATGGCAAATTAGTAGACTTTTGTAAGCTTACGAGTTGCGCCAATGTTAACTCTAGGGACGGTGCTACGCTGCTCATATGTAAATCTTCCCATACTTGTAAGGCAAAGCCGTTAAATATGTTAAGACCTGTATCAGCTTCAATAGCACCTGTATACCCTAAGTCACGAAGCCACAATAATGATTGTGGGACGTGAATAGAAATGCTATCTGGTTTCGCCTCAACTATGGCCTTAAGGGTATTCATATACGCCTTTACTTCATCATCTTTCACAACCCGAGGGGTAGCAAATGCACAAAGTACATTATGGTCTTTGCAAAGCTTAGCTACCTGCTCGTAGATGCTAAGTTCATAAGGCTTACGTTGTAAACGGTCACCACCGAAGATAATCTTCTTAGCGCCCCCTTCAATGGCTGCTTTCACAGCCTCTAGCTCATCAACGCGAGCACTCACCATAGGCTCAGAATATTGAAGCTTACCCTTAGCAACCATAGATGACATATCTTGAGGCTCTGCAGCTAGCTCAGCCCAAGCCGTTTCATGGTCTGTAATCAACAAGTTTTCTAGTGCCTCTACAGCATCGCGGCGCAATGCATTTAACACACTAGCTGGCCACATATAAGGCCCATCAGGAATAGACATAGAGCCAAGCGTAAACAATGTATTTCCTAATCTACCTACTTGGTCTGTAACCTTCTCTAATGTAGTCGGTTTATTATTCGCATAAACAGGTTCAAACTCATTAGATACTGTCACAGTACGACCATCATTCAATACAAAGGTAAGGTCTGTGCAAGGTTGTTCTCGGTCTGTATTAATAGATAGATAACCATGTACCTCTAATTTAGCAGTGAAATCTTGTAAGCCTCGTTGCTTTTGAGCTTTAGGTGGTGATGCAAGGAATACTTGTCCCGCTGCAAAGCCTTCATCGGGATTACCTACAAAATGTTTATCATCAAGGGTAGACCAGTTCTGATCAATCTGATAGTAAGTAATACTACCAGAGGCTTGCATTACCTTTAAAAGTGATCCTTTTTCAATTGGTTCTGTTAGGAATAAATGAACTTGTCCTTTTTTAACCTCTGCCTTACCAATTGGTTTTCCCTGATTATTTGGGGCCACCACGGTCATCATGGATTTCCCTACATGATCTGTTAAGTAATCTGTAGAGAAGCCACGATTAAAGCCAGACGCCAATGCAGCGGCATCAGCAGCATCCATATGAGCCGTATCTAAAATATGGCGATAGGTCCCAATAACTTGGCGTACATAGGAAACCTTCTTCATACGCCCTTCTACCTTAAAGGATTTTACGCCAGCTGCTACGAGCTCATTCATATGCTCACTATAGTTAAGATCTTTAGGGCTCAATAAATAAGCTTCGTGTTTAGGTAGTAAACTAGTACCCGATGAATCTAGTAATTCATAAGGTAAACGGCAAGGTTGTGCACAAGCACCACGGTTACCACTACGACCACCAATGAAGGAACTCATCAAGCATTGACCAGAATAGCATACGCATAAGGCGCCATGTACAAAGACTTCAATTTCAGCTGTACAGTTCTTACAAATATGTTCGATTTCAGGGAGGCTCAATTCACGAGCCAATACAACACGGGTAAAACCGAGGCTTTCATAAAAACGAACTGCATCAAGAGTAGCAGCCGTCATTTGCGTACTACCATGTAAATGCAATTTTGGAGCCACTCGTTGCGCCAATTTAGCAACTGCTAAGTCTTGAACGATAATAGCATCCACACCAATTCGTTCTAAGTCCTTTAAATACACCTCGAGAGCCGTTAGTTCAGAGTCACCTATGAGGATATTTACTGTTACATATACGGACACATCTAGAATATGAGCCAATCGAATAGCCTCAGCCAATTCTTCAATACCAAAGTTTGCTGCATGAGCTCGGGCATTAAATCCTTTACCGCCGAGGTAAATCGCATCCGCTCCAGATTCTAAAGCGGCCATAAAGTTTTCCATCGTACCGGCAGGAGCCAATAATTCCATGGACAATCCTTTCTACCTAACTAAAGGTATAACTATAGTACTAAAAGGGTTTACCATACGGTAAACCCTTTCAATATACTGCTTGAGATTAACGTAATCTGCAGTTAATTTCTGCTAATGCATCGATAATAGCTTTAATATTACCGTCAATATCTTCATCGTTCAACGTACCTTCCATAGAGCGGAATTGTAAGTTGTACGCAAGACTGCGATAACCAGCTTCGATATGTTCACCTTCGTAAACGTCGAAGATAGATGCATTTTCTAAATATTCTCCACCATGCTTTTTAATGATAGATAAAATTTCATCGCTAGCCACAGATACAGGTGCTACGATAGCAAGGTCACGGCTAGTGCCTGGGAATTTACTGAAAGATGTATAGCGGAATGCTGGAATCGTCAAGGATAATACTGCTTCCAAATCGATTTCAAACATATATACTTTACCAGGCAAGTCAAAGTTTTTGCTCACTTGTGGATGTAATTCACCGTATTGAGCAATTATGTTGCCATCTACAACGTATTGAGCGCTTACACCTGGGTGGAAGTATGGTTCAGTGCCACGATTAATATCGTAACCTGTAACGCCAAGTTCCGCCAACAATGCATCTACGATGCCTTTTACATCATAGAAGTCAGTTGTACGCTCTGCTTGGTTCCAACCAGCTTGATTTACCTTGCCCATCAAGATACCACAAGCCATAGGGCGCTCATGAGGCACTTCTGTTAAAGGCAATGCTTTAGGTTCATATACATTAGCTGTTTCAAATAACCAAAGATCCTTATTTTGTTGCGCAATATTTCGTTTTGCTGCATCGATAACAGCTGGCACCAATGTAGTACGCATATAAGGGAACTCTTCGGAAATAGGATTCAAAATTGGAATGGCAGTATAACGGCTATCCCCTTCAGGAAGCATCATATTTGTAAGACCATCTTTATGCATAAAGCTAAAGGTAATGATTTGAGTCATACCAAGTTTAGCCAATGCATGTGTTACCTGTTTAGTAAGAGCTTTTTTAGGAGTCATACCACCAGAGGATAATACGGCTACAGGAATTGTTGGAGCGATATTATCGTAGTTATAAATACGAGCTACCTCTTCAGCAATATCAGGCATTACTGTTACGTCACCGCGCCATGTTGGAACGAGGGCAGATAATCTATCCCCTTCTTCTGTTACAACGAATTCAAGAGCAGTCAAAATACGAACCATTTCGTCTTTTTCGATATTAGTACCCAAGTAATCATTGATTTGTTCCGCTGTGAAAGTTACAGTATGTTGTTCTACAGGGTTTTTATATACATCGATAACGCCTACATCAACTTTACAACTAGGACAGATTTGTTGTAATAATTGAGCTGCTCGATCGATAGCATAGGCAGTATATTTATGGTTTACACCACGTTCAAAACGACCAGACGCTTCGGAACGCATGCCAAGAGCTTTTGCAGTACGGCGAATGGATGGACCATTAAATACAGCAGCCTCAAACATAACTGTAGTCGTTTCATTCGTTACTTCGCTGTCAAAACCGCCCATAATACCAGCTACGCCTACAGGACGTTCTGCATCGGCAATGATAAGCATAGAATCATTTAATTCCCGTTCAGAACCATCGAGTGTTACAAGTACTTCGCCATTTTTGGCACGTCTTGCCACTAACTTATGACCTTTTACATGGTCATAGTCGTATGCATGCATAGGTTGTCCTAGCTCTAACATAACGTAGTTTGTAACGTCTACTACATTATTGATAGGACGAATGCCACTGTTGCGCAAACGGTTTTGCATCCATAATGGAGATGGTTCTACCTTAACATCAGTTACTACACGAGCAGTGAAACGAGTACAAAGATCATCTGCCTCAATCTCTACAGATGCTTTGCCTTCGATAGACTCACCATTTTCGTTGACCATGATAACCGGGAATAGAGCTTTTAGATTTGTCATCATGCCGAATTCACGGGATAAGCCAACCATAGAGAAGCAATCTGCACGGTTAGCCGTGAGTTCGAATTCATATACAGTATCGTTCATACCCAATACGTCTTTTACATCAAGACCAATTGGAGTATTTTCAGGGAAAATGTAAATACCTTGCGCTTCCTCTGGTAACACTAAATCACTAGAGATACCGAATTCTGCTACGGAACAGAACATGCCTTCAGAAGCTACACCGCGCAATTTACCTTTTTTAATTTCTGTGCCATCCGCTAAGCGAGATTTATGGTACGCTACAGGCACAATTTGACCTACTGCAAGATTAGTAGCAGCCGTTACGATTTGCTTAGTAACAGGCTCACCTTCTTCAGTAAGACATTCTACTTGGCATACTTGTAATTTATCTGCATCTGGATGTTTCGTAATTTCTACGATTTTACCAGTATAAATTTTCTTAATGCCATTATCCATAGGAATGACATCTTCTACAGGAATACCAGCTTGTGTTAATTCATCGGCCAATTCTTGAGCAGGACGATTCATATCTACAGGCACGTATTCATTCATCCACTGTAAGCTTGCTTTCATGAGTTCCTCCTAAAATTGTTCCAAGAATCGTACATCATCTTCAAAGAATAGACGTAAATCGTTAATACCGTATAATAGCATTGCAATACGTTCTACGCCCATGCCAAAGGCAAAGCCTTTAACCTTTTCAGGATCATACCCATTAATGCGCAATACGTCAGGATGAACCATGCCGCAGCCTAAGATTTCAAGCCAACCTGTATGAGAGCATACACGACAACCATCACCACCACACATTACACAAGAAATATCTACCTCTGCAGATGGTTCTGTGAATGGGAAGAAGCTCGTGCGGAAACGCACCTTAGTTTCATCACCATACATGTGACGCAAGAAGGACTCTAATGTACCTTTCAAATCAGCAAATGTAATGTGCTCGTCGATGATGAGACCTTCCACTTGATGGAATACTGGGGAATGTGTCGCATCATAGTCCCAACGATAAACCTTACCAGGCGCAATCATACGAATTGGGCTGTTAGGCTCATGACGTTGCATAGTACGAGCTTGTACTGGAGATGTATGTGTACGTAACAAGAAGTTTTCTGTAATATAGAAGGAATCTTGCATATCGCGTGCTGGATGATCTTTAGGCAAGTTTAAGCACTCAAAGTTATAGTAATCTTGCTCTACTTCTGGACCTTCTTCAACGGTATAACCCATTTTCATAAAGAAGTCGTCAATCATTTCATTAACCTTTGTTAATGGATGAATATGGCCAGTTTTTGGTGCACGACCAGGCAATGTAATATCGATGCGTTCTTGCTCTAAACGAGCGTTTAACTCTGCCGTTTCCATACGAACTTTAACCGTATCAATTTCGGCTTCTAATGCTTCACGAACAGCATTAACGAGGGCGCCAGCCTTAGGACGTTCTTCTGGAGATAATTTACCAAGACCTTTTAATAATGCCGTTACCTCACCTTTTTTACCTAAATATTTAACACGTATATCTTGCAACGCTTGTTGATCAGCAGCGCCTTTGATGGCATCAAGGGCTTCTGCCTTAATACGTTGTAATTCTTGTTCCATTCAAGCATCCTCCTATAGTTAAAAGTCTAAACTATATTATACCAAATCAGGGTTGTCTTCTTCAATAAAACGCCATGGTAAATCAGGTAATGACTTCTCTTCTAGTACAAAAAATGTACCACGTGCCAAGTGGACAAGTTCACCTAATTCATTATATATACGTGCAGTAGCAACCATAGTTGTTTTACCATTATGTTCTACATTGGCTACACCACGCAATACAGTACCACCCTTAACAGCTTTCACATAGTTGCCATTAAGATCAATAGTGCTAACAGATTTGCCCAATGTAAAACAAGCGGTCCCCATTACACTATCTGCTAAACCAATACAAACGGCACCATGTAAATCCCCTCGGAAATTACAATACTCTGTATCATTTGTTTGTAAAGTCATTTCTGCATGACCTGCTTCAACTGCTGTAATTTCAGAATCTTTTACCCAAGAAAATGGATTCTGATTTCGTAATTCGTTGAAATATTCTAATAATGTTGTAGCCATGTGTTTCTCCAATCAATATACTTACACATCCCATGGATATTTTATATAAAACATACAAAAATAGTGCGTTACATCATACATATTGTATCATGCAACGCACCATATGCGAACAACTCTATCTAATTATATGACATGTTCTTAACAAAACACTATCCCAAGTTCAAAACTATTCATAATGTAATGCATCGATTGGATTAAGTTTTGCTGCTTTACGGGCAGGATAAATACCAAATACCAAACCGATTGCCACGGAGAAGGCAAAGGACATTACGATGGTTGGAATAGAAATAACAGTACTCATCCCCGAGGCCATACCAATTAACTTAGAAGACCCAACGCCGAGAATAATACCTATGATACCACCCATCAAACTGATTACAATAGCTTCGATAAGAAACTGTGTGACAATGACATTATAAGTTGCACCTAATGCTTTACGCACACCGATTTCTCGAGTCCGTTCAGTAACGGATACAAGCATGATATTCATAATACCGATGCCACCAACTACGAGAGAAATAGCCGCTACAGCACCTAGGAACAATGTCAATGTCCCCGTTGTTTCTTCCATAGTTTCCATAATGGAGTTCATATTTTGAATGTTAAAGTCATCAAGATTTGTATCTTTGATACCATGTCGTACACGTAATAAGTTTTCAATATCGGACTGCAAGCGATCGATACCATTTTCATCTTTGCCTACCACATATATCATTCGTAAATAATCAATGCCGTCTACCCGTTCCATAGCTGTTGTGTAAGGAATAATCACCATGTCATCTTGGTCATTACCCATAGCGCCACTACCTTTACTATTGAGTACCCCAATAATGCGGAATGGAATATTCTTAACACGTATCTCTTTACCTACAGGATCTTCATCACCAAATAAATTTTTAACAACTGTTTTACCCACTACAGCTACGCGCTCACGATTCTGTACATTTTTTTCAGATAAGAATCGACCAGACTTCATGGTCCAGTTATTAACATCTAAATAATTAGCATTAACACCAGATACTGAAGTAGTCCAGTTTTTATTTTGATAAATAACTACATATCCGCCATTTGTCATTGGACTTGCAGCTTTAACGCCATCTAGTTTTGCAATCGCTTCGTAGTCAGCTACCTTTAAGGATTTCATAGATCCTGGCGATGGTCGTACCCCTGGAGTACGCGGCGCACCTGGCATAACCATCAATAAATTTGAACCTAAGCTAGAAATGGAGTTTTGAATATCTTGCTTTACACCATTACCAATAGATACTAAAGCAATTACAGCAGCTACACCGATAATAATACCTAGCATGGTTAAAATGGAACGCATTTTATTAGCAATGAGGGATGCCCATGCCATCAAGAAACTCTCTTTATACATGAGTCACCTCCTGTACAGGTGTCATATTATGATTCTGGGAGTCCTCTACAATTAACCCATCTCGTAATACTACGTTGCGACTTGCATACGTAGCAATCTCAGGCTCATGAGTAACGAGAATAATTGTACGGCCCTCGTCATAAAGCCCTCTGAAGATGTTCATAACGTCGATAGTAGACTTAGAATCAAGATTACCTGTCGGTTCATCGGCCATAATGATGGCTGGATTGTTTGCCAATGCACGAGCTATGGCTACACGTTGCCGCTGACCACCAGATAACTCGGATGGCAAGTGATCCATGCGGTCACCAAGACCAACAGACGCTAATAAGGCCGCAGCACGTTCATTACGTGTTTTTTTATCCATCCCTGCGTAAATCATAGGAAGCGCTACATTTTCTACAGCCGTTAATTTTGTTAATAAGTTAAAACTTTGGAATACAAAGCCTATTTGTTTATTTCGTACAAAGGCCAATTCATCATCAGATAAAGTAGCTACCTCATCTCCATTTAGACGATAGGAACCTGTCGTTGGCCGATCTAAACAACCAAGAATGTTCATAAAGGTAGATTTACCTGAGCCAGAAGGACCCATGATAGATACGAATTCGCCTTTATTGACCTGTAAGTCGATACCATACAATACAGGCACCGATAATTTACCATTTACATAGGTCTTCGTAATCCCTTGTATATCGATTACTGTTTGATTCATATTCACCTACTATTAGAATGGTCCACGGCTATTATTCTTAGGAGCAGTGACATCACCACTTACGATGATTTCATCACCTTCAGATAAACCTTTTAGAATTTGTACATTAGTATCTCCAGTTACGCCTGTAGAAACAGCTGTACGAACTGGTTGACCGTCTTTCATTACATATACGTATTCACCTTGTTTATCTGTACGTACTGCAGTAAGAGGAACTACTAAGGTGTTTTTAATATCTTCACCAAAGATAGTAGCACGAGCCGTCATAGATGGTAAGAAATTACCTGCAATATTTTCAGGAATTTGAACTTTAACTGTATAGTACACTACGCTATTACTCGTAGCACCCATGTTACCTTTTGTACCTTTTGCAATTTCAGATACGTAACCTGTGAAAGTTTCACCAGGCTTAGAGTCTACAGTAAATTCTACTTTAGCCCCTTGTTTAATGCTACCAATATCTGTCTCGTCTACAGTAAGATAAATTTCTAGATTATTTAGGTCCGCAATTGTGGCAATAATCATTTGGGTAGAAATACCAGTACTAATCGTTTGACCAGCTTTTAGTGGCGTACCTACAACAGTACCCGACATAGGTGCAGTAATCGTAGCATCACTTAGATCGGCAGATACACGATTAAACGTAGATAAAGCACGTTCATAAGATGTTACCGCATCATCATAGGTTTGTTGCGCAATAGCATTTTGGGCAGCCAAAGCTTTGTAGCGATTCATATCGAGCTCAGCCTTAGATAACGCTGCGCGAGCATCATCAACGGAAGCCTGTAGTTGTCGCGTATCAATATAAGCGATAACTTGTCCCTCTGTAACGTGATCATTTTCTTTTACCAAAACTCTTTCAAGTTTACCTGCTACATTTGTAGATACATCTACATAGTTTACAGGGTTAATAGTACCCGTCGCACTAATACTCGTTTTTACATCACCTTTTTCTACTTTACCAGTAGTATATAAATTTTGTGTTTGGCTAGCATTTTGGCTATCCATGTAGTAATACGTACCACCACCAAGAACACAAAGAGCAACGGCACCCGCTACTATGCGTTTACGATGCTTTTGGAAAAATTCTTTCATTATGATCTCCTTAAATAAAGATGAAGATATATGTAAAAGAGACAGTATTCTATATCAACACATATAGTATTTTTAAATTATACAGCACCAATTACTTTTATGCAATATAATTTCATTAACGATAAATTATAACATATATAGAAAATGGCCCCTAACAGGCCATTTTATTATATAAATTAACTACTCAATATTGATAATAGGGTGTAGTCTTTTTCATTAATAGGGAAATCTAAGAGTTCTGCCTCTTGATAAGAAATAGGACGGATATGACCATCTATATAGCCCAATAATCGATTATCCACGCCATTCATCAATAGATTAAGACATACTTCACTCATACGGGCTGCTAAAATTGCATCAAATGCAGATGGCCCGCCACCGCGTTGTAAATATCCCAATACGGTCAAGCTTGGATCAAACTCCGTATGTTCCTTAATAAAGGCTTTTACGTCACCACTATTATAAGCACCTTCCGCTACGAGAATCACACTATATTCTTTACCACGAATTTGTGTTTCCTTTAAATGTCGACATACATCATGTAAAGGCATAGGATTTTCAGGAACCAATACGATTTCTGCACCACACGCAAGACCAGCTTTAAGTGCAATATGACCAGCTTTACGCCCCATCACCTCTACAATGGCTACCCGCTCATGCGAGTTAGATGTATCGCGAATACGACCAACCGCATCAACTACAGTGTTTAAAGCCGTATCAAAACCTAATGTATATTGAGTCCCCCCCATATCATTATCAATGGTACAAGGAATAGTCATGGTAGACATACCGAGTTTTGCCAAACTTGTAGCGCCACGCATAGAACCATCGCCACCAATAACGATAAGATGATCTATATCATGAGCTTTTAAAATATCATAGGCCTTTTTCTGAACCTCTTCATTTTGAAACTCAGGAAAGCGAGCCGTTTTTAGCATCGTCCCACCTTGGGTAATAATGCCACCTACATCACGGTTAGATAAAGGAAATATTTTTTCCTCAATGATTCCTAAATAGCCTCGTTCAATGCCAAATACTTCAAAACCTTCATGTATGGCTTTTCTAGTTAGGGCTCTTATGGCGGCGTTCATTCCAGGTGCGTCTCCGCCGCTTGTTAGTATTGCGATTCTTCTCATATCCATTACCCCCTTGTGGTGTACGTTGATTGGATATAGTCTCAGTCTTTCGATTCTTGTTTCCTACATTAGACGCCTTTTGATTGCGACGTTTATCATAACGGACTTTTTTAGATGATACCTTATTAGAATCTCCCTTATTGAACATTCCTATACTAGAGCTAGCTTTAGGGGATATTAATTTGGTATCCTCTATTCTTCTACGTTGATGATTATTAAATTGTGTATCTCTAGATGCTACTGTAGCATCTACTTCGTCTGTTTCATTGGGTTGACGTCTTGCTTTAAATTGCACATCTGAGGCCTCTAATTCGTCCTCAATACGCTGCATAAAATCATAGGTCCGACCATTTGTTGTGTCCAGTACAAAATCGCACTGCTTATACACTGGCTTCCAAGACTGTATCATAGCGTGTACAAAGGCATTAACATTAGTATAATCCATGGTAGGCCGCTTCCCAATACGGCGATTGACACGACTCACTATACGGAATTGTGCTGCTCGAATACCAATGATATAGGAATATTTTTTCAATACCTTTAATGTGCGATGTTCAATAGGGAAATTGCCACCTACAGAAATAACGGCTTCATGATACAAGCATACCTTTTTTAGTACATCCATTTCAGCACGACGAAATGCTTTTTCCCCTATCTTTTTAAATATTTCAGCAATGGGCAACCCAAAACGACTTTCTAATACGCGATCGGTATCTACAAATTGCCATCCTTTACGTTCTGCAAGATTTCGGCCGAAGTGACTTTTACCACTTCCCATAGATCCGATGAGCATAATATTGCGTTTAATTATCATTTATTATGTGCCCCTTATTATTTCATATCCTTCATTGTACTATAAAATGGCTCAAAAACAAAGACAGACTATAGACATAATATCTATAATCTGTCCCTATAAAGAACGCAATATTTCTACTGTACCTATATCCTTGATTTCACAGCACAATGTACGTAAACTACATTGCCCTTGCGCTCTATATCTTCTATTTCTATATGTCGTGAAGACTCTTTTTCATCAACAGTATTAATCCAGTTTATGAGTCGCTCCGTACTACCTAGTAATGTTAATTCTAATATGCCTTCATGCTCATCAGTACTGACAATCATTAATGGTTCTCCTTGTAAGGAATCAAAGATACTTGTATGGCTGTTTTGGGAATTCTTGTTCTCCCTGAAAGTCTCTAATAATTTAGCTTCCTTAGATACTATATAATCTGACTCCGCATTCATTTGTATAACAAAAGTCTCTTGCTGTTCTTGTAGGAGACTAGTTTTTTGACTCAAATGTACATGTCCATATACGGAAAGACTAGTTACTATCCCCCACAGGACTATGGTCATTAGTATCTTGTTGATTGGTTGAGTGGTGCTCTCTCTTAGATCCATCCACATGGAATGAATAAACCCCTTTATCTGCTTTAACTGTTCCATGACACTCCATTCCCGATAATCTCTGCTGCAAAACAGCTATAAATTTACGACATGCTTCATCGCTAACACCGATACCATCAATACTTACATGACCATTTTTTATACTTAGACGCTGTAAACTAATATGTTGGTCCATAGCCGTATCAAGAATATATAGAACTATACTATTTTGATAGATATTAGCTTTATTACTATCAGATGTATTCTTGAGAATTTTATGTTTAATAGCCATTAACTCACTATATTTTTGCTCAACTACTTGATACTGAGGATTTGCTCGTACATTTAGATATTTTACCTTTTGCCGATCATATACACCGTAACTAGTCCAGCACATATATATAGATACTAAGCCTACCATAAAATATATAAGACTTATACCATACAGATAGTACCGATATGTATGCCATAGACTATGCCATCGTAAAGAACGAGGCATTAAATTTATACATTTATCTTTACCATCCCAAGCCAATCCACTTAAGCCCCCTTGCGGCCATACCAATTGCCATATCCCAATCTAATTGGCCCTTTTTGCAACGATTGCGACCACGACCTAAGAACAATAACGGAATATATTCGTTTTCACCATACATAGAAATAATTTCTTCCATATCATTTCGCTCTTCATCAGATAAGGTATCTAAACCATACATGCGTATACCTTGAATCTCATCGATACCAAATGTTTGCAATCTAGCTTCTAACTTTTCCATTGCTTCCGATACATCACTACCGGTAATTGGAACCATACATTCCTCAATACAAATATCATTCCACCATAGCCATAGATGCATAGCCCCTTCTTCAACAACACCAGTTACCGTCCCACTACGCCGCATCAAGCAGTAACAAATAGGAATGGGCCAAAAATCGATAACATCTACTGGCGCATACGTATCTCGTATGCCTTGTTTTAACAGCTCGAGAGAATGACGATCTACGGCTACCATAAACATATGATAACTATGTCTTGGATATTCTCGACGACACGCATCCATTTGGAAACTATCTCCATCAAAGTTAAAGTAATCCTCTACATTCCACTTAATAAATTCCTTCATATCAAAATCGTGAGGATCATAAGGTGCTAC
Organism: Veillonella sp. oral taxon 158; assembly: GCF_018376515.1. Lineage (NCBI taxonomy): Bacteria > Bacillati > Bacillota > Negativicutes > Veillonellales > Veillonellaceae > Veillonella > Veillonella sp. oral taxon 158. The sequence continues at coordinate 40,354 of NZ_JAHABE010000003.1, read as the reverse complement.
ACGCATTTGCGTATCTATATTAGCTACAATGCTATAGGCCCCTTCGTCTAAATCATAGGTTTCTATAAATCTAGTAACGTCTTCATCAATGAGTCCACTCCGTTTCATCTCTAATGCATCGGTAATGACCATTGTTTTATTTTCAATATGAGCTGTAACACATACAATACGCTCATCCGTAATACAAACACCAGAATGAATTTTCTTTTTACGTTTCATAGCCTCACCTCAATAAGGTTTTACCTTTACCACATGCATACGCTTATCTTGATCTACTGTGACATACATATGAACGCGGCTCACTATTTCCCGATTTTTTAATTTCCCATAACTCATAACATGACGAGGATTATCCATAGAACGATCCGGTTCAATGGTAATTTCTACATCCCCCTCATCTGACACTATTAGTTTTTGTTGAAAGTCCCAAGTATTACCTGCCTTACAATACCCTACAAACCAATGAGCCCCTCTTTGAGCTGCATAATGAGCCTCTTCTAAATGGATTTCATCGACGGCATTGCTTTCACAAATTTGACTAATACGAAGCCCCATAAAGGCTAAGAGCAATAATAAGGACATCGTAAGTATAGCTACATATGTAATAAAGCCCGCATTATGGGCTCCTCCGTTCATGGCTTGTCTCCTCATTATCTTTATACCAATCATAAACAGTACTCTGCCCTATAGCGACCTCATACAGAGCTAATCCACCATATCCGCTAGTATAGAGCTTATTATTAGTAAAGCGATTGTTAATGTACCATCGCAGATGAACTGTTTTATTATTATCTAGACTAAATGGGTGTTCCTGCGTATACCCTACATTACGCTTGTCTCTTGTTCCTATGATGCGACTACCACTTACGGGTTGTAGGCTACCATCCGTGAGTTTTCTGTAAAGAGCATGTCTTTGTACGGTCAAGGTCGTACGCTTTGTATCATGAATATATAAGCTTATATTCTTATCTTCTACGGTAACCTCTACAGGATTCCATATCATTTGAGCTACCACCATACGCCGTGTATAACGACCATCCTCCATCATCGCTACGCTATCTAGTAATTTGGCGTCCCACATAACCGCATAGAATACAATGCCTAAGAGCAAGGTAAGGACGATAACAGAAATCGTCATACTAATAAGGGTCGAGTACAATATAAAGCCTTCATGATTACCTTTACTATTCATCGTATTTCCTCCAAATCAATGGATAGTGAATAGACAACCGTTTCATTATCTATGGCCTCTACCGTTAAACGTTGTAGTGAAATGCCCTGCACTACTACGGGCTCCACATATGTTTTATACGTAATAGCCTCACTAGGACTCATAATAAATTGTGAGTTATGTACGCCTGTTTGAAGTGTTCCCGTTTCATAATATGCTGCTTTACCTTCCTCTACATACGTTATAGTATCTTGCAATATATGGTCCCAATAATAAGCCTTATATATCGTTATCGTCGCCATCCAGAACACAGATAATACAATAGGTAACATAAACATAATAATAGCTGCCGAGATTAAAGCATCGCCATACATAAACCCTTCAGTGTACTTCTTCCCATCTGATACGCCCCGTTTGTACCGATACCCATATGCGATTTTTCTCACCACTTTCACGATCTGTCAGAACAATTTCTGTTCCGTCATAAGGTAAACCAAGAGCTGAAAAGGAAATAACAGTCATAGATTTTGTATTCTCAATATTAGGAGGTAATGATATGTTTACCGTATGATGATTGGCGTCTTCTTCAATAGTGTAACTATCCTTATTTAATATGAAGAGCATTCTACCTTTCCCATTCGACTTATGTCCAAGCATGGACCAAAGCTGAACCTTTTTTAGCATATACACAACCTCTTGAGTAGCTCCATTTAAGGTATACCGACTAGGTGTTGTCACAAGGGGTAAGGCAATAGATATGAGAAGTAATACTAAACTTATGGTAATCATCCACTCAGCTAGTAAGGAGCCTAACTGGCCATTTATAGGTTGTACCTTAGCCATTGGTATATTACCTCCATATATAGACCACCATGCAAGGCGCACCAACCTCCAAAGCATAGAAAGGGACCAAATGGAATGTATCGATTACGATAACCTGTTAGTAAGAGATAGAGAGAACCAACACAAAATGATACGTAAAAGAAACATACAATCTCCCATGGCGTAAGCCATGTGGCAATGGCAGAAAACCATTTCACATCACCAAGTCCAAAGCCTTTATGACTCATTAGACGTAGTCCATATGTAATAGCCCCTACACTCATAACACTTAATAGGGTTATTAACATAGATTTATCATTTATATAGCTATATATAATTCCACCTAGTACAAGGGCCATAGCCCCTTCATCGGGCAATATATAGTAATGCATATCGATGGTAGCACCTGCTATGATGATGAGTGAAAACGCAGCATACAAAGCAACGTGAATAAAGGATATTGCCTTCAATGATAATAGAATAGGTAATACTACCGATGCTATATATACGATGAGTCCTATTACATAACTAGTCCCTTTCATACCTTGTCCTTCCATATATTAAGTACCTTTAATCGATGCCAATACCAGGCAATCAATATGTATGTGCCTAATAAACACTATATGTCGATTAAATTAAACACTATGTACCTAATAAACAATATGCCCATTAAATAATACATACCTATCGATTAAGGTACACTAGGTGCTGTTACAACTACAGCTTTTGCAGTACCACCGCTAACAGCTTCATAGGTAATGGTATATTCTTTACCTTTTGCTGTCTTAACATGTTCAGTGAGATAGCCTTCTTTGTAAAGATTTTCTACTGTTGGTGGAGTATCTACATTCTTATCAATCATGTAGAGCTGGGTGGCATTTTTAATAATTTGAATATCTGCCGTTTCTTTTGCAGATCGCGCTCTATCTGCGGCAGATAAGAACTGCGGCATCGCAATGGCTGCTAAAATAGCGATAACTGCAACGACAACCATTAATTCCACAAGGGTAAAACCACCTTTTCTCGACTTGTTAAGTCCTTCTCGAACACGACATATATGTAATCGATCTACTATCCATTGTCCGCACATTTCTAATCGATGATTTAACCCATGAACCATATGTATAACGGAACTCATAATATCCTCCTTTTACATTATTTACTACAATTCGATGCTATATACTACTTGTAAAACGATGTCTATTGGCCTCCTAGTTTGGCGATAGACGTAAATAAGGGATACATAACAGAAACGACTAATACGGCTACACCAATGCCCATGACGGTTAATAATATAGGTTCTAATAATCGCTCTAAGCGAGCAATATATTTTGAAAGTATAGACTCATAGTAGTGACCACAATGGTTTAACATCTTTACTAACTCACCGCTTTCTTCCCCAATAGAAACCATTTGCCATATAAAATCATTCCCTATATGACCATTGCGTAAACTTTCTTCAAAAGAATGGCCAGTTAATAGTTTTGCCTCCACCTGCTCACTACATTTAGTGCCATATAGATTGCCCCATAAGGGACGAGTAATGTTCATGGTATGAATAATCGAAATCCCTGAGTCTAGCAACAGAGCCCACACCTTCAACATGCTCGTATAGTACACACAAGTACTCCATTGGTATCGGTGAGCCAACTGCCAAAGCCAACGATGTACTTTACATCTCATACTATGCTGCTTATAAGCAAATACTATTGAACCTATTACAACACTATGTATACCTATTACCATCAAAGGATGTTCCTTTAACCCTTGTCCTAATGCAAAGAGGGCTCGCGTCATCAATGGTAATGTAATATGCATGGTAGTAAAAACCTTTTCAAAGGATGGAATGATAAACAGGATGGTAACGAGAAAGAATACGTTCATCATGAGAAGAAGAAATATAGGATAAGAAATAGCACTCATAACCTTTTGTCGGAGTTGTCGTTCCCAATCGTAGTGACGTGAAATGTATTGTAAGCTTTCACCTAAAGTGCCTGCTGCCTCTCCACTTTCTAGTAGTGCTAAGGCTATAGCAGGACAACCTTCACTACGTAATGCTTGCGATAAGGTTTGGCCTCTATCAATCGATTCATACAAGGCCGTATATAGCAAACCTCGTTTTCCCTGACAGAGTAACTGTAAAGCCCTTCGTAAAGGCACACCAGACTCTATCAGTAATCCTAGTTGATAGGTTACATCGACCACCATAGCATGATTCCATTTATGTTTCTTCTTTTCTACTTGTAAAGATATTTTATAAATCTTGTATCCATCGCGTTTTAGCCGTGTTGCAATCTCCTGTTCTGAATCGCCCCACATCACCCCTTTTTCTGTTTCATTATTCTCATTTTTTACGACATATTCATAAGCCTCCATGTATTCACCTACGATAATTGTTGATCTAATAGCGTATGTAGTTGTTGTTGAGAGCCATATTGTGCCTTCACATCTCTCACAGCCATTTCTAGTGTTTTCATAGGTAATTGTGTTTCTTGAATGGAAATAATTTGAGGTTCCTTACGAGTGCGAATTAAATTTGCTACTGCATGGGTATTTAGTAAAATATCACGAATCGTAATGAACTTCTTATTCCACCTTAGTAGTCGCTGACATATAACGGCACGTAACACTTGAGATATTTGACTACGTACCTCTTCTTGTTGCTCTCCTGGGAAAAGAGATATCATACGATGAACAGCCATTACAGCCCTTTGTGTATGCATAGTAGCCATCACAAGATGCCCCGTCTCTGCCGCATGAAGTGCAGCTTCCAAGGTTTCGCGATCACGAAGTTCTCCTACCATAATGACATCTGGGTCCTCCCGCAAGGCATCTCGAATACCGTCAGACATAGACTTAATATCGGCACCTAATTGCCTTTGATGAATTAAAGATCTTTTAGGCTTAAATTCAAACTCGATAGGGTCTTCTAAGGTTATGATATGACGCTCCATTGTCTGATTAATATAATCAATACAACAAGCTAAGGTGAAGCTTTTACCACTGCCCGTAGGACCACAGACGAGCAATAAACCATCATGGGCCTCACATAATTTTTGTAGCAGTTGCCCTTCACTGTTATCATCTAGTGAAAGTTGTTGATGACAGAGTAAGCGCAAGGTACCACATATGGTTTGATTAGCCCGATATAGATGAACGCGAATGCGCACACCACAACAAGAGCATGCTTCATCAATGGATTGCCATTCGTAGGAGGCTATACCACATCGCCGTAAAATATCTTCGATTAAGTCTGTCGTACACACAAAGCTAGTAGCCTTCAATCCATCACCATGTCGCAAGTATATAGGCTGTCCACATTGTAGATGAATATCTGTTGATGATAACTGTATTGCTTGTTCTACAATAGTTTCTAAACTTTCACTATTACAGCATGAGTCCACAACGATGCACCTCCTCAATAGATGTAACATGCTGAGATACGGCCTCACGGGCAGAATCCTCTAATGATAGTAATAGATGTGTTTCTAATTGGTCCCAACAGGCCGAATTAGCTGGAATCTCTAAAAATTCAAAGAGTGCTGTCCGCCCATGGTACGCTGTACCATCGAATTTTCTAACTAACCGTTGTGCAATAGCCCCCATTAAGGTAGCTCGAATTAAATATGGTTCTACCCCCATATCCATGAGCCGCGTTACTACGCCCATAGCAGTATTTGTGTGAATGGTAGACAATACGCGATGTCCCGTTAAAGCAGCTTTAACAGCGAGCTCCGCAGTCTCCTTATCCCTAATCTCACCAATCATAATCGTATCGGGATCTTGGCGTAGTACAGATCTAAGGCCTTTTGCAAAGGTAAAGCCAATCTTCTCATTGATACCAATTTGGATGGCCCCTTTGATTTCAGCCTCTACGGGGTCCTCTAGACATATGAGCTTTGTTTCCTTTAAATTTAACATGCGGAGCATGGCATATAGAGTAGCCGTCTTGCCACTGCCCGTAGGCCCACAGATGAGCAATAAGCCATAAGGACGTTTTAGTAATTGCCCGATGTGTTCAAAAATATCTGTACGCATGCCTAAAGCTTTAAGGTCTTTATGACTGCCCTCATTACCCATAAGGCGACAGACTAAAGTCTCGCCGTATAAGCTGGGCAAAGTAGATACACGCATTGTTATGGCTTTATCTTTATGACTCCAAGCCCAACGTCCGTCTTGAGGCAATCTTTTCTCGCTAATATCTAATGAACTACAAACCTTGATGCGATTAATAATAAGCTCCGCATCTTCATTAGATACTGTCATGTAATTTTGTAACAGTCCATCTTGTCGTAGTCGAACATGCACACCACTTTTAACAGGATCAAAGTGAATATCGCTCACATGATGTTCTAAGGCATACAAAATAATATCGTCTAATGTCACGTCTACATACATGGTCACCTCCAATACCTTGCGGTATGTTTTTACCTCACACTAGCGTATGGCGTTATAGGTTTCGACATCATCCCCAAAATTCCTTTTTTATTTTTAAAAATCCACGAAGCGAAAACTTTTCTATTTTTGAGCATACAAAAAAGGCGCCCCAAAGGGCGCCCTTATTGGACTATTAGATATAACGTATCTTATTTTAAGTTGTAGAATACGTCATTACCTTTATATTGAGCTGTTTCGTATAACATTTCTTCAATGCGAAGCAATTGGTTGTATTTTGCTACACGTTCGGAGCGAGCTGGTGCACCAGTCTTAATTTGACCAGCATTTACAGCTACAGCAATGTCAGCGATGAATGTATCTTCTGTTTCGCCAGAGCGATGAGATACTACGCAAGTGTAACCAGCGCGTTTAGCAAGTTCCATAGCATCGAAAGCTTCAGTGAGGGTACCAATTTGGTTAACTTTTACAAGAATAGAGTTACCTACACCAAGCTCAATACCACGAGCTAAGCGTTTTGTGTTAGTTACGAATAAATCGTCACCAACGAGTTGTACGCGGTCGCCAAGACGATCTGTTAATACTTTCCAGCCTTCCCAATCTTCTTCAGCAAGACCATCTTCGATGGATACGATTGGGTATTTACCTACTAAGTATTCGTAGAAGTCTACCATTTCAGCAGCTGTTTTAACTTTACCTTCGCCAGCTAAATTGTATTTACCATCTTCATAGAATTCAGAAGATGCAGAATCAAGAGCTAATTTAAAGTCTTTACCAGGTTCATAACCTGCCGCTTTAATAGCTTCACAAATTACTTCCAATGCTTCTTCGTTGGATGCTAAGTTAGGAGCGAAGCCACCTTCGTCACCTACTGCAGTGCTTAGACCTTTGCTATGAAGTACGGATTTCAATGTATGATATACCTCTGCACAGCTGCGAAGAGCTTCTGCAAAGGATTCAGCGCCTACAGGCATGATCATAAACTCTTGAATATCTACGTTGTTATCCGCATGTGCACCACCGTTCAAGATATTCATCATAGGAACTGGCAATTCTTTTGCGTTGAAACCACCAAGGTATGCAAACAATGGCAAATCTAAGGATTCAGCTGCTGCACGAGCAACTGCCATAGATACACCAAGGATTGCGTTAGCACCAAGGTTAGATTTATTATCTGTGCCATCTAATTTCAACATTAAGTTATCGATTGCCACTTGTTCTGTAGCATCATAACCGATAAGTGCAGGGCCGATTTTAGCATTTACATTGTCGATAGCTTTTAAAACACCTTTACCAAGGTAACGGGATTTATCGCCATCGCGCAATTCTACGGCTTCAAACATACCAGTAGAAGCACCAGATGGAACAGCTGCTGTAGCAATAGTGCCATCTTCTAAACATACTTCAACTTCAACAGTTGGGTTACCGCGGGAATCTAAAATTTCTCTTGCAATGACTTGTTCAATTACTGCCATTTTATCACCTCATAAATCTAATGTGGAGTTATTAAAAATCTTCCACCGCTATGTATCGATTAGGTCTAACTATAGTGAAAGTTAGACCTCAAAATTATGCTTTATGTACTAAACTATGTCCTGTCATGGCACTTGGTTGTTCTATGCCAGCCAAGTCTAATAATGTAGGAGCAATATCACATAATTTACCAGCTTCTAATGTAGCTGTTTTTAGTGTGTCACTCATTAAAATTAAAGGAACTAAGTTTGTAGTATGCGCCGTATGAACCTTACCAGTTTCATGATTAACCATGAGCTCAGCATTACCATGGTCTGCCGTAATTAACAAGTGACCATTCTTACTGCGTATAGCCTCAACAATACGACCTAAGCAAGTATCAACTGCTTGAATTGCTTTAACAGCTGCTTCAAAGCTACCTGTATGCCCCACCATATCTGGATTTGCAAAGTTCAAGATAATCATATCATACGTTTCATCTTGAATGGCTTCTACGACCTTATCAGTTACCTCATAAGCACTCATTTCAGGTTGTAAATCATAGGTTGCCACTTGCGGAGATTTCACAAGTATGCGGTCCTCACCTTCAAATGGCTCCTCTTTACCACCGTTGAAGAAATACGTAACATGAGCGTATTTCTCTGTTTCAGCAATGCGCAATTGACGATAACCACCAGTGCTTAGCACTTCGCCTAATGTATGAGACAAGGTATCTTTTTCGTATACAATATGTACTGGTAACCCATCTTCATACTTGGTCATAGTCGCCATATACAAGGACAGTTGCTCTCGTTTAAAACCATCAAAGTCAGGCAACACTAAGGCTTTTGTAAGCTCACGCCCACGGTCTGGACGGAAATTACAAAAGATAACAGCATCTCCATCTTTGATAGTCCCTTCAGCATCAATAACTGTAGGAAGAACAAACTCATCAGCTGCATCTTTGTCGTAGGACTGTTGCACTGCTTCGCAAGCAGAATCTGCCGTTTCACCTTGACCATGTACAATAGCATTATATGCTAACTCAACACGGTCCCATCGATTATCGCGATCCATTGCATAGTATCGACCGCTCACAGTAGCGATCTTGCCACAGTGTAGCTCGGCCATATATGCTTCTAAGTCCTCTAAATAACCTTGCGCACATTGAGGAGCTACGTCACGACCATCGAGCAAGGCATGTACATAAACGTGCTCAATACCATGATCATGAGACCCTTTAATGACTGCCTTAATGTGATCTAAGGAGCAATGTACATTGCCATCAGATACTAGACCGATAAGATGTAAGCTTTGTTTTTTAGCAACTTCGTATAGTTCCTTCATAACAGGGCGATTATAAAACTCGCCAGATTCAACGTCTTTAGTAATACGAGTTAAATCTTGATACACGATACGCCCAGAGCCAAGATTTAAATGGCCGACTTCAGAGTTCCCCATTTGACCATCTGGAAGGCCTACCGCAAGCCCTGATGCTTCCAATTTTGTATGTGGATACGTATCCCATAATTGATTAAAACAGAGCGGCTTCGCCTGTACTACAGCATTGGTTGTATCTGATTGATCCCCCATGCCAAAGCCATCTAAGATGACTAGCATTACGGGAGCCTCTAATTTAGCCATTTCTAACCTCATATTAAGCGCTTACTTGATTCGCCGCTTTAATAATATCAATAAATTCATCAACTACTAGGGATGCACCGCCTACAAGAGCACCGTCAATATTTGGTTCTCCTAGAATTTCTAGTGCATTTTCAGATTTAACGCTACCGCCATACTGGATACGCACGGCATCAGCGGCGTCATCATCATATAAAGAACGAATGTAATCGCGAATTGCTTTACACACCTCTTCAGCTTGTTCAGCTGTTGCGGTCTTGCCAGTACCAATAGCCCAAATTGGTTCGTACGCAATAATGAGTTGACTCACTTGTTCTTTAGGAATATCAGCCAATGCCCCTTTTAGTTGAGATGTAATCCAATCAAGAGTATGACCGGCTTCACGTTGTTCTAAACTTTCACCAACACAGACAATAGGGTTTAAATTATGATGGAATGCACTCTTAATTTTGGCATTTACCGTCTCATCTGTTTCGCCATAATATTCGCGGCGCTCAGAATGACCGATAATGACATAATTAACGCCTACCTCAGTAAGCATAAGTGGTGAAATTTCACCAGTGAACGCACCAGCATCATGATAATCCATAGTTTGTGCGCCTACCTCAATCGCTGTGTTACGCGTTAGCGCTACAGCACGCTCAATAGCTGTGAAAGGCGGGCAAACAACTACATCACAGGATAATTCCATATCTTGTAACACGCTGTTAAACGCTTCGATCAGAATTGATCCAGACGCAATGGTGCCATTCATTTTCCAATTTCCTGCAATAATAGGTTTTCTCATATTATGCCTCAGACAATGCAGCAATACCTGGTAGGATTTTGCCTTCTAGGAATTCTAAAGATGCACCACCACCTGTGGAGATATGGCTAATTTTATCTGCCAAGCCACTTTTTTCAATGGCTGCTACAGAGTCGCCGCCGCCAACGATAGTCATCGCATCAGATTCAGCTACAGCTTTCGCTACTGCATTCGTACCAGCTGCAAAGTTTTCCATTTCAAATACGCCCATAGGACCATTCCAAATAATAGTCTTCATTGGCACCAATGCTTCTACGTAAAGTTCACGAGTTTTAGGACCAATATCTAATACCATCCAGCCGTCTTCAATTTGATCGACGTCAACGATTTTAGTATTAGCATCATTGCTGAAAGCATCTGCTACTACAGCATCGATAGGTGTTAATAATTTAGCACCTGCCACACGAGCTTCCATAACTAGATCTGTAGCGATAGCTTCTTGACCTTCTTCAAATAAGGAGCTACCAATGTTGCAACCTTGTGCTTTAATGAAAGCATTTGCCATACCGCCACCGATGATCATTACATCAACTTTAGGCAAAAGATTAGAAATAACAGAAATTTTATCTGTTACTTTTGCACCGCCAATGATTGCCGCCATAGGTGTTTTAGGATGTACAACAGCTGCACTTAATGCATCAATTTCTTTTTTGAGCAAGAAGCCTGCCGCCATAGGGATATAATCAGCAATACCAACTACGGATGCTGCATTACGGTGAGATACACCAAATGCATCGTTGATGGCTACGTCCGCAAGAGAGGCCAATTGTTTAGCAAACTCAGGATCGTTCTTAGTTTCTTCGTTGTGATAACGTAAGTTTTCAAGCATTAATACATCGCCAGGTTGCAATGCTTTTACAGCTTCTTCAACCTTAGGACCAATGCAGTCATCAACAAATCCTACAGGTTTGTTGATAAGCGCAGATAAATGTTCAACAAATCCTGTAGGTTTGTTGATAAGTTCAGATAAATGCTTAGCACATGGGGCTAAAGACATTTCAGGCTTGCGTTCCCCTTTTGGACGACCAAAGTGAGAAGCAAGGATAACCTTTGCACCTTGTTCTACTAAATAGTTAATAGTAGGTAAAGCACTACGAATACGAGTGTCATCAGTGATGACACCGTCTTTCATAGGAACATTAAAATCAACACGAACAAAAACTGTTTTATTAGCTACTTGTAAACCTTCGATTGTTTGTTTCATCAAAGCCTCCCGATTATAAGCCTTTGCTTGCTACGAATGCTGCCATGTCGATAAGACGTTCGGAGTAACCCCATTCGTTGTCATACCAAGAAACGATTTTAACCATGTTGCCGTCCATAACCATTGTTAAATCAGCGTCAACAATGGAGCTACGAGGATCAGAACCGAAGTCACAAGATACTAATGGCACATCGGATACGCCAAGAATACCTTTTAATTCGCCAGCTGCTGCTTTCCGGAATGCTTCGTTGATTTCTTCTTTAGTAGCTGGTTTTTCAAGTTCGCAAACGAGGTCTGTAGCAGATACGTCTGGAGTAGGAACGCGCAATGCAAAACCATCAAGTTTACCTTTCAATTGAGGCAATACCAAAGCTACAGCTTTAGCTGCACCAGTAGTTGTAGGGATGATGGACATAGCTGCTGCACGAGCACGGCGAGGGTCTTTATGACGTGCATCAAGAATTTTTTGGTCATTTGTATAGGAATGAATTGTAGTCATCATACCGCGTTTGATACCGAATTCATCGCACAATACTTTAGCGAATGGAGCCAAACAGTTAGTTGTGCAAGATGCATTGGAGATGATGTGGTGTTTTGCAGGATCGTACATATCTTGGTTAACACCCATAACCATAGTCAAGTCTTCGTTTTTACCAGGAGCAGAAATCAATACTTTTTTAACTGTAGGTTGTTCTAAATGAACTTTTGCTTCTTCTGCATCGCGGTATTTACCTGTACATTCAATTACGATTTCTACGCCTTCTTCAGACCAAGGCAATTTGGATGCATCGCGGTCGTGGAATACGCGGATTTTTTTACCATCAACATAAATGTTGTCTTCATCAAATGTTACTTCGTTAGGAATTGTACCATGTACAGAGTCGTATTTTAATAATAATGCAGTACCTTCATTATCACCAGTTGCATTAATCGCCACAACTTCTACGTTAGGATTATTAATCGCTGCGCGAACTACACATTTACCGATACGACCAAAACCGTTAATACCAACTTTTACTGCCATTGTTAGATCCTCCTAATAACAAAAATTCTAACCAAATTCAAACTAAAATTTATAACTACTCATTCGCCTATAAGGCAGAAATTTGTAACAATTGACGCATGCCTTCGGCGGCTTGCTCATCAATGATGAGTATACCTTTCTGGCAAGCTCGCATGACACCTATAATTGCGCTCGCCTTCTCTTGTCCACCTGCTACAGCAATGACATTTGGCACCTTTGCTACATCAGGCAAGGATAAACCAATATTATTAGTGGAATAAATCAACTTGCCATCCATATCACAATATTGTCCCAGCGCCTCGCCTACAGCATGATTATCTACCAATTGCTTGCGTACCTCATCAGCAATGTGACGCTGATCGGCCATGCGCATGGCTGTACCAATGCCAAATAACAATACGTCAGTCCTACTAATGAGGTCGCTAATTTCCTTGATTTGCGGTTCACAAGTCATGAGCATATGCAATGAGTCTTGTGAAAGCCCATCTGGTAAATGAAGCATCTTGTAAGTCCCACGAAGTCGTTCAGCCAGTACAGAAGCGATGACATTAGCTTGGTATTCCACTACCGCCCCAACACCACCACGAGCTGGTACTACAGTAGGATTAAATGGTAAAATCGGCATTTCTTCCGCTACCGCTGCCATGGTACTACCACCACTAATAGCCACTACTGAATCAGGCTCTAATAACTCCTGTAACAGTTTTGCCGCAGCGAAGCCCAGCTTTTTAACCATTAACGTTCCTTCTGTAGGTGTAATGATAACCCTATCGATGGAAAGTGCTTCCGTCAATCGGCTTTCTAGTTCGTTAATACGATCTAGTTCGTTTAAAAAATTTCGTAACTTCGGAACAATTGATTGTCCTTCGTCAGTGAGAAAAATCCCCGGTTTATAAATGTCTACTAGACCATTTGCACGCATCAACTCAATATGACTTCGTACGGTTCGCTCTGGAAGGTCCGTCGCTGTAGCTAATGTCCTGCGGCCTATAGGCTCTTCATAAACAAGGTGGTTTAGTATCTTGTATCGCTCCTTTAATACGCTAACGATTTCAGGAACAATACGTTCACATATCATTAGAAACTCGTTCATCGGGTCCCTCCTTTACCCGTTGGGATTGTATGAATCGTTTTTCGTCCCATGTGAACAAAATTCGTCCCACCTAAAATAAAAAAATACCTTTACACATTTATTTTATACCCTATGTGAATTTTATTCAACCCTAAATAGCAGAAAACGACATACTTTTGAGGCAATTTAATACAAGTTTTATGCCTAAAAGTATGTCGTTTATTTTAATTTATTTTGTACCGAAGATACGGTCACCAGCATCGCCTAAACCAGGCAAGATGTAACCATGATCATTGAGTTTTTCATCAAGTGCTGCTACGTAAATAGGCACATCAGGATGTTCTTTATTTACAACTTCAACGCCTTCTGGAGCCGCTACGAGACACATCAATTTGATGTGTTGAGCACCTTTTTCTTTTAACAAAGTAATAGCTGCTGCTGCGCTACCACCAGTTGCCAGCATTGGGTCAGTTACGATGAAATCGCGTTCGCTTACATCAGTTGGCAATTTGCAGTAGTATTCTACTGGTTTTAAAGTTTCAGGATCACGGTATAAGCCGATATGACCAACCTTTGCAGTTGGAATTAAGCTAAGCATACCATTTACCATGCCAAGGCCAGCACGAAGAATTGGAATAATACCTAATTTTTTACCTGCAATACGTTTACCAGTCATTTTCATTAATGGTGTTTCTACCTCTACATCCTCAAGTGGTAAGTTGCGTGTAATTTCATACCCCATCAACATAGTAATTTCATCAAGTAGTTGTCTGAAGTCTTTTGACCCTGTTTGTACATCACGCATCAATGTAACTTTGTGTTGAATCAACGGATGTGTCATAACATTAACTTTCATGACTGTCCTCCTATAAAACAATATACGTATCTCTTTGTAGCAATTTAACTATCATATTAACTCTATCATAGAATGTAAAATAGTGCCATAAAAATATTAAAAGGGATGTGACAAGGCACATCCCTTTTATATTACTTATAGACTTGTAGGCCTATGAATATGTAATGACTGTCATTAATCTATTAGATTAGTACAATGGATACGCTTCACAAAGTGCAGCTACGCGTTTGCTAGCTTCTTCATGAACAGCTTTATCTTCAGGATTGTTAAGAACTGCTGCAATAATATCAGCAATTTCTTCCATATCTTTCACTTGTAAACCACGAGTTGTAAGCGCTGGCGTACCAAGACGGATACCGCTTGTTACAAATGGGCTAGCTGGATCGAATGGGATTGTATTTTTGTTACATGTAATACCTACTTCATCGAGTAAGTGTTCTGCTTCTTTACCTGTTAAGCCAGTGCTACGAACATCTACAAGCATAACGTGAGTATCTGTACCACCGGAAACGATTGTTAAGCCTTTATCTTGCAATGCTGCAGCCAATGCTTTTGCATTGTCGATAATTTGTTGCGCATATACTTTGAATTCAGGTTGTAATGCTTCGCCTAAGGCAACAGCTTTAGCAGCGATAACATGCATCAAAGGACCACCTTGGATACCAGGGAAGATAGATTTATCGATTGCTTTAGCATATTTTTCTTTGCAAAGAATCAAACCACCACGAGGCCCACGCAATGTTTTATGAGTTGTAGTAGTTACGATATCAGCATATTCTACAGGATTTGGATGTAAGCCCGCAGCTACAAGACCTGCAAAGTGAGCCATATCTACCATAAAGATAGCGTCTACTTCGTGAGCTACTTCAGCCATTTTCTTGAAGTCGATTTGACGGCTATATGCACTGCCACCAGCGATAATCAATTTAGGTTTTGCTTCTAATACAATTCTACGGAATTCATCATAGTCGATTTGTTGTGTTTCTGCATCTACACCGTAAGGTACTACATTGAAATATGTACCAGATACGTTAACTGGAGAACCATGAGTCAAATGACCACCGTGGGACAAGTTCATACCCACGATAGTGTCGCCAGGTTGCAATAATGCAAAGTACACACCAAAGTTAGCTTGGGAGCCAGAATGAGGTTGTACGTTAGCATGTTCAGCGCCAAACAAGCGTTTTGCACGTTCGATAGCCAATGTTTCGATAACGTCAACATTTTCACAACCGCCATAATAGCGTTTGCCAGGATACCCTTCTGCATATTTGTTAGTTAATACGCTGCCTTGAGCTTCCATTACTGCTTGAGAAACAAAGTTTTCAGAAGCGATCATTTCTAATTTATCGCGTTGACGTGCCAATTCTTGATTGATAACAGCTTGAATATTAGGGTCTTGTTTTTCTAAGAAACTCATGAGTATCCTCCTCGTACAAAACGAATATCTATAGGTAATGATGTATTATTTCTCTAATGCTTTAATTTTCTCTACACGGCGTTCGTGACGACCACCTTCAAATTCCGTTGCCATCCAAATAGTAACGATATCTTTAGCAAGGCCAGGACCAATAACGCGTTCCCCCATTGTAAGGATATTTGCATTATTGTGTTCACGACATGCGTGCGCAGAGAATGTATCATGACAAAGAGCAGCTCGAATGCCCGCTATCTTATTTGCTGCAATACCAATACCGATGCCAGTACCACAAATTAGAATACCGCGATCTGCTTTACCAGACACGACTGCATTTGCTACAGGTACGGCAATATCTGGATAATCGCAAGATTCCGCTGTATGACAGCCAAAATCTTCTACTTCATGTCCCAATGTACTTAATACTTCTTTAACGGATGCTTTTAAATTCAATCCGCCATGATCACAACCGATTGCAACCTTCATAATATCATCTCCTATGCTTTCTGAGGGGCTGTTTTAAGGCCTTCCTCAACTAAATGATAAATTTGCTCCGCACATTGATTATATATGGTTTGATCAGCGCCATATGGGTCAGTAACATCACCATCTTGACCACCCCACTCGGAAATCGTTTTGATTTTACCTTCCTCAAACGGGAATTGGCGAAGTAGTACAGATTTATGATCTTTCGTCATACCGATGATTAGATCTGCTGCATTGACGAGCTCCATAGTTAAAGGTCTCGATTCATGGTCAGAAATATCAGCAATGGAACGGACAGCTACAACGGCTTGTTCAGTTGGCTTTGCTCCATAAGCGGCAAATAGACCAGCTGATACAGTCGTTACATCCTTATGTTGCTCCGCTGCAAGGGCCCGTGTAATTCCTTCTGCCATAGGACTACGGCAAGTATTACCGGTACATACAAATAAAATATTCATAATAACATCCTTACTTAATCACATTTTGTGATTACTTTATACATTATAGCAAAAATATCCAATATGTAAAGACATATTTCTATTATCAGTGGACATTTATAATGTTAGAAAATTTACTTATAAATGATATGATGACCGGATGCTTTTTCCATTCGATTCATAATGGCAACACCAAAACCGTCATCATTCACACCTTCTGCTAAGATTAGGGTAACATGATTTTCGTTAAAATGTAATAGGCTTTTGTAAAAGTCATGGCCTAATGCTAGTGCATCTCCATGATGTCCAAAACAATGGCACATGAAATGCGAATCGTCTTTAATGAGCTCATAGGTCTCATGACTAACTAAACAGCCAATAGGCCCTTCTATACCTTTAGAAAGTTCATTAAACGTATTAGCTACAGATTCTGGAGTACCAACGACAACAGTCATAGGTGCATCAGGAGCATAATGTGTATACTTCATACCAGGCGCCTTAGGTTTAGTTTCAGCACTCACTAAGGCTGTATCGTATTCGACATTGGAAACAACAGTTTCTAGCTGTGCCTTTGTAATACCACCTGGACGTAAAATAATAACTTTATCGTCATGCACTTCTACTACGGTAGACTCTACTCCGATTGTGCAAGGACCAGCATCTAAAATATAAGAAATGCGACCATTCATATCGTTATATACATCTTGAGCCGTAGTTGGACTGGGACGGCCTGAAATATTTGCACTTGGCGCTGCTATAGGTATACCTGCACGCTGTAACAACACGCGACATCCATCATGATCAGGACAGCGAAGCGCTACACGAGGTAATCCACCTGTTGCACGGTCTGGCACTAAATCAGACTTAGGTAGTGTAATCGTTAAAGGTCCTGGCCAAAAATTATCCATCAAGGTTTGAGCCGTTGTAGAAACTTCAGTGACTAATGGTTTAATACTTTCACTATTGGGAATATGCAAAATCAATGGATTATCTGATGGACGGCCTTTGGCAGCATAGATTTTATCCATCGCCTCTGGATCAAGACCATTGGCACCCAAACCGTATACGGTTTCTGTCGGTATAGATACCAATTCACCATTGCGTAATGCACGAGCTAACATATCTATATCTTGTTCAGATGGATTTGTAATAATTTTAGTATCCATATTAGCCCTCATACACAGCTGTAACTACGCGATTATGTCCACCTAGATCAGCTATAAATTGAATATTAGAATATTGACCGGTTGCTTCTAATAGTTTTCTTACCGTCTCAGCTTGGTCATAGCCAACCTCAAAGGCTACGCGACCATTAGTTTCTAAATAAGCACCACATTCTCTGGCGAGAATACGATAGAATACCAGTCCATCCTCTCCACCAAATAACGCAATATGAGGCTCATTTAACACATCTTGAGACAACATCTTTGCATCACCAGTACGAATATATGGAGGATTAGAAACGATGAGGTCAAATTTCTCATCCGTTCCACACAAAGCTGAAAACATATCAGAGTCTTTAAATTCAACTCGTTCAGTTAACTTAAAGGAGTCTGCATTCTCTCTAGCTAGTGGCAAAGCATCTGTAGAGATATCTAAACCTACACCTACTGCATTTGGCAAATAATGTAATAAACTTAGCAATATCGTCCCTGGACCAGTACATATATCAAGAATGCGTATATTGCAATCTTCAGAATACGTATCTAGTACATGTTCAATCAATGATTCCGTATCAGGTCGTGGAATTAAAACTTTATCGTTCACCTTAAAGGTAAGGCCCATAAAGTCCTTTTGCCCCGTAATAGATGCTACACTATATCCCTTAGCTCTTTGTTGTACAAGCGGTCTAAAGGCATCTAGCTCCTCTTGAATTAGAGGTTGGTCATAGTGAGTATATAGATAAATACGATCTTTACCTAAAACGTGAGAAAGCAGTACTTCCCCATCAAGTCGAGGTGTATCCATCTCCTTGCTTTGAAAGTACTGCTCTGTCCACTGGAGAATACGACCGATTGTCCAAATCTCCTTATGCATTTGTATTAGCCTCCTGCATTTTTGCCGCTTGGTCTGCCGCATTTAAGGCTTGAATTACTTCATCAAGATCGCCATTTAATACAGCGTCTAGTTTATAAAGTGTTAAGTTAATGCGGTGATCTGTTACGCGACCTTGTGGGTAGTTGTACGTACGAATACGTTCACTACGGTCACCAGTGCCAACTTGGCTCTTACGATCTGCCGCCATACTAGCTTGCGCCTCTTGTTCAGCTTGGTCTTGTAATTTAGCACGCAATACGCGCATCGCTTTATCTCTATTTTTAAGCTGAGAACGTTGGTCTTGGCATGCTACAACAATACCAGTTGGTAAGTGAGTAATACGAACAGCAGACTCAGTTTTATTAATGTGCTGACCGCCTGCACCACTGGCACGGTAAGTGTCGATTTTTAAATCTTTTTCATTAACTTCAATATCGACATCTTCCATCTCTGGTAATACAGCTACTGTAACTGTAGACGTATGTACACGACCTTGTGTTTCTGTAGCAGGTACACGTTGTACACGATGTACACCAGATTCAAACTTCATTTTAGAGTATACATTCTCGCCTTCTACAGAGAAAACAACCTCTTTAAAGCCACCTAGTTCAGGTTCATTCGCATCGATAATCTCGCAACGCCACCCTTGGCTTTCCGCATATTTTGTGTACATACGGAACAAATCTCCTGCGAATAAGGCTGCTTCGTCACCGCCAGCACCACCGCGAATCTCAATGATAATATTCTTATCGTCATTAGGATCCTTAGGCAATAATAGGATTTGTAACTTCTCTTCTAATTCCTCTTTTTGAGGTTTTAACTCTTTTAATTCCTCTTGAGCCATTTCGCGGAATTCTTCATCCAAAGATTTATCTTCGATAACTTCCATAGCTTCATCAAGGCCAGCTAATACTTTTTTATAAGTACGGAATGTTTCAACTGTTTCAGATAATTGGGAATGTTGACGTGTCAATTTACGCCATTCATCTTGGCGAGCAATGATTTCAGGGTCACTGATGCGCTGCTCAAGGTCCATAAATTTATCTTCAATAACTTGTAATTTATCTACTAACATGTTTATTCCTCTTCATATGCATCACTCTCAGGAGGACGAACCTCTTCAAGAGCACGTATAGCTACTTCAATTTGATCATCTTCTGGTTCACGTGTGGTCATGTATTGTAATACAAGACCTGGTTTAATAATGGCTTTCACAAAGGAATGCTCACTGCGTCCAGCAAGACGAATGACCTCGTACGCAATACCTGCTACTACGGGCATAAGCAGTATGCGGCTCAGAATACGTTCTAGCAAATTAGGCCATCCTAAAAAAGCAAATACAAAGATACTCACCACCATAACGATGAGTAAGAAGTTTGTACCACATCGGGCATGTAACCGACTTTGTTTACGAACGTTTTCTACGGTAAGAGGCAAATCTAATTCATAAGTATGAATTGTTTTATGCTCTGCCCCATGATATTGGAAAACTCGTTGAATATCCTTCGTAAGTCCAATCCCCCAAATGTAGAGCAAGAATAGCACTAAACGAATGACACCTTCAATGAGATTTAATACTACATGATTATCCTGTACACCAGGAATAAATTTTACGATAAATGTTGGCAAAGCCAAAAATACAGCTATCGCAAAGACTGTGGAAATAACCATGGTAATGGCAATTTCACTATTAGACATTTCCTCCTCTTCATCACCAGCTGCCTTGGCAGAGAAGGACAATGCCTTCATGCCAATCACTAGAGATTCATAGAGAGCTACACAGCCACGAAGAAATGGTTTTTTCAAAATTGGATATGTGTCAGCAATAGATTTTGTAGCCTCTTTTTGAACTACAATAGTGCCTGCTGGCTCACGTACAGCTGTTGCCGTATAGCCAGGGCCTCTCATCATGACACCTTCGATCACAGCTTGTCCACCGACAAACTTTTTAATACGTTCTGTGTTCACAAGAGCTCCTCTCATAAACAAATAGAGGCAGAGCCCATAGCCCTGCCAATAGATGCTACATTACATGACAAATTATTTGCCGTAACGTTTGTTAAATTGTTCAATACGACCACGAGCTTGAGCTGCGCGTTGTTGACCAGTGAAGAACGGATGGCATTTGGAGCAAACGTCTACACGAAGGTCTTCTTTTACAGAGCCAGTTTTGAATGTGTTGCCACAACCGCAAGTTACTGTAGCTTCTTTATAGTCTGGATGAATACCTTGTTTCATTCTATACACCTCTTTCCGACAATCAATATTATTCTTATAGATTATAGCATGACACTTGTACAAATGCAAGTTGCCAATACTATTCCTTGGATGCTTGTTTTTCTTCAATAGACTCAGCTAGGATAGTCTCCAAGTCGCTTTCGTTGAGGATATCGCGCAACGCAATAAGCTCTTCTAAAGACAGAGTAATACCCTTTTTCATGCTTGTATATTCACTATCCCAAGCGCGAAGATCAAACTTAGGATTGTATTTGCCCCAGCTAGTACATGTTAATTGTTTTTTCCAACCATCTTTATCTTCAGACAAAGTGCCGATAACTTTGAAGATTTCAAAATTGATAACTGCCATGGTGCCTCCTTTCTTACACATGCGTGTAGTATGTTTCTTACCTACTATATTTAGTAGTTCATATTTTTTAGGATACGATATATTTTAAACTAAAAGCTTAAGTTTTACAATTAGTTTTTATAATCGCTGTAATCTTCAATATCAATAGATGTTGTAGGAGGCATAACTTGAGCCCCTAATGTATCCACTGATTCTCTCCAGTTCTCTGTTGCTACTGTGACAGCGTTAATATACGCTTCATCTGCAGCCTGAACAGATTCAATTAATTGAGCTTCATCTTTTACATCTAAAACGCGACGACGTACGCTGCTAAGCATATAGCCGAAGGATTCTGCTGTTTGCACAAGCATAGAAATTTCTTGAATCAATGTTTGACCAATGGTACTGCAGAAGTACGCATACCACATATAAGCAAGTTCTGCATCAGGGAACATCCAGTATACATCATCTGTAGGTGCATCTGTCGTAATATCTACGTCTACATGATCAGTATGACGTTTGAAAGTAAGGAAGTATGCTCCACTTTCAACTAGAGCATTGCGACCTAATTCAGATACTCGACTATCGATACAGTAAATACCATCTTGACCTAACGCCACATCGGTTTGACCACCCGGCAATGAAATAGAGCGCAAAGATAAGCCATAATTCAACACTGTAAATACTGGTAATTGAGCAAATACACCATGAGGTAATGGAATATAATTAATCGCCTTCCACTCATCACCTACACGTTCACGAAGTCCAACACGCATTTTTTTAACATCATATTTACCGTATACAATTTCATAGGCGCCTAAAGGAGTCCACTCGCGAATAACTTCCACACGTTTTTGGTTCAAAAAGAATTGTAAGGCCATATTATTTAAGCCCAATTGATTTTGTGCCATCGTAGCAGGTAAGAACAATTGCGCAGTCCCTTCTGGTACCAAGTTATGTAAACCATTAGCCACTTCTTCTACAATATCTTCAGAAGATTGGAACATACCCACAGTACCTGTAAAGATATGGTCAAAGTAACTGCGATGTGGCCAATGATTAATGATTTGAGCCATTGGATACAGACGAGATAAGATGCTATAGCATACTGGAGATGCTGTGTAGAGAACAACCTTTTTATCTTCATAAGATTGAAGAATTTCTTCTACCATACCAGCATATTCTTCTACATAGGCATATAGAACAAGCTCCCCTGTTTTGCTATGAGCTTCAATACTTTCACGAACAGGAGTTTCCCAAATAGTGCCTACATCTAGACCATCCAAAATGCCGGTATCACTGATAAAATCAAAGAGTTCAACCTTAAAAGAAGGACCATATAGATTTTGGAGTGTATTCAAATCATATGGCACAGGACCAAAGGACTCCACTGTAGATTTCTCAGCTAAGGCATATAAATCCTCTGGTGTAACGCCCCACTCACGGGAACTAGCATTGCTAGAAATCAATTGATCTAATACATTGAAACGCATTAATTCATTTACAATATCGATACCTTCAATACCATTAGCGGCACAAAGGGTAATAAATTCTTCGTTATTTGCTTTCATATTAAACCTTTCCTGCAGAAGGACATAGATGATTTAAGAAACAGTCGTCACATAAAGGCTTGCGAGCCTTACATACTTTACGACCATGATAAATTAACCAGTGATGTGCAGCAGCCCAATCCTCTTTTGGAATAGCCTTTTGCAATTTTAACTCCATCTCTTCTGGCGTCTTTGCAATACCTAGTTTTAGTCGATTTGATACACGAAAGACATGAGTATCCACCGCAATGGCTGGTGTACCAAACAGTACTGATACTACCACATTCGCTGTCTTGCGACCTACACCAGGCAATTCAACGAGTTGATCAAACTCACGAGGTACCTCTCCATGATATTGGTCAACTAAAATCTGGCATGTAGCAATCAAGTTTTTAGCCTTCGATTTATAAAGACCACAATCCTTAATAAGAGTTTCTAGCTTAGTGACGCCAATAGCCAACATCTTAGCCGGATGATTTAACTCAGGGAACAATCGTTTAGTTACGATATTTACCCGTTCATCCGTACATTGAGCGGACAAAACAACAGCTACTAATAATTCAAATTCATTTGTATACTCAAGGGCAGGTTTTGCATCAAAATAATGCTCTTGTAATAGTTTTAATTGCTCTGCCTTTATTGCTTTTGTTACACGCATACAGCTCTCCTTTCTCACTTGTGAAAGTACAGACGCGTACAACTTATATCTTACCATACGTATTCATTTTGTTCTATGTTATAATAAATGATATTATTCTAATATAGAATACAGGAGGTCAATATGAGTAACATTAACGATACATTAAAACGCATAAATGAACTAGCAGCAAAGAAAAAATCCGGTCAAGAATTAACGCCAGAGGAATTAGCAGAAAAAAAAGAACTTTATGAAATTTACTTAAGTTTTATTCGAGGCCAAATTACAGATACATTGGACCGTGTTGAATTCGTAGATCCTGAAACAGGTGAACGAACAGCTCCTAAACAAGCGCTCGAAAACTTGGCTAAACAAGCTGACAAAGACATAAAAGAACATAAAGATATTCACTAATATAAGAAAAATCCACTTGATACAAGTATCAAGTGGATTTTTGTATAAGTTTTAATTATCTATTATAATTTGCCGAGACGTTTCATGACATTATAGATTTTCGTAGCTAAACCAGTCATTTGGAATTTAGGAATACCACAGGCAGCCACACGAATACCCTTAGCTAAAGCAATAACATAAACATGTTCTTTCTTCAATTCTTCGCAGATAGCATTAGCAGAATCTGTAGGAATTGTAATGAAGAAACCACCGCGGTAAGGCAACATAGGAAGGCCTACTTGTGCGGCTTCTTGTTTGAAGATGTCAGCACGATCGCGAATCAATTGGTAATAGCTATTACGCTCCTCTTCATAGGCTTTAAATTTAACAGGATCTGCCACAATATTTGCCATTGTCCGCATTGCGGGACGACAAATATTAGACCATGTTGCACGGCTAGTATTTTTGTTGATTTCTAAGAATTCATCAGCGATTTCTTCGTCATCAGAAATACCAATCATAGCACCTACACGTTGACCGTACATAGTAAAGCCTTTAGACAAGCTATAGCACACACATGTAAGGATAGCTTTTGGCAAGTGACCAAATTTGCTAAAGAATCCACGTACTTCCTCTCTATCACCAGAGAAGTCAAGATATGCCACATCAATACCAATGATGACATTATTACGACCAATCGCAACAAGTTCTTTCAAGAAATTAAGGATGGAGTCCCAATCTTTGTCTTCAATAGAGTAACCAGTTGGGTTATTACCAGGTGTGTTAAACAAGATTACTACATTTGTTTGTCTTGCGGCTAATTCGTTTACACGATTTTTGAATGCTTCGTGATTAAAGTTATTTTGCTCATCAAATAAAGAGTACGTTACAAGTGTACGACCAATGTCGCTACAAATTACTTTATAAGCACCCCAGTACCAGTCAGCAGTTAACACTTCATCACCAGGCTCAGTATAGTTATGAATTAAGTGATGGATACCGCCAGTGCCACCAGCTGTAGCGATGCTACGGATGTGACCTTCTGGACGAGAATTACCAAAACATTCTTTCTCAGCAGCTGCTAAAAACTCTGGAACACCTGCAATTGGAGCATAACCAATATGTTCAGTGTCAGAAAGACCCAAATATTCTTCTTTAACGGTTTTGAGAAAAACTAATTTGCCATCTTCATCATGAATAGCACCTAAAGTACCGTTTACAACGTTCTCGCGACCATTTTCTTTAGCATCAGCTAATGCTTGTCCAGCAGTAACAAAGATCACGTCTTTTAATTTTTTCCCTTTTGCATGCTTTGCAGCAACACTTGTCATAACTTACACCATCCTATCTAAAATGAATATTACACATTTATAATACCTAAACTGCTTTAATTATACAACGTGTATTCATAAAATATATTGTATACATAAGAAATTTTACTAATTACAATCAATTTAATCATTAAATAAGCTTTGTATAGAATATATCAAATATCCTATACAAAGGATTCAAAATTAATAATATACAAAAAACAGTAAATTTATAACAAAAAAGGACCACTCATAAGAGTGGTCCCCCAGTTCCTTAGAAGGAGTAGCCTACACCTGCGTGTAAACCTTTTGCAGTTTTATCATTGCTATCTACGCTATATTTATCATAGCCATAGTATAGATTTAAGTCGATATCAGGACGTACTTCGTATTGAGCACCTACTTGGTAAGTTTGCTTAATATCGTTGCCCCAACCAGCTTTAGCAAAGCCATTTACTTTTTCTGTTAAAGGTACATGACCGATAACACCAGCTTGGAAGCCCAATTCAGTGTCATGCGTACGAATTGCAGTACCTGCACCATAAATGTTTACGTTTGGATGCACTTTGTAAACTAATGCTAATTGATGATCTTTGATATCACCATTTTTTGCATTTACTTTATCGTAAGAATATTGTACTGCCGTTTTATCGGAAAGATCATGTTGCAAAGAAACACCGAAACCATCGTTGCTGTGACCGCCACCTTTGGATACATGTTGTTTAAATGCATAATCAGCTTGTACCTTAGTGGAACCATCGCTAATTTTTGTTACAGGTGCTGCAGCAAATGCGCTTCCTGCTACAACTGTTGCTGCTAGAGTTAATAATACTAATTTTTTCATTTGTACCTCCTATACACATACCTACTAGTATGTCTTACTAAGTTACTATTTACAGATGTTATAGTTATACACTCTATAAATTAGCGTTTCATGAAAACAGGGATATCAGGGATACCACTGTTAGAATTTGTAGTGGATGCTGGACGAGATGTAGTCGTTGTTTTACCGAATTCTGGTACACTTTTTGCACTAGAATTGAAGCCAGTTGCAACAACTGTAATTTGTACTTTATCGCCCAAGCTTTCATCGATAACAGAACCGAAGATAATATTAGCATCAGGATCTGCTGCTTCAGAAATAATTTCAGCTGCTTCATTAACTTCAAAGATGCTCAAATCGGAGCTACCAGAAATATTAAGCAAAATGCCTTTTGCACCATCGATAGAAGTTTCCAACAATGGGCTGTTAATAGCCATTTTAGCAGCATCAACAGCGCGGTTTTCACCTTCACCAACACCAATCCCCATCAAAGCTTCGCCTTGTTCCGTCATGATAGTTTTAACGTCAGCAAAGTCAAGGTTAATCAAACCAGGAATTTGAATCAAGTCAGAAATACCTTTAATACCTTGGCGAAGAACATCATCGGCTTTACTGAATGCATCAGTAATAGTACATTTTTTATCAACAACTTGTAGTAGTTTGTCATTAGGGATAACGATAATTGTATCGACTTTTTGAGTCAAGAACTCAATACCTTTTTCTGCGGCAGCACGACGGCGTTTACCTTCGAACGCGAAAGGTTTAGTCACTACGCCTACAGTTAATGCACCAACTTCTTTAGCACATTCTGCAACGATTGGAGCAGCACCAGTACCAGTACCACCACCCATACCTGCAGTTACGAATACCATGTCAGCACCTTCAAGAGCTTTGATGATTTCTTCGCGACTTTCTTGAGCAGCTTCTTCACCAACTTGTGGATTAGCACCCGCGCCAAGACCTTTAGTTACTTTTTCACCAATTTGAATTGTTACATCTGCTTTAGACAATTCAAGCACTTGGTTTTCCGTATTAACTGCTAAGAATTGAACACCTTTAATTTGGTTATCTACCATGCGATTAACAGCGTTGTTACCACCGCCACCAACACCGATAACTTTAATATTTGCAAAATCAGACATTGAACTTCCTCCTCTTATCGTTATTTATCGTATCAATATACGTCCCAATGTATCGATTTATATACTGACTATCTTATAACAATTACATTTATTTTACACTAAAATTTGAAAACTTTCCACTATATAGAATGTGATTTATTAGAATCGCTTAGTCATAATAATCTTGCGTATAGCACCTACATTAATAAATACTCGCAACCCAAACCCAATGAGAGCTACATAATATAAATTAATACCTATTAGGTCGCCTACATATACAAGAATAACAGCTAAAACTACATTTGAAAAGAACCCAATCACAAAATTACTAAGATCAAAAATTCGTTCCAATGCAGCTCGACTACCGCCAAACACTGCATCCAACGCTGCCAGAACCGCTACAGATGTATAGTTCGCGTAACTGATAGGAATATGAAATGGTGCTATCCAACCTAATATAGCCCCTACAATGAGCCCAGCGATGGCAAAGATATAAATATTCATTCTTTACCTCCTAACTCATTAGGCTTCATATGTTCTTCTCGGAAGGTTCCTGTAAAAGCTGGGATAGCTATCTCATTCTCTTCCTTGATAGTTACTTTAATCCCCCAATGTTTAAGCGAATCGACTACGCCACCACGCATAGTAAGCGCAGAGTTTAACGTTTTAGGATCACCAATAGCTTTTACAACGAAGGGAGCCCCAAAGACTTTCCCATTAACTGTAATAGTAGGACCGGAACAACGTATTTCTGATGTACCAATCAACCGTTGATCATTAATAGCTATCGCCTCAGCCCCACCAGCGCGTAACTCATTAACGATACGTAAAATATCTTCATCATGAATTACAAATAAGTTAGGATTTTCACCACTTTGAATTGGTTTTAAACTATCTTCGATCAACACGCTAACTCCAGAACCTTTAACATTTGTTAAGGCCGCTCTCATCATGAGCTGTTCATCAACTTTAACGTCTGTAGTAGTACCATTTTGTTTAAGCGTTTCTATTTGCTTCAATAAAGCATCCCGCTCGCTTTGGGCTTCACGTAGTTGAACGGCTAAATCACCAGCCCGTTGCAAGCGAATGTTTTCTTCTATATTATCTTGTGTCATTTTATATTGAGTTACAACCATAAACCCTAATATACAACTGACTAAGGCTATTGCCCACCGTTCGTGTCTCACGACAATCATCTACCTTTTATCTTCAACATGACCTTGTTTATCTTGTTTTGTATCATCTTTCTTAGTAGATGAAGTTTCCGTAGTCGGTGCCCCATTTTGATGTTTCTTTCCTTCAGGAATTACATCAGTCTTAATGTACGGTGATGAAATATTAACATCTATATACTGTACATTACCATGAGTTTTCTTAATATCTTGTAACATCGACTGTGTTAGCTCTGCCTTTTTAGGTAAGTCTTTACCATCACCTAAGCGAATCTGTACACCAGATACGGTATAAGCCATAATCGCATCAGGATCACCAATATTAACCTCTGCAATATTCTTGAACGTATTTTCATCAAGAGAATTCAAATACTCAAGAGCCGCTAGAATCGGCTTATCTACAACTGTATCGCCTAATAAAATATTTCCAGCTTTCACACCAGAAATCATTGGTACAGATGTGTCTTGTATAGCTGGTTCTGATGCGATAACTTGACCTTTACTATCAATAGTTAAGTATCCGAACTGGGCCGGTACTACAGCAACGGCCTTACGTTCTACAATGTGAACCTCCATAGTCAGTGGCAATTGATATCGTATTTGGGCCTCTTCAACCCGTAAATCCTTTGCCAATCTAGATTTCAATTTTTCTGTACTAATTTGCAAAATATTGACAGGTTCATGTATATCACCTGCCACCATTACATCTTGTACAGTTACCTTATCCGAACCCGTAATCTTTAAGGATCCAAAAGGAATAGGTAGTGTAAACAACCCCACCAACACGAGAGTAACTGCACCACCGATTTTTAACACTCGTTTTCTAAATACAGCCCGTTCGTCTTGAACAGGTGTAGAAGACTGCATCTCCCCAGAGCTGGATGGATGGTTCTGCTTATCATCCATAGATAACTCCTTCTGTTCTATTTAGCTTTTAAAATTTCCCTATACTAGCTGTTAATAGAATTTTTTCACATAATGTAGGGAAATCAATTCCCATTTCATTAGCTGCTTTTGGTACTAAAGACGTTGCCGTCATACCAGGAACGGTATTGTACTCAAGAACATACATTTTATCTGCATGATCTGTCATAATATCTACACGAATAACCCCACTGCCTTGCACCTCGCGATACACAAGTTCCCCAATGCGTTGCATTTCAGCAGTCATTTCGTCGCTAATAGGTGCTGGTACCAAGTATTCTGTAGCACCTACAGTGTATTTGCTCTTGTAGTCATATTCGCCAGAATGTGGACGAATTTCAATGACTGACAATGCTTTACCATCCAAAACAGCCACCGTAAACTCACGACCATCAAGGAATTGTTCTACTACGAGAATTGGATCATATTTAAGAGCCTCTGTTACTGCTGCTTCTAATTGTGATTCCTCACGAACGATTGTAACGCCAATGCTGGAGCCTTGCGTAGCAGACTTAACAACTACAGGAATAGTAAATTCTTTACGAATATGATCGATAATTGCCTCTGCAGATTCAAGATTACCATTATAGGATTCAGATCTTGCAGTTGGAATATTAGCGCCTTTAAATACGTCTTTACTTACTTTTTTATTCATGCCCACAGCATGAGCCATGATGCCGGAGCCAGTATATGGGATTTCTGCCATTTCTAAAAGGCCTTGCAAAGCACCATCTTCACCATAGCGACCATGAATAGCATTAAATACGACTTCACCGCCTAAGGAATCGATATCTTCCAATACAGTACGAGGATTAAGTTCTAATGTTTGAGCCTTATACCCTTTGCTCACAAGTGCTTCTGCAATAGCAGCGCCTGTGCGACGAGATACTTCAGCTTCTTCGGAAGGACCACCCATCAATACGATTATTTGTTTATCTTTCATTGTAAGCCTTCCTCCAATATCGCTAATAATTTTGGGCCATATTGATTGATAGAACCAGCGCCCATTGTAATAACCAAGTCATTTGGTCTTACTACTTTTGCCAATACTTCAGGTAAATCATCAACAGATGGTACATAATTTACGTCTTGACCGGTAGCCTCTTTGATGGCATTTGGAATCGTAGTCCCATCAATACCAGGGATTGGATCTTCACCTGAGCTATAAATATCTGTCATATATACTTCATCAGCGCTTGTGAAAGCAGTAGCAAATTCATCCTTTAACAAGCTTGTGCGAGTAAAGCGATGTGGCTGGAATACACAGATGACACGATGTTTCTCAAGTTCTTTTGCTGCTTTCAAAGTAGCTTTAATTTCTGTAGGATGATGAGCATAATCATCTACAACCCACACGCCAGCTACATGGCCTTTCGTTTCAAAACGGCGTTTTGCGCCTATAAATTTGCCTAAGCCTTTAGTAATAACACGTGCTTCTACGCCACAACAATCATGAGCCACAATAAATGCTGCTAAAGAATTCAATACGTTGTGGTCACCAGGTACACGCAAACGAACGCGCTCAATATTAATACCTTTATGATATATATCGTATACCAACGTAGAATCTACATAATGAATATTTTTAGCTACATAATCATTACTATCATCTAAGCCATAAGTAATAAAGTTGCGTTTTACGCGACTCATGACATAGCGAATACTTTCATTATCACCACATACGATAGCCTTGCCATTTTCTGGTAATGTTTCTACGAACTCACAGAACGCATTAAGCAAATTCTCCATCGTTTTGTAGTGATCCATATGATCATCTTCAATATTAGTAATAACGATAGTATGTGGACGTAATTTCAAGAAAGACCCATCACTTTCGTCCGCTTCAACTACGGAGAAGTGGCCTTTACCAAGACAGCTACTGCCTTTAAGATAATCAACTTCACCACCGATGATTACCGTAGGGTCTGCATCAGCCTCTACTAGAATTTGGCCAATCATAGATGTAGTAGATGTCTTACCGTGTGCACCGGCTACTGCGATGCCATCCGTTACGTCTAACACAGCTTTTACAATATCAGAGCGATGTAAAATAGTAATCCCTTGTTCTTTAGCGGCAACGATTTCCGGATTATCCTCACGAATCGCTGTAGAACGAACTACTGCATCTACACCATTTACATATTCTTTATTATGACCGATATGAACCGTAGCACCCATTTCTCTAAACTTAGAAATAACGGCAGATTCAGCTACGTCTGAACCAGATACGTCATAACCTTTTTGAATTAAAATATTCGCTATAGCACGCATGCCAGATCCACCAATACCAATGAGGTGAATCTTGTGAATACCGTCTAACATAAAAGCTCTCCTTGTTACTTTGCAATAGATAATGCAAGTTTTGCAATATCATGAGCTGCATTTGGTTTGCCCAACTGCAATGCTCGTTCTCCCATTTGTGCCAACAAATCACGGTTGGCCATAAACATCTCAATTTCCCCGATTAAGTCGTGAGCACTCAACATTTTATCAACAATCATGTGAGCTGCCCCTTCTTGTACAAAGATACGCGCATTATACGTCTGATGATCTTCCGCTGCATATGGATACGGAATCAAGACAGATGGAATGCCACGAACTGCCAATTCAGCAAGGCCTATGGCACCAGACCTAAACACAGCTAAATCAGCAGCAGCCAAAGCCTTAGGCATATCATGTAAATACGGCAAAATTAAAGATGATTCACCCAAGCCTTCCCCATCGGTAATGCCCAATTGAGATAGTACAGATTCATACTCTCCATCGCCTGTAATATGGATTAATTTAATCCCTTCCTTACCTTGGAAATGTTTATGTACATCAATCATGGCATTATTGATGGTTCGCGCCCCCCGAGAACCACCTGCTATGAGGACTGTAAAAGTATCATCACTTAGGTTGAAATAATTGCGCCCCGCTGTTCTTGAGTCAACTAACACCTCAGGACGAACTGGATTACCAGTATACACTACGCGTTTTGCTTTAGAAAAAGATGCTGCTGCATCCTTATAGCCCATCGCTACAACATCAACAAAACGGCTCAAAATTTTATTAGTAATGCCTGCAATGACATTCTGCTCTTGAATTAAGGTTGGAATGTTATGTAATGCAGCTGCCATGAGAATAGGACCACATACATAACCACCCGTACCAATTACCACATCAGGTCTAAATTTACAAATAATAGCATTAGCTTTAACTATGCCTAACGCAGTTTTACCTAATGTGACTAATGTACCCAATGATAATTGACGTTGCAACCCTTGTACAGGAATCGTAGTGAACTCAATACCCTCTTTAGGAACTAATGTAGCTTCTAAGCCTTGCTTTGTCCCTACATATAATACCTTTGCATCAGGGTGTTGTTTCATGATTTCCTTATATATAGTTATTGCTGGATATATATGTCCACCAGTGCCACCACCAGAAATTATGATTCTTTTCATTAATGGTGTCCCCCTTCTTGCAACATCTGAACACAAGCTTTAAAGTCGTCACCGCGCTCTTCAAAACAGCTGTACCAATCAAAGCTTGCACAAGCTGGAGATAGTAATACAATATCACCAGACTCAGCTAATTTATAACCTTGTTCTACAGCTTCTTTCATAGACGAAGCA
Source organism: Veillonella sp. oral taxon 158 (assembly GCF_018376515.1). Classification (NCBI taxonomy): domain Bacteria; kingdom Bacillati; phylum Bacillota; class Negativicutes; order Veillonellales; family Veillonellaceae; genus Veillonella; species Veillonella sp. oral taxon 158. The sequence goes on along the minus strand of NZ_JAHABE010000003.1, from coordinate 7,422 downwards.
CGGTAAATAGGTTCTACACCAGCCTCTTTTGCAGCCGCTTCAAATCGTTCTGCTGCTTCTCCCATGAAAATGACAGCTTTTGTCTTTTCTTTAACAAGCTGCATAAACTCTTCTAAAGGTGTCATTTTATCATGACCACCAGCCAGCAGAATAACTGGTTTATCAAAAGATTCCAAAGCTTTAACTACAGAATCAACATTGGTCGCCTTAGAGTCATTATAGAATGTAATCCCATCGATTGTTTTAACCCGTTCCAACCGATGTTCTACACCGTGAAATTCGCTAATAATGCGATGGATTTCCTCTACAGGTACGCCTAACGCATACGTTAAAGCAATAACCGTTAGGATATTTTCGATATTATGACTACCTGGGATATGGATATCTTCATCGCCAATAACAGCGATCTCTACGCCATCTTTTACTACATAGCACTGACCATTAGCATAATATGCACCATTCTCAACAGATTGTTTTTGGCTAATTTGTAGAATGTGACTAGGCGCACGATGCTCCATATCAGCTACTACAGAATCATCAATGTTGAGAACCAAGAAATCAGATTCCAATTGGTTTTCAAAGATACGTTCCTTAGCCGCAATATAGTTTTCCATCGTCTTATGACGCGCCAAATGATCTGGCGTAATATTGAGCATAATAGCCCCAATCGGTCTAAAATGCTTGATTGTCTCTAATTGATAACTAGATAGTTCGGCAACTAAAAAACCACCTGCTGGCATGGAATAGGCCACTTCACTTAGAGAGTCACCAATGTTCCCACCAACGCGAACTGGCTTTCCAGAACCTTCTAGCACTTTAGTTAATAAGGTTGTAGTCGTAGTCTTACCATTTGTACCAGTAACGGCTACGATAGGTGATTTAGATATTTCGTAAGCTAACTCTACTTCACTAACCACATCAATGCCGCGAGCTTGAGCTGCTTTTACAATGGGAATATCTAAAGAAATACCTGGAGAAATAACAATGCGACCCACGCCATCTAGCAAGGATTCATCTTGACGACCTGTAATAATTTCTACCCCAGCAGAAACTAAACGTCCTTCCTCCGTAGCAGGCAACGTTACAGGCTTATAATCATTTAACACAACATGAGCACCCACTTGGGCTAATACCCAGGATGCGCCTATACCGCTGGCACCAGCGCCAAGTACAAGTATATGTTTATCTCCGTATTCCATCTGTTTCACCTAAATTATCTACAAAATAATGTATTCCTATCCTATAAGCATACCATTATTTACGGGTTCCGTTAAGTATTATCTTATAAAGTTATGGTCGCTAATACTACACCAATAACGGCTAATACTGCACCAGCGAACCAGAAGCGGTTAACTACGGTTTGTTCTGCCCATCCAGACAATTCAAAATGATGATGAATAGGGCTCATTTTAAATACGCGTACACCGCGAGTCTTAAAGGAAATAACTTGGATAATAACAGATAATGCTTCCATAACAAAAATGCCACCGATTACAACAAGTAACAATTCTGTTTTAGTTAAAATAGCCATTGCTGCAAAAGCACCACCTAATGCTAATGAACCTGTATCGCCCATAAATACTTTAGCAGGATTTACATTATATACTAAGAAGCCAAGGCATACAGCGGCTACAATAGCACCAAAGTAAGCAACGCTTTCAGCGCCGATAGAATTCGTCATAGATGCAGCCATAAGACCAATAACGGAGAAGGCAATCGCCGCCACTGCGGATGTACCGCTTGCAAGACCATCAAGGCCATCGGTAAGATTTACAGCATTGGTAGCACCTACAATAATTAAGAACGCCAATACATAGTAACCCCAACCTAATTGAAGTTGTACATCTGCTACAGGAATCCACAATGTGGTAGGAACAACCATAATTTCAGTAATGCAGTAACAGAATACAGCTGCCAAAATAAATTGGCCCAATAATTTTTGCTTAGCTGTTAAACCAAGATTACGTTTTTTAACGGCTTTTACAAAATCGTCAAAGAAACCTAATAAACTATGACCTAATGTTAGGAATAATAACATCCCTGTGCCTACATTCCAAGGTGCAAAAATAGCGACACCAAGAACTAAAGCAATCATCATGAAAGCACCACCCATTGTCGGTGTACCAGCTTTTGCTTGATGGCTTTCAGGACCTTCTTCACGAATACTTTGTTGTGCGTGCAAAGAACGCAACATAGGAATACCGATTTTACCTAGCACGACTGTAATGATAAAGGTCACTACAAAGGCTAACAGAATATGATATATCATATGAATCCTCTACTTATTAATAAACAGATGACGGCTAGATACAACTAGCCGTTACCTTTTATTCTCGATCTTTTAATTCTTCAACAACGCGCTCCATTCGCAAACCACGGGAACCTTTTACAAGGATAACATCCCCTTTTTCACGAATATCGCTATAGGCATTGGCCATTTCTAAATGGCTATTACAACGGAATGTAGTTAATCCTGCTTTTTTTGCTTCTTTAGCTATAAAAGCAGCTGCATCACCGAAGGTGAATACTACACTATACCCCTCTTCAGCCAATAATTGACCGATTTCACGATGTGCATCCTCAGAGAAATCGCCAAGTTCAAGCATATCTCCGAGCATAGCAATCTTACGTTTTCCTTCTAATTGCCCCAAAGCTTTAATTGCTTCAGCCATTGAGGAAGGATTTGCATTATATGCGTCATTCAAGATAACGATATCTTCAAATGGTACGATTTCTTGGCGCATAGGAGTGCCTGTAAACTCGCTTAAGCCTTTACGAATTGTATTGGATTTAATCCCCAACACACGGCCTGCTACAATGGCTGCCAATGCATCATAAACATTGTGTTCACCAATCATAGGCAAGAAAATATCGAAGACTTCGTCATAACATTTGCAAGTAAACTTGATACCGTCTTTTTTATAGCGCAAATGACTGCCAATACATGTAGCATTACGTTCAATGCCATAGGTAATAGTTTTACCTTTAGCCAGGCTATCCATAGCCTTAACATATGGATCATCTTCATTGAGAATCGCCACACTATTTTCTGGCAAGCAACGAATTAACTCACCCTTTGCTTCTGCAATGGCTTCACGAGATCCTAATAGCTCGATATGGCTCGTACCAACATTCGTAATAATACCCATAGTTGGTTCAGCGATTAATGCGAGCTCTTCAATTTGACCAAGACCACGCATCCCCATTTCTACTACACAAGCTTCATGTTCTGCAGTTAAACGCAACAATGTTTTTGGCAAGCCAATTTCATTATTAAAGTTTTTCTCTGTTTTTAAAACGTTAAATTCTGTACCTAGTACAGCTGCTACCATTTCCTTTGTCGTAGTTTTACCAGAGGAACCAGTAATAGCTACTACAGGAATATCGAAACGGCGACGATGGTAACGTGCCAAGTTTTGGTATGCTACCAAGGTATTTTCTACCTCAATACAAACAATACCTTCTACGGCACGACCTTTTTCTACAATAGCACCTGTAGCACCCTTTTCAATGGCCGTATTGATAAAATCATGACCGTCAAAGGTATCGCCTTTTAAGGCTACAAATAAAAATCCTGATTCAATAGTTCTTGTATCAGTAGACACATCTAAAAACTTAATATTGTCGGTATGTGCACTCGTCCCCGCAGTGGCTTCAACCACTTGAGACAATGTAAATTCTGCCATATTAGATCTCCTTGAGGGCTGCTCGCGCCTCTTCACGATCATCGAAATGAATCGTTTTATCCTTTAAGATTTGGTAATCCTCATGCCCCTTACCTGCAATCAGTACAATATCCCCAGGTTTTGCATTTTGTATTGCATGTTGAATCGCTTCCCGACGATCAACAATAACTTCATAATGAGAGCCTTCACGAAGGCCTTCTTTAACGCCTGCTTCCACATCTTTAACAATTTGTACAGGATCTTCTGTACGTGGATTATCAGATGTAACGTACACCACATCACCATATTGTGCAGCAATGCGGCCCATAATAGGACGTTTAGTAGCGTCTCGGTCACCACCACAGCCAAAGACTACGATAATACGATTTTCTTGAATAGCTTTTGCAGTTTGTAAAATATTTTCTAAACCATCCGGTGTATGTGCATAGTCTACAACAACTGCAAATGGTTGACCTTCTTCGATTAACTCAAAGCGACCAGGTACAGCACTAAATGTTTTTAATGCTTTATCGATATCTTCCATGGAGATACCTTCTAACAAACAAGCACCGATAGCTGCTAATGTGTTATATACATTAAATAAACCTGTTGTATTCATAGCCACCGTATAGTCATGACCATCATAAGATACAGTATAACGGCTAGATTTAGGAGTCATATCAACATCGTGAGCATTCAATGTGCCGTTCCCATCAATACTATAGGTAATGATAGGTGCTTTAGTTTTTTCAACAACCCGATGACCATAGGCGTCATCGATATTGATAATAGCGCCCTTACCAGATTTAGTTTGGTCAGGTTCACTTACTTGTTCAAATAATTTACATTTAGCTTCCAAATAGTTCTCAAAGGTTTTGTGGAAGTCTAAATGATCTTGCGTCAAGTTAGTAAATACTGCTGTATCATATTCAACACCAGATACTCGACCTAGCGCTAAAGCATGAGAAGAAACCTCCATTACACAATGTGTAACACCTTCCTCTACCATTTGATGAAGAATATGTTGCAAATCTACTACATCAGGTGTCGTATTATGAATTGGATACGAAGTATCTCCAATCATAATATGAACAGTGCCAATAACACCTACTTTATAACCTTTGGCTTTTAAAATATGACGAATCATATGGCTCGTTGTTGTTTTACCATTCGTACCAGTAACGCCAATCATGCGCATGGAATTTGCTGGATAGTCGAAGAAATATGGCACACAAGACATCATAGCAGTGCGCGTATCTTCAACAGTGATAACACAAATATCACCACTAACCTCCACTGGTTTAGACACAAGTACAGCTACTGCACCTGCTTCGATAGCTTTATTTACATAGTTATGACCATCTACAGTAGCACCATCTAAAGCAATAAATAAACTACCGGCTTTAACAGCACGAGAGTCCGCTGTAATGTCTAAAATTTCAACAGCTGCATTACCTGTTACTTGCGGCGCTTGCAAGGTTTTCACTATATCTTGTAATTGTTTCATATACAATCTCCTTTACACGCAAAGGAAAGCAGCCCAATACGAGCTGCTTTGCCTGCTAGTCTATAATTTGCTGTTTCTCTTGCACATTACGTTCAGTAACAGCGCTTTTTGTGCTATAAACAAAAGAATCAGGCAAAACCATCCCTAGTTGTTCTTCTGCGATCTGTTGGATACGAACAGGAGACTTCAAGGAAGCTACCTCTACATCCAATGCATCATTATCTTTTGTTAATTGTACTACAGCTTGCTGTGTTTTAACTACCTCGTAGCCTAATTTTGTGCTGTATGCATTCATAACCATCATGATAAGCAAAAATGCAACTAATGCGGCAATACCATATACAACTTGCCACATCATAGGGCTCAAATCTAGAGCCACATTTGCACTACGTTTTCTCCCTTGTGTAGCGACCAACATATCGCCTTTTACTTGGCCCACAACAGCCTTTCTCGCTAACATAAACACTAACCCCTTCCAATTCTACAACTTGACGGCTACGCGTAACTTCGCGCTTCTAGCTCTCGGATTAACCTCAATCTCCCCTGCACTTGGCTCTATAGCCTTATTCTTTGCCTTCACAACTGCTTTATGATTACATACACACATCGGCAATTCTGGAGGACATATACACGCTGTACTTAACTCTTTGAAAGTTTGTTTCGTAATTCGATCTTCCAATGAGTGGAATGTGATAACCCCAATTTTCCCCTTTGGTTTCAACATAGATACAGCATCTACAAAACTATCATGCAAGATAGCTAATTCTCTATTTACTTCAATGCGAATGGCTTGGAACGTCCGTTTCGCCGGATGTGGCCCATCTTGACGCGCCTTCGCAGGTATTGCTTGCTTAATAATTCTAACTAACTCACCAGTAGTGGTAATTCGATTTTCTTGACGCGCATTAACGATAAATTCAACAATGCGCTTAGCCCATCGTTCTTCCCCATAATCGCGAATGATTTGCAGCAATTGCTCAGCATCGTACTCATTGACAATTTCCTCTGCTGTAAGTGGTGCATCTTTATCCATGCGCATATCGAGTGGTCCATCATTCATATATGAAAAACCACGCTCTGGGGTATCTAGCTGATAACTTGATACGCCAAGATCAAATATAAAACCATCTACTTCATAGATGCCCGCATTCTGCAGGGCTTCTTTTAAGTTAGAAAAGTTTGTTGGTATTGTTAATACCTGACAATTTAAATCAGACAATCGCTGTCGAGCTACACTCAATGCGTCCTCATCTTGATCTAAACCGATTATCATGCCTTCTGGGTCAAGCATTTCGCCCACTGCATGAGCATGACCTGCCCCACCAAGGGTACAGTCCACATAAATGCCTTTTGGATTAGTTACGACGGAGTCCACCGTTTCACGTAAAAGTACGCTGGTATGATTAAATTCCATCATAGCCTCCTATAACATAATCCCTTCAAGCCCTTCGACTAATTCTTCCATACTTTCAGCCACTTGATCATCATAGTAATCGTATTTTTCGCGGCTCCAAATTTCAACGTGATCCCCAGCACCGACAATAACGGCCTGTTTATCAAGGCTTGCATATTCACGTAGTGGTACAGGAATGAGGACACGACCTTGTTTATCATATTCAAGCTCAGCAGCACTACCGAAAACAAAACGTTTTAAGGCACGTACGCTAGCTTTAGTGGAGGATTGTGATTGTAAGGCATCAGAAATTTTCTTCCACGCCTCTTGGGTGTAAATAGCTAAGCAGTCATCTAAGCCCTTTGTGACAATGCACAAATCGCCTAGTTGTTCACGTATTTTGGCAGGTATAATCATCCGCCCTTTTGTATCAATGGTGTGATTATATTCTCCCATGAACATACGTATCACCGCCCTTTACTATTCCTTATCCACCACTATATGGTAAATTCTACCACAATTCCCCACCTTTAACAACAAATTTTCCATTTTTAACCCACTTTTTTATATTTTTCTTATTTAATCTCTATTTTTCTCCTTCTTTCATCAATACATATGTTCGACTATAGAACCAAACTAGCTGTTAAAAACCACTATCTACCACTACAGCAAAAAATCAACGACTTAATAGAGTAGCGTGAGGCCAGTTCTTAACGGATAACATCCTCACTACATTTCATAATGGGTAGAGTCCCCACAAATCATAACCACCCGTAGAACGGGTGGTTTGCTCTGACCCTATAAGGGTCTTTCTCTAGTGGTGGCCCTCTAAAGAGGGCATTGAATGATCTGACAAC
>NZ_JAHABE010000014.1:0-49137 GCF_018376515.1 Veillonella sp. oral taxon 158 | reverse complement strand
TCAATGGGGTGATGCTCCTGTTTGGAATGAGCTACATATGTCTACAGATTTTCCAACTTATTGGGATTAGTCACACACACTTTTTGTCCTATAACCCTATTATGTGTGTATTATTTATAAAAGGATAAATCAAATAATTATCATAAAATCTATCTTTCTTGGTTTAATCGAGTATAGCCTATTATAATAACTGTGCTTATAATTATCCCCAGTCCACATATAAAAAATATATCATGTAGCGGTAATATATTTGCTAAGTTTGTAAATATAGTTATTGATAATATTGATCCAATAGAGAAGCCTGTACTTACAGAACCGCTAGCTAATGTTAACTCTTCCTGTGAAAAAATAGATTGTATATATGCATGAACTAAAACAACGGCTGTAAATAATAATATTTCAGATATACTATATAGAATATAAAGTTGTTCTATTGTTTCTATATAGCCTATGCAAAAAATACTTCCTCCATATAGTATAAAAAGAGGGAACAAAACTTTTTTAAAACTCGTTGCTAAGTTAATAGTAAAATATTTAGCAAGAAGTCCAAAAATAATGAATGATGCCAATCTAGAGATTGTTTGCGTATATCCATACTGACTATCAGTTAAATGTAAGATATCTTTAATAAATATTAATAGTAGAATAGGTATACACATATAAAATATTCTGGCTAATATACCCAAATAAACTATAAAATTGATTTTTTTATTTAGGAATAATAACTTATATCCTTTTAATAGAAGTTGAATGCGATCATATATGCTTTCTCTAATGGTTTTTTTGGAGATAGTCGAGTGTGACTGTATTCTTACATTTTTATTTAAACGATAAAGTAGGTAGGCTGAAAGAATATAAGTAACTGCATCAATAACGAATACTAGCGTTAAAGAGTAATTAATTATAACGCTAAATAATAAGGAACCACTTATTAATGCAAAACGATTAATAGACCGGAGCAGTGCATTGAATTTGACTAAATCATTTGTAATATTAGGTACAAAAGAAAGTCTAGCGATTCCTAAAATTTTATTATTAAAACCTATAAGGAAAGCTATGATATATACTAGATATAGGTTATCTATGAAAACAAAAATTAATAATATAAAACTCGAAACTATTTCAGGAACCACCATAGACCACATTAAGCCTTTTTCTTTTACGAGTATCCCTAAAAATGGGCCTAATAACATTCCAACTAATAATGTCGCTATTGTAACTGCCCCTGTATTAAAGGGACTGTGGGTGGTATTGAATATATATGTTATAAAACCTAGTGTTGTTGCGGTGCTTCCCATTGTTGAAAAGAATAGAGCACTATTTAAGAGAAATGAGTTTTTGTTTTCTAGATTCATACCATCATCTCCTAGATTATAGATGTACTGATATAATATGTATTATTTTACAAAATCTCAATTAAACTTTTATCAATTTTGATGTTATATATTCATAATTCTATATAAATATTTAAATTTCCTGCACAATATAAAGTAATGTGTAATATAAGTAGGTTTTTGCTAATAAAGGATAATAAAGAGGTCTGTTCATTTTTATTATTTAGAGGAGATATTAATGGATATTATCCGTGTTGAGTTAGAAGAAAAATATATCGCTGATGCTGAGCCGCGAGATGAGTGTATCGCTTTTAGTGTATACATCAAAAGTGGAGACTTTTCTGGTCGAGGTACCTTTGTTTATACTGTAAATGAATTTAGAGAATTAATTAGTCAACTCAAATTAATATATATAACATTAGATGGAGAAGTTCGTATTGCTTATGCTGATTCGGATGATTATGTCCATATTATATGTAATTCATATGGACATATAAAAGTAGAAGCTCAATTAGGAGGCAGTTGGCGTGATAATTGGGTTAAACTTCTTCTTAATACTGATCAGACCGTATTGAATGATGTAATACAGCAATGTAATTCTATATTAAAAAAATAATTTGATGACAGCATATAAGTACTAAATTTTAATTGACACAACCCCATAAAATCTGTATACTATTTTGAGTAAGCTTTAGTCGTGTTTCCATTAGCCCCGGAAGCAAAGGACAAGCTGATTTTGGTAGAATTATGACGTTATTAGGAGGATATGCAGCATGAAAACTACATTTATGGCCAATCCGAACACAATCGAACGGAAATGGTATGTTGTTGACGCTGAAGGTAAAACTTTAGGACGCCTTGCTGCCGAAGTTGCAAAAGTTCTTCGGGGCAAAAATAAACCAACTTTCACACCACACGTAGATACTGGTGACCATGTGATCGTTGTAAACGCAGAAAAAATTCGCGTAACTGGTAAAAAATTAGAGCAAAAGGAATACTTCCGTCATTCTGGTTATCCAGGTGGTGCTCGTTTCACTAAATTGGCTATGATGCTTGAAAAACAACCTGAACGTGTTGTTGAGATGGCAGTTCGTGGTATGCTTCCAAAAAATAAATTGGGTGCACAACAATACCGTAAATTAAACGTATACGCTGGTCCTGAGCATCCACATGCAGCTCAAAAACCAGAAGTATTAGAAATTTCCGTACGATAATCTAGAGGGAGGAACATATAATGGCAGTAGCACAATATTACGGCACTGGTCGTAGAAAATCTTCCGTTGCTAGAGTTCGTCTGGTACCGGGCACAGGTAAAATCACTGTTAACAAACGTGAACTTAATGATTATTTCGGTCGCCAAACTTTGGAATTGATCGTAAAACAACCTTTGAATTTGACTAACACAGTTGAACAATACGATGTTATCGCAACTGTAGCTGGTGGCGGTCCTTCCGGTCAAGCTGGTGCAATTCGTCACGGTATCTCCCGTGCGTTATTGGACGTAGATGGCGAACTTCGTCAATCTTTGAAAAAAGCTGGCTTCTTGACTCGTGACCCACGTATGAAAGAACGTAAAAAATACGGTCTTAAAAAAGCCCGCAAAGCAAGCCAATTCTCCAAACGTTAATATTTGGAATACAGGTTATTACACCTGCAGACAATGTCTGCAGGTGTTTTTGCATTTCTATCATTTACAGGGACATTTAATTCTCCTATAATAGATATATAATAATCGAATTTTTTCGAAAATAGATTTTCATATAGGAGAAATCATATGATTTATAATACAATTCAATACGTAGTGGACAACGGCATTGGTACGTTGACATTTAATCGCCCTACAGTGGCGAATGGTTTTAATATCGAGATGTGCAAGGAGATCCTTGAGGTTTTAGCTCAAGCACACAACGATGAAAGTGTTCGTGCATTGCTTATTAATGCTGAAGGCAAGGTATTCTCTGCTGGTGGCGATTTAACAGAAATGGAACGCGCTGTAAACGAAGGGGATACAGAGTCTTTGTTTGAAATCGTTGAGCTTGTAGCTCAAATTTCTATGGCTCTGAAACGTTTGCCTAAACCTGTTATCATGAGCCTTCAAGGTGCTGCAGCAGGTGCGGCCTTTAACATGGCGTTAGCTGCAGACTTTGTTGTAGCTGCTAACAATGTACGCTTTATCCAAGCTTTCGTAAACGTCGGTCTTGCTCCTGATGCAGGTGGTTTATTCTTGTTGAATCGAGCTATTGGTATGAACCGTGCTATGCATATCGTTATGACTGGTGAAGCCGTATCTGCTGAAAAAGGTAAAGAACTTGGCTTTGTATATAAAGTTTGTGAATTAGAAGATCTAGAAACGGCCACAAGACGTCTTGTAGAGAAGTTAGCTAAAGGTCCTGCACAATCTTACCGCGTTATGAAGGAAATGATGTGGAATAGTTTCTTAGCTGGCTGGGAAGAATACAAGAAATTTGAAGTAGAAAAACAATGTGAATTAGGTCTTTCTGAGGACTTCAAAGAGGGGGTTCTGGCTTTCACAGAGCGTCGTCGTCCTAAATTTGGTCAAAAATAATAATTATCCTCTTGTAATTGTACTAAATATCATGTAATTTATAAGCAGTTACTAATATAATTCGAACCGATGTGGCTCCCTATATTGAGTTACATCGGTTTTTGCTTTCATTGCGATGCAAAAGTGTATATAATAGTACTATTATAATAGTTTAGGAGGTCATTATTACATGGCTCAAAATACAATTAAATGTTATGACAGTCCTAGTGATGTAGTCCAAGCATTAGCGGAGGATTTCATTGCTTTTACCAATGAAGAGATTAGCCGCACGGAATCGTGCATTGTTGGTATCACAGGTGGCACTGTTGTTAATGGTTTGTTAGAATTGCTTAATTCCCCTGAATATATTGAGCGCCTCAATTGGGAGCGCATATTCTTTGTGTGGACTGACGAGCGTTTCTTGCCGCAAACTCACGAGGATAATTATTTTAATCGCGTTAAACCCCATTTGCTCTGTAAGGCAAAAGGGGCGGCCCATTTCTTGCCAATTAATACGGATTCTAGAACCGTTGTAGAGGCGGCTGAGGAATATCAGAAAGAGATTAAGAATGTGCTCAAGGCTTGCAAGAAATCTGGCCTCGATTTAGCATTGCTCGATCTAGGCGAAGATGGGCATACAGCAGGGCTGTTTGCAGGCTCTCATGCACTTCGCGTGGCAGATCAAGAGGTAGTGGCCGTAGAGGATGGCAAGGTATGGGAACGTATTTCTATGACCTTTTCTTTCCTTGCTAAATCCGATGCTGTTTGGTTCACTGTGACGGGTGAAAGCAAGAAAACCGCACTTACTAAGGTGTTGTACCAACGCGAGGATTATGAGGATTTACCTTGGGAAAAACGCATTGGTCGCGTACTACCTGGGGCAGTGCTTTCACAAGAAGCCACTTGGTATGTGGACAAGTCCGCCTATAATGATGTACACTAAAGAGTATAAGTATTAGTAATGATAAAGGAGATACATATGGGGTCTATAGGAACACCTGAATTAATAGTTATATTAGTAATTGCTCTAGTTATCTTCGGTCCTGGTAAATTGCCTGAAGTCGGCAAAGCTATTGGTAAAGGCATCAATGAGTTTAAGGATGCTATTTCTGGTCCTAAAAAGGCTGTGGATGAAACGAAAGAAGCCGTTAAAAAAGCGACTACTATCGACGTAACAGCAGGGGCTAAGAACGACGACAAACATAAAGAAGTTAACGATTAATAGGAGGTATCACTATGTGCAAAGATTGTGGTTGTGGCGAAGAAAATGGCGTTGTAACAAAGGTATTTAATGTACCTGGTATGATGTGCAATAACTGTAAGGAAACAGTAGAAGGGGCATCTCTTGCGCTACCAGGCGTATTGAGCTCAGAAGTAAATTTAGACGATAAAACTGTAACGATTTCTTTTGATCCTACTAAATCTGCAGTAGAGGTTATTTCTATGGCCATTGAAAAAACTGGCTTTGAAGTAACAGGCGTTGCAGATGGTGTACAACAACATAGTCATGGTTTAATGGGAACCTTGAAACGTTTCTTCAAATAATCGAACCTTTGGTGCTGTATTGAAACATTGTTTCGGTGCAGCACTTTTTTGTATGAAGAGGTAATATATGATACGCAAGTTTGATGCTAAAAATTTCAAGTGGGATGGCGTCGACACCTTGGTATATAAACAAGATGGTAGTCCTTTTAAAGATGTAACACGTCAAGTGCTATACGATGGTGCTTATGATATTCCATGCCAATTCCGTTATTTTGAATGTTTGCCAGGTGGTTATTCCACATTAGAATATCACGAGCATACGCATATGGTTATGATATTCCGCGGCAAAGGTCAACTTTTATTAGGTGACGAAATTCATGATGTAGAGTCTGGTGATTTTATTGAAATTCCAGGCAAGACAATTCATCAGTTCCGTGCCAATAAAGGGGACTATATTGGTTTCCTATGTTTGGTAAATCAAGAACGGGATAAGGTTAAATTATTATCCCCAGAGGAAATGGAGACATTACAAGCAAATCCTAAGATTAAAGAATTCTTAGAAAGTTGCTAATATATGGCGGTTATGTGTGATGACCGCCATATAGTTTTTATAATCAACTGTAACTGTAACTGTAACTGTAACTGTAACTGTAACTGTAATAGTTGATTTGTGTAGTTTGATAGGGAGGTTCTATGAATACTTTTACACGAGCGGCCCTTACCGTTCTGGTGGGCCTCGTAATCTGGTTCTTGCCTCACACGGAGGCAATTAAGCCTGAAGGGTGGCATTTATTAGCTATCTTTACGGCTACCATTGTAGGCTTTATTTTGCGCCCTTGGCCAACTGGCATTATGGCGCTCTTTGGTATCGTTGCAGCAGTAGCCACAAAGTCTATTACAATGGTGCAAGCTTTAGGTGGTTATGCAGAGGCGAATGTGTGGCTTATCGTAGCGGCCGTATTCTTTTCTAGAGGTATTATTAATTCTGGTCTTGGTAAGCGCATTGCCTATACTTTGATTCGCTCTTTTGGTACAAGTTCTTTAAAACTAGCCTATGCATTAGCTTGTACAGATTTGATTATTTCTCCAGCGACGCCATCTAATACGGCGCGTGGGGGTGGTATCGTATTCCCAATCGTGCAAAATATTTCTTTAGCTTTTGATTCTGAACCATATGGGAAGACAGCTCGTCGCATTGGAGCGTACTTGATGACGACGGCTCATACCATCAACACTATTACTGTAACGATCTTTTTGACTGCATGTAGTGGTAACTTGCTCATCACGTCCTTAGGGGCAAAATTATTCGGTTATGATATTTCTTGGTGGGAATGGTTTCAAGCGGGTGTGATTCCTGGTGTGATTTGTATGATTTTGATGCCTTGGTTCATCTATAAAATCTATCCTCCAGAAATTAAAGAAACCCCACAAGCCGCGGCGATGGCTCAAAAAGAGTTAGATGCTCTTGGGCCTATTACAAAAGCCGAAATTTCTGTAGCCATTATCTTTGTGCTTTGTATCTTGCTTTGGGCGACTGCGATTTGGACTAAGCTTCATCCAACCGTAGTGGCTATGATGGGCGTTCTTGCATGTGTAGTAACAGGCTCTCTTACGTGGGATGATATCTTAGGTGAGCGCACTGGTTGGGATATCCTCATTTGGATGGGCACTCTGGTTGGCATGGCAGGCTTACTAGGTAAACTCGGTGTAGTTGCTGTCTTTGCAAACTTTGTTAGCCAACATCTTGCTGGTATTGACTGGTTCTGGGCATCCTTTATTATCTCTGCAACCTTTGTATACTCCCAATATTTCTTCGCTAGTGGTACGGCGCGTATTACAGCATTGTTCTCCGCCTTTGCGGCCATTCTCGTGGCTATGGGCGCACCAATTCCGTTTACCATATTGCTCTTTGGTTTGATGAACAGTCCTGGTTGTACATTAACTCACTATAGCTCTGGTGTAACGCCAATCTTCTTTGGCGCTGGTTATGTACCGCAAGGTACGTGGTGGCGCGTTGGGCTTGCTATTTCCGTGGTAAGCTTCCTCATCCACTTCTGGGGCGGCGCCCTTGGTATGTGGATTTTTGGTATCCTATAGTATAAAAATCCCTCACTACGGTGGGGGATTTTTTCGTGTTATATGTACATTTTTTATACCTAACTAGGCTTGCTATAGTTTTTTTGTATGGTGAACTTCATAAAAAAACTATAGTAAATCTATAGAATTTATAGCGAATTATCTTGCACAGGATAATGTAACGTGTTATTATTATTCCGTGATTAATATTACAGATTATTTTAGGAGGAAACATGTTAGGTTTAGTCATTAGCTTATTGATTATTGCGCTAGTCGTGATTATTAATGACATTCGAATTATGAACAACAACTTAACACGTTTTTGTCTTAGAAGTTCCGCGAATGGGTTAATATACAATCAATAAGATTTTGGCTATATGGTTTGTTTCTTATGTGTATATTTTCCAAGGGGTACATGGGTTTATTTATGTATATAGGAATTCTGTAAACAAAAGGAATATCATTTGTAAACTTTTAAGACGATTCATTGGAATCGTCTTTTTTTATGCGTTGTGAAAGCCGTCCAAGTGGATGCTTTCAAAAGTGAGGAGATTAACATGAGTTGTAGAAGTGACAATTTAAAAACAGGCGTAGCACGTGCACCACACAGATCTTTGCTAAAAGCTCTGGGTTTCGTTGACGAAGAAATGGGCAGACCAGTCATTGGTATTGCAAACTCTTTCAACGAGATTATCCCTGGTCACGTAGGCCTGAAAAATATTGTACAAGCCGTAAAAGACGGCATCCGCAACGCAGGTGGTGTGCCAATCGAGTTCAATACAATCGGTATTTGCGATGGCCTCGCAATGAACCATATCGGCATGAAATACTCCTTGGTTACACGCAATATCATTGCTGACTCCATCGAGGCAACTGCAATGGCAACACCATTCGATGCGATGGTATTCATTCCAAACTGCGACAAAGTAGTACCAGGTATGTTGATTGCGGCGGCTCGCCTTAACATTCCATCTGTATTCGTATCTGGTGGCGCAATGCTTGCTGGTGTACACAAAGGTAAAAAAATTGGTTTGTCCGACGTGTTTGAAGCAGTAGGTAAACACCAAACTGGCGAAATGGGCGACGAAGAATTGGCAAGCATTGAAGATAATGCATGTCCTACTTGTGGTTCTTGCTCTGGTATGTACACAGCAAACACAATGAACTGCTTAACAGAGGCTCTTGGTATGGGCCTTCCTGGTAATGGTACAATCCCTGCTGTATACTCTGAACGTTTACGTTTGGCTAAATTAGCAGGTATGCAAGCAGTAGAAGTATTAAAAGCGAACCTTCGTCCAAAAGATGTTATGACTCGTGAAGCCTTTGAAAATGCGGTAGCACTCGATATGGCATTAGGTGGTTCCTCTAATACAGCACTTCACTTGCCAGCCATTGCTCACGAAGCAGGTGTACCATTATCCTTAGACGATTTCGATCGCATTGCTCAAATTACACCTCAATTATCTAAATTGTCCCCATCTGGCGTATACTTCATCGAAGACTTGTATGCAGCAGGTGGCGTATCTGCAGTATTAAAACGATTAGCAGAAAATGGTCGTCTCCATACAGAGTGCCAAACAGTAGCACTTAAAACACAAGGTGAAATTGCTGAGGCTGCTTATGTAGCTGATGAAGACGTAATTCATCCTTGGGATAATCCAGTTCACGAAACTGGTGGTATTGCTGTACTTAAAGGCAACCTTGCTGAAGACGGTTCCGTTGTAAAAGCGGGTGCTGTAGATGCGGATATGCTCGTTCATTCTGGTCCAGCAAAAGTATTCAACAGCGAAGAAGAAGCTGTTGAAGCTATTACAGGCGGTAAAATCGTAAAAGGCGACGTGGTAGTTATCCGCTACGAAGGCCCTAAAGGTGGTCCTGGCATGCGTGAAATGTTGACACCAACATCTATGATCGCAGGTATGGGGCTTGATAAAGACGTAGCCTTGTTGACTGACGGTCGTTTCTCTGGTGCTACTCGTGGTGCATCCATTGGTCACGTATCTCCAGAAGCTGCGGCAGGTGGTACAATCGCCGTTGTTGAAGATGGTGATATCATCAACATCGACATTCCAAACGGTAAATTAGAATTAGCTGTATCCGATGAGGAAATCGCTCGTCGTAAAGCCGCATTGAAACCATTCAAATCCAATGTAACTGGTTACCTTAAAAAATATGCTCTTCATGTATCCTCTGCAGCACAAGGTGCTATCGAAGTATTTGAAGACTAATAGTAGACTTTCATTAATACTAACTAGAGGAGATAGAGTACATGCATAAGTTGTATGATTTTATGGAGGCTCGTGAGCGATTAAGCACAATCACGGTGAAAACAAAATTGCTTCATAGTGATGTGTTCTCTGACGAGTGTGGCAATGATGTATATATCAAGCCAGAAAACTTACAAATAACAGGCTCCTTTAAGGTCCGCGGAGCTTATAATAAAATTGCAAAATTGACGGAAGAGGAAAAGGCGCGCGGTGTTATCGCCGCGTCTGCCGGCAACCACGCACAAGGTGTGGCCCTTGCCGCAAAACGCCTCGGCATTAAAGCGACTATCGTAATGCCAAAACATACACCTCTCATTAAGGTCAATGCAACGAAACAATACGGCGCAGAGGTCGTACTACACGGTGAGATTTATGATGAAGCTTACCAAAAGGCGATGGAGCTCCAACAAGAACACGGCTATGTGTTTGTTCATCCTTTTGATGATGAAGATGTAATTGAAGGGCAAGGTACAATTGCATTAGAGGTTCTAGAGGAATTGCCTGATGCTGATGTATTGTTAGTCCCAGTTGGTGGTGGCGGTATTGTTTCTGGTATCGCAGCGGCTGCTAAATTAAAAAATCCGCGCGTTAAGATTATCGGTGTAGAACCAGAAGGCGCAGCTAGTGCTCTAGCAGCGTTAAAGGCTGACCATCCAGTACCACTTGATGAAGTGGCCACAATTGCGGATGGTACGGCAGTACGCCAAATCGGTGAAACTACATTAGAATATATCAAACAATATGTAGATGAAATTATTACTGTTTCTGACTACGAGTTGATGGAAGCATTCTTGTTACTCGTAGAAAAACATAAATTAGTAGCAGAAAACTCTGGTATTTTACCATTAGCAGGTCTTAGAAAATTAAACTGCACTGGTAAAAAGGTTGTAGCCATCGTCAGCGGTGGTAATATCGACGTACTTACCATTTCCTCTATGATCAATAAAGGTCTTGTCGTACGTGGTCGTATCTTTACCTTCTCTGTTAACTTGCCGGATAAACCAGGTCAGTTGGTGGCTGTTTCTCAAATGCTGGCAGAGGCAGATGCAAACGTAATTAAACTCGATCACAATCAGTTTAAAAACCTTGACCGCTTCCATGAAGTGGAATTACAAGTAACAGTAGAGACAAATGGTGAAGAACACATCCAACAGATTATTGATACTTTCAAAAATAATGGTTACATTATTAAACGTTTAAATTCCAGCGAGACCTTGTCTGAATAGCTGGTTGAAAGGGTTCCTATGAGCGCAGAAACAATCAATGGGGCACGCATTGTCCTTGAAACATTGCATCGCCTAGGTGTAACCGATATGTTCGGCTACCCAGGTGGCGCAGTCATTCCAATTTACGATGAAATTTATAGCTTCCCTGAAATTAAACATTATTTCGTTCGTCATGAACAAGGTGCAGCACATGCAGCAGACGGTTATGCTCGCGTATCTGGTCGCGTAGGTGTATGTCTTGCTACGTCTGGTCCTGGTGCGACAAATCTTGTAACAGGCATTATGACTGCGTACATGGATTCCGTACCAATGGTAGCCATTACTGGTCAGGTAGGTCGTCCTTTCATCGGTAAGGACTCCTTCCAAGAGGCGGATATTCAAGGTATTACAATGCCGATTACAAAGCATAACTATCTTGTACAAGATATTCATGATTTACCTCGCATCATTAAAGAAGCGTACTTTATTGCTGGTACAGGCCGTCCAGGTCCAGTACTTATCGATATTCCAAAGGATATTCAAACAGAAAAAATATCCATGACAGAATACAATAAATTATATGAAGTACCGATTCAACTTGAAGGCTATGATCCAACTTATAAAGGTCATCAAGGTCAAATTAAGAAGGCTGCTACGCTCATTAAAAATGCTAAGCGCCCTCTTATCATAGCTGGTGCAGGCGTATTGAAATCCGGTGCTGTGGATGAGCTTAAAGCATTGGCTGAAACAGCTCATATTCCTGTAACGAATACTTTAGTAGGCCTTGGCGGCTTCCCTGGGGACCACGAATTAGCCCTAGGTATGGTAGGTATGCACGGTTCTGTGGCGGCTAATAATAGTACAGACGAGGCAGACCTTGTTATCGCAGCAGGTATTCGCTTCCACGACCGCATTACAGGCCATCCTGATTTCTTCTGTAAAAAAGCTAAGATCATTCACATCGATATCGATCCAGCTGAAATCGACAAGAACGTCACAATCGATGTGCCAATCGTAGGCGACTTGAAACGGGTATTAACAGAGCTTAACGCACTTGTGGAGCCCGCAAAACATGAAGCCTGGCTTGAGCAAATTCGTCAGTGGCAAGAGGAGTATCCTATTGTTGTTCCAGAATCTACTGATGGTGAATTACATCCACAATATGTATTATCTGAACTTAATAAAATTGTGAAAGATGATGCCATCATCGTTTCTGATGTAGGTCAGCATCAAATGTGGGCAGCTCAATTCTTAACACATAAAAAACCTCATACCATCGTTACATCTGGTGGTGCTGGTACAATGGGTTATGGTTTACCGGCGGCTATTGGTGCACAAGTAGGTGCTCCTAAGAAACAAGTAGTTCTTGTTGTAGGTGATGGTGGCTTCCAAATGACTTGCGAAGAGCTCATGATGGTTCGTCAGTACAACTTGCCAATCAAAATTGTAATCATCAACAATGGTTATCTTGGCATGGTTCGTCAATGGCAACAAATCTTTAACGATCGTCGCTACTCCTATGTAGATTTGGAAATGAGCCCAGACTTCTTGAAATTGGCTGATGCCTTTAATTTAAAGGCGGCGCGTCTCGATAATGTGGAAACTTTCAATAAAGATTTCAAATCTTACATTACGTCTGATGAAAGCATTGTCCTAGATTGTCGCGTTGAGCGTGAAGACAATGTATTGCCAATGATTCCAGCAGGCGGCACTGTAAGCGGCATGATGGGTAAGAAAGGGGTGCTATAATGGCTAAAGAACATCAAGTCTTAGTAATTGCAAAAAATACACCAGGTATTGGTACACGTATTTTGGCACTCTTTAATCGTCGTGGTTTTAACGTTACAAAAATGACCTCTGGCATTACTAATAAGCCGGGTTATGCGCGTATTACCCTCACTGTTGAGGCGGATGACCGCATCTTAGATCAAGTTCAAAAGCAAATTTATAAGCTTATTGACGTTGTAAAGGTTAAAGTCTTTGAAGATCATGATGTAGTATGTCGTGAATTGATGCTTATTAAGGTAAAAGCGACCGCTACAACACGTTCTCAAATTGTACAAATTGCCGATGTATATCGCGGTAATGTACTTGATATTTCTCCTACGTCCATGATTATTGAAGTCATCGGTAGTGTTGAAAAGTTGCGCGGTTTCATCCAAATTATGGAAACGTATGGTATCCTTGAAATTGCAAAAACTGGTATTACAGCGATGAGCCGTGGAGAAAAAATGTAGGAGATGATAGAGTGGGGAATGAATTACTCCATTATGAAAATGTCTGCTTTCGTCGCGATGGCAGACATATCCTAGATAATGTAAATTGGCATATAGAGGAAGGTGAACATTGGGCCATTTTAGGGCTCAATGGGGCTGGTAAATCGACGCTTCTCAGCATGATACCAGCCTACCAAATTCCAACGACAGGCACCTTGCGTGTCTTTGGTCATGAATTTGGGAAATATGCATGGCCTAAAATCAAATCGAGATTAGGCTTTGTTAGCTCTGCTCTAGGACAGTTTCAGTCTACCTTGGATAAGCAAGTTGTAGAGGATGTTATCATTTCTGGTGCTTTCAGTAGCATCGGTATATACCAAGAGGTTGCACCAGATGTGCGTGAACGTGGTATGCAATTATTAGCTGAGTTTGGGGTAAGCCACTTAGAAGGACATCGCTTTCATACTTTGTCCGCTGGAGAACAGCGACGTGTATTATTGGCACGGTCCATCATGGCAAATCCAGATTTACTGATTTTGGATGAGCCGTGCTCTGGCTTAGACTTACCGGCGCGAGAACAATTTTTGCGTACAGTAGCCACCTTGGTTGCGGAGCAACAGACACCGATTATCTATGTGTCACATCAAATTGAAGAGATACTACCAGCGATTACACATGTAGCCATCTTGCGAGAAGGTAAGATGATACATGCGGGGCCCAAACACGCTGTATTAACAGATGAAAATTTGTCTGATGTGTTTGGCATTCCCGTACAAGTTGTGTGGAAAGATGATCGCCCATGGGTGATTGTTCGGTAGTAATCAAATTTCTTTATCAGTAACTTGAAATTTAGCTTACTGATACTAAATTAATGTACGCCACATCTTGCAAAAATTTGTTGGATTGTGTACAGTATATATTAGTCTATATTCTATTGAATATGTTTGGAGGTTGTCTAATATGGCAGGTAAAATTTTAGGTACTACAGTTTATTATGATGCAGATTGTAATTTGGGCAAATTAGAAGGCAAAAAAATTACAGTTTTAGGTTACGGTTCTCAAGGTCATGCGCATGCATTGAACTTAAAAGAAAATGGTATGGACGTAACAATTGGTCTTCGTGGTGGTTCTTCTAGCTGGAAAGCTGCAGAAGAAGCAGGCCTTACAGTAAAAGAAACTGCAGAAGCAGTTAAAGGTGCTGACATCGTTATGGTATTGATTCCAGACGAATTACAAGCTGACGTTTACGCAAACGATATTGAGCCAAACTTGAAACAAGGTGCATACTTGGCATTCGCTCATGGTTTCAACATTCACTTCGGCAAAATCGTTCCTCGTGAAGACGTAAACGTATTCATGGTAGCTCCTAAAGGCCCTGGTCATTTAGTTCGTCGTACATACCAAGAAGGCTCCGGCGTTCCTTGCTTGTACGCTGTAGAAAAAGATCCATCTGGCGATACTGAAGAAGTTGCATTAGCATGGGCTTCCGGTGTAGGCGGTGGCCGTTCCGGTATCTTGGAAACTAACTTCAAATCCGAAACTGAAACTGACCTCTTCGGTGAACAAGCTGTATTGTGCGGTGGCGTTACTGAATTGATCAAAACTGGTTTCGAAGTATTAACTGAAGCTGGTTATGAACCTGTAAACGCTTACTTCGAGTGCTTACATGAAATGAAATTGATCGTAGACCTTATCTACGAAGGTGGCTTCCAAAAAATGCGCCACTCCATCTCCAACACTGCTGAATACGGCGACTACCATGCAGGTCCTCGCGTAATCACTGCAGATACTAAAAAAGCGATGGAACAAATCTTGGCTGATATCCAATCCGGTAAATTCGCTGATGAATTCTTGGCTGATTCCAAAAATGGTCAAAAATTCCTTAAAGAACATCGCGAAGCAGCAGCTGTTCATCCAATCGAACCAGTTGGTGCAGAACTTCGCAACTTGATGAGCTGGTTAAAATAAGAGTATTATATAGTAATCTCTTGTAAGATAAAGCATACCAAAGCGACTCCTAAGGGGGTCGCTTTTTTATGTTTTATAAGATATTTCTTGGTACTATACATTGTTATATCAAAATATTGGCATAAGGTATGGTATAATAAAAGATAATCTATGAAAGGAGAACGATATGGATTTCTACACATTAGCCTATGTTGAAAGTCAAGCTGTAGCGGACCAAACATGGGGCTTTATTATCTTAGTAACTGTTTTATTAGCATTGCTCGTTTTGGGCGTACAAGTTCTACGAAATGGCTTGACGAGTCGTTATCGGGATTTAATGGTTATCTTGTCGTTGATTGTGGTGTTTTTCTTGGGCCTTGAATATCAAGAATATAACCGTATGAAAACATACTCTGAAGATTCTTCTCGTATGGCTCAATTTTTACATTCTTTTAGTACAGAGCGATCTGTACCAAGTGAGCAATTAGCAGTTAACTCCTTGAAAATTCGCAATGGCATGATTTTAAAAGTAAGTGATACTTATTATGAGGTTCAATTTAACCCAGAATTTTCAACGTACACGATTACACGGGTATATAAGGTTAGTCCCACAGATCGAATCCATGATAAAGCGGATGTATTACCATAAGGAGGACCACATATGACAGAAGCTATGGCCGTCTATGGGATGGCCTTTGCAAAACTCGCCATTGGTCTCTTGGCGATTATTTTACAAATCAACTTAATGGGGAAGGGCAACTTAGCGCCGACCTCTGCTTTAGACCAATTACAAAACTATGTACTTGGTGGTATTATCGGTGGCATCATTTATAATGACCAAATTGGTATTTTACAGTTTATGTTAGTCCTCATTTTGTGGACTATACTCGTAATGACTCTTAAATTCTTAAAAGGCAATCTTCGTTTCTTTAAAACAATTCTCGATGGACATCCAGTTATCGTAATTGAAAAAGGGCATATTCTAACAGATGAATGTATGCGTTATGGCATTCAAGCGGCGGAGCTTAAGTTAAAGCTTCGAGTAGCAGGTGTTCAATATGTAACAGATGTTAAACGCGCTGTATTAGAACAAAACGGTCAACTCAATATAGTTCAATTTGGGGAAGATAATATTCGTTTTGACCTCATTGATGATGGTCAAATTAATCAATTTACTCTTGATGTAATTGAAAAAGATAGAGAGTGGCTTGAACAAGAGGTACAAGCTCAAGGGTATTCTATTAAGGACGTATATATTGCGGAATACAATGGGGGCAAGGTTGTTATTTACCCTTATGAAAAAAAACATCGCCCTCAAATTGTAAAAACACTTAAAGATAAGACCTCTCATACAAAGGATAAATTGAAATCTAAATTGTAATGTTTCTTGGTCTTATAGCATAGTTAAGATAAGTATTATATACTACTCTTATAGACATACAAATATAGACATACAAACGATATATAAAATGTTTTTAAGCCCACTATTCGTAGTGGGCTTATATAGAAAGGAAATTAGTGAATCGTAAAGATTTAATTGATAGATTACAAGCATTATATAAAGACGAAGATAGTCGGGTAACGGTAAACCCTCATGCAGGGCAAAAGGTAGCTATCGTCTATCCTAATACATATTTTGTAGGCATGAGTAATCTTGGTCTTCACATCATTTATGAGGAAATCAACTTACGCCATGATAGCGTATGTGAACGTATCTTCTTACCTGAGAAAAAGGAATTAGAAGCATATGATAAGACTAAGACACCGTTAATGAGCGTTGAAACACAGCGGCCTATGCATCAATTTGATGTGGTGGCCTTTGATGTGACCTTTGAAATGGACTATTTCCATATTCCGCTGATGTTACGTCATGGACGCGTACCTATTATGGGGAAAGACCGCACTGAATTTGATCCTATCGTCATTGCCGGGGGCCCTTGTGCTACCTTCAATCCAGAGCCCTTTGCGGATTTTATTGATGCTTTCATCATTGGTGAAGGGGAAGGCATCGTCAGTCGCGTTCTAGATATTATTCGCGATGGCAAAATGGAGGGTCTAGATCGACATGCTATTTTGCGTCAATTAGCGAATATATCTGGCGTGTATGTACCATCCTTGTACGTGCCAATTTACAGCGACAACGGCGAATTTAAAGGTTATGATATTGCAGAAGGCGCACCAAAAACGATTAAACGCCACTTTGAAATGCTCACTAGCGGCGGCGAAACCGTAGTAGCAACAAACTATACAGAATTTGGCGCTATGTACATCATCGAGGTAGCACGTGGTTGTGGCCGTCATTGTCGATTCTGTATGGCTGGATACTGCTTCCGTGTGCCTCGTGTGCGTCCTCTCGACATTTTAAAAGAAGGTGTAGATAGAGCAGAGCAGTTAGGCAAAAAAGTAGGCCTCATGGGCGCCGCTATTTCTGATTATCCAGAGGTCGATGAGTTAGTTAATTACATTCGCTCTAAAGATATGCGCTACTCTTGTGCGTCCTTGCGGGCGGACTCCTTAACGCAAGCCGTAGTTGATGGCTTGGCAGATAGTGGTCAAAAGACGATTACTATTGCTCCCGAAACGGGCAGTGACCGGCTGCGCCGCGTCATCAATAAGGGCATTAGCGAAGAACATTTACAAAATGCAGCTACCTTATCTGCAAAGTCTGGCATTCAACATATGCGACTCTATATTATGATTGGGTTGCCTACGGAAACTGACGAAGATATCGAAGCTATCGTAGGCCTTGCAGAACGGACGCAAGCTCATATGGCAGAGGTGGGATGTAAAGGGCGGTTAACGCTCAGCATTAATCCATTTATTCCAAAGCCTTTTACACCCTTCCAATGGATGGCCATGGACAATCAAAAAACGGTAGAGAAAAAACTGCAATATATTAAGAAGGCATTGCAAAAGAATCGTCGCATCGAGGTGCTCGTAGAGTCTCCAAAAGAGGCGTATATTCAAGGCGTTCTCGCTCGTGGTGACCGCCGTTTAGGTGCGGTCATTGCCGCATGCGCCGCAGATCGTGGTAGCAAGTCCTTCAAGGCTGAATTGAAGGCCGCAGGCCTAGATATGGACGAAATGAACTATCGTGAACGCAGCTTTGATGAATTCCTGCCATGGAGCCACTTAGATATGGGTATGGACGAGGGTTATCTTGAAATGGAATGGAAGCGCTCCGTTGATGAAGCGTATACACCGCCATGTGTACAAGGCTGTAAACGTTGTGGTGTTTGTAAATAGGAGATACTCATGAATGAATCTGTAAAACGTATAGATGTAAAAGGACCTCACGGTACTTGGTCCTATGAAGCACCCAATTGGGCAGATCAATTTCCTATCGTTATGGGGGATACCTATCGTCATGGTGGAGTATCGGAGGCCCCTTATAAATCGTTAAACTTAGCCTTTCACGTAGGGGATGAGGCTCAGAATGTACGCGCTAATCGCGCTATTGTGGCGGATTATTTAGGTGTTGATCCGAAGCGTATTTCCTGCGGCAATCAAGTACATGGTTTAAAAGCTGTAGAAATCACAGAAGATTTCGTTGGTGCTGGCGCCCTCGGGGAGGATACGGCTATTGCTGACTGTGATGCGGTATTTACAAGATTACCCAATGTGCCATTATTCTTGTTTACGGCAGACTGTGTAGGCGTTGGTATTTACGACGCTAAACATCATGCTATCGCTACAGTACATGCAGGCTGGCGTGGTGCCATTGGTCATTTGCCGGTGCTTACTATTGAGGCTATGAAAGAAACTTACGGCACTGAGTTTAAAGATTGTTATGTATATCTTGGGCCTAGTATTGGGCCTGAGTCATTTGAAGTCGACGTAGAGCTAGGGAAACGATTTGAATTAGCTTGGCAAGCTATGACAGAGCGAAACGCAGCTGACGTGGTTAACTATCCTGGTGATAAATTAGATAAGGCCTATATTAATTTATGGAACTTTATCGCCGAAGGACTCATAGTTAATGGTGTACCTAGAGAACATATTGCTATCGGTGGTACCGATAGTGTAACTGAAAGCGACTGCTATTCCTATCGCCGCGAAGCCGGAACAACAGGCCGTATGGCACTCTTTGGAATGTTACAAGACCGCTAATAATTAGCTTTCACAATAATTAGAATCAAGCAGATGATTGTTAGCATATCCATGCAATGATTTATGGTGCTTATAAGCTCTAAATCATGTACATTCAAGGCTAAATACTATATAATAGAATAGTCTATACAAATATATTTGATGATTACTATATATAGATTGAAGGGGGCATTCACGTGATTGAAGAATCCCTACACGCTATACAGCAGCGCATGGCAGATGCTATGGCGCGCGTTGGTCGCGTAGATACAGCATTGTTAGTGGCGG
This sequence comes from Veillonella sp. oral taxon 158, assembly GCF_018376515.1. NCBI lineage: Bacteria > Bacillati > Bacillota > Negativicutes > Veillonellales > Veillonellaceae > Veillonella > Veillonella sp. oral taxon 158. The sequence continues at coordinate 29,685 of NZ_JAHABE010000014.1, read as the reverse complement.
TTACAAAGAACCACCCTGTGTCAGCTGTAGAGGAGGCGGCTAGTCTCGGTGTGACTCATGTAGGGGAAAACCGAGTACAAGAGGCCAAGGAAAAACAGCTCACCTATAAGGGCCCACAATTAACATGGCACTTGATTGGCCATTTACAGGTCAACAAGGTGCGTCAAGCGGTGCCTATGTTTGATTTAATTCATTCTGTAGACAGCCGTAAACTATTAGATGAAATCGAAAAGGTCGCTACAAAGCACGACAAGGTACAAGACGTATTATTGCAAGTCAATGTAGCTCGAGAAGCCTCCAAAACGGGCATGTCCGTAGAGGAGTTTCCAGAGATTCGAGACTATGCAAAGACATTGCCTCATGTACGTGTACGGGGCTTGATGTGTATGGCGCCATTTTTCGACGATCCAGAGGAAGCACGTCCAATCTTCCGGGTAGCAAACGCCTTGTATGAGGATATGAAGCGCTATTTTGAAGAGGGGCAGATTCAATATTTATCTATGGGGATGACTCACGACTTTGAAGTCGCTTTGGAAGAAGGGGCTAACATCGTTCGTGTAGGCACAGCAATTTTTGGGGAACGTGTGTATGATTAAGGCTTGGGTTGCCTGATAATCGATAGCGTTAAGTATTAGGAGGAAATCCAAATGGCATTGGGAGATTATTTAGACAAAGCAAAAAACTTATTCTTAGGCAAAAATGATGATGACTATGAATATGATGATTATGACTATGAAGATGAAGAGGAATATGAAGCGGAACCTACTCCAGTAGCTCCAGTAGCTCCAGTATCCGGCGCATCTGAATTTCATCCACGCAAGGTAGGAGGCCAATCTACGATGACACAACGTCCAACAGCTATGAAAGTAGTTGTAATTGAACCAAAAGTATTTGAAGACTCTGAAAATATTACACATCAATTGCGCGACATGCGTCCTGTATTGATTAACTTTGAAAATACAGATCCTCATGAAGCAGCTCGTATTGTGGACTTCGTATCTGGTGCGACTTTTGCATTGGATGGTAAATTGGAAAAAGTAGGTAAAGACATTTTCATGTGCGTACCTGTAAACATTTCCATTGATTATTCTGATAATGACAATAGCAAAACTGAGCAAAACGAATACGCTTGGGACAATAAATAATTTCTCTATAAATGGTGGTGACAACGATGTTAGGTAAAACCCTATGTATAGGCGTTGGCTCAATGGGTGGCGCTCTATTGCGCGGTGCATTACAGCATGGCGTGTTGAAAGCAAGTGATACACACATTCTCGTGCGTCGCGAAGAACAATGTAAGGCTCTAACTGAGGAGCTCGGTGTAGTAGGTTTTACTACATTGCCTGATGTAAACAAGTACAATACCATTTTGTTGGCCGTAAAACCACAAGTGTTACCATCTGTATTAGAGACGTTAAAAGAAGTACCTTATGGGACTGTTATGATTTCCGTTGCAGCAGGTATCACCTTAGATACTCTAGATGCAGCGATTCCGCAAGCTAACTGGTTTAGAGCTATGCCAAATACACCGGCTTCTATCGGTGCGGGCATGACGGCTCTTGCTGGGGATGATGTACATACTGACCTTGGTCGTGATGTTCAAGCATTATTTGAGGCTGTTGGCGAGGTAGCGGTGGTAAGTGAAGCTGATTTAGATCGCTTAGGCGCACTATCTGGAGCGGGCCCTGGCTATATGTTCGTCATTCTTGATGCTTTAGCTGATGCAGGCGTTCGCATCGGATTGCCTCGTCACTTGGCAATTAAGGCAGCGGCTCAAACGATGTATGGTGCTGGTAAGATGGCTCTTGAAAGTGGCAATCATCCAGCAGTACTACGAGATCAAGTAACAAGTCCAGGTGGCACGACCATTGCCGGTATTGGTGCCATGGAAAAAGGTGGACTTCGCAGTGCTCTCCAAGACGGCGTAGTAGCATGTCTTGCTCGGTCGAATGAATTGGGGAAATAATTTTGGCAGATACTAGTAAATTAATTCGATATTTTGAAGCCAGTGGCAGCGGTGAGGAAGCTCGTCGCATGCTTGACTTGGCTGAGCAGGTTGTAAAAGGTCGCCCCTATCGCGTGGCGGACTTTACGAGCCCTGCAGGTCTTGTCATTGCAGACGCAATCAAGGCTAACTACCCACAGCTTATCGTTAAGACAGACGGTGGCTATGAAGGGGCGGAACGTATCCGCATAGCCTTTGTAGATAGCGACTTTAACGGTACTGTGGATATGGGCATTCGCGCCCTTAAGGTAAATTGGGACCCACGGTTCCGATTGCTTACCCATCGCGATGTGCTTGGCTCCTTGATGGGGCTCGGCATTGATCGCTCCAAATTTGGGGACGTTATCGTTCAACAAGGGGGCGCTCAAATTATGGTGGATGAAAGTGTAGCAGATTTTGTAATCCAAAACTTTACAAAAATTGCTATGGTTTCCGTATCTGTAGAGGCTATTGACCTATCAGATATTGCACCAAAAGAAGAAAAAATTAAAGAAGTCCGCACTACAGTTGCTTCTTTGCGCTTAGATGCGGTGGCAAGTTCTGGTTTTAGCGTATCTCGTACTAAATTGGTAAGCGCTATTAATGCAGGATTATTGCAAGTAAACTGGCAACCAGCTAAGGGTGCATCCCAAGAGGTTAAAGAAGGGGATGTGATCTCTATGCGTGGTCGTGGCCGAATGAAGGTAGAAGCCATTACAGGTACATCTCGTAAGGGGCGTATCGGCGTATATCTGAAACGATTCATGTAGGCAATTGAAAATCGGCTTGACCATCAAGCCGATTTTTTTATATATAGTAGGACAGCCATGGTATCCATAACATTTCAACCTACAACTGAAGATACAATCCTATTCGTAGGCGGCGGGGAGGTTGCAGAGCGACGAATACAGCTCTTTATTGATGAGCCGTGCAACATTGTGGTAATTGCGCCCACTGTAACAGATAGGATTTGCCAATGGGCAAAGGATAATCGTATCACCTGGTACGACCGTGCTTTCACAATGGACGATGAACACCACATTATAACGAGCAGTTTGTTCTTTATCTGCACAGATAATGGCGAATTAAATGATACGTTATATGATATGGGGAAAAAACACCGCGTTTGGACTAATCGCAGTGATGCACCTAGGGCGTGCAGATTTACTGTGCCTTCATCTCTTGAACTAGGCGATCTTCACATCGCTATTAGCGCTAATAACGTAGGGCCTCGTATCAATCGCCTCGTAAGGCAAGATATGATGAATCGTTATGGTCAGTTGCAAAAGGCTATGCCTAGACTTAAAATATTTAGAGAAGAAGTAAAGTTACTACTTCCTACCCCAGAGGCTCGACAGAAATTTTGGCGAGACCATCTGACCGTAGAAACATTTGAAGCCATTCTCAAGGGAGAGTGGATGACTATAGAGGAGAAACTTGACCATGAAATTAGTGGTATTAGGTCTAAATCATAGAAGTGCCGCTGTAGAGGTGCGTGAACGTTTCTCGTTTGATAAAGACGAGGTAGTTACTGCACTGAACCGCCTCTATGAATTTGACTGTGTAGCAGAATGCGTTATATTATCTACCTGTAATAGAACGGAAATCTATGCGGCCTTAGAAGGTGTAGAATTCCCTAAAGAATATATGCTGGCTGTGTTAAAGGATTTAAAAGGTGCCGACCACATCGATGAAGATGCTTTCTTCTTCTACGAAGAGCGCGATTGCATTGAACATCTATTCCGCGTATCTGCGAGCCTTGATTCCCTTGTGTTGGGGGAAGGTCAAATTTTGAGCCAATTAAAAGGGGCTTATATTCAGGCTTATAGCGCAGGCTGTACGGGCACAATTTTTAATATCTTATTCCAACGTGCTATTAGTGTTGGTAAAAAGGTACGGACGAACACAGGTATTGCTAATACGCCTGTATCTGTTAGCTACACTGCTGTTAACCTTGCTGAGGACAGCCTAGATAAACCTTTATCTGAAGCGACGGTACTCATCTTAGGTGCTGGTACCATGAGTGAGTTGACCGCAACACACTTACAAGCAAAGGGCGTAAAAACGATTTTTGTATCCAATAGAACCTTTACCAAGGCAGAGGCTCTAGCAGAGCGATTTAATGGTAAAGCTGTTAAGCTCGATAACTTTGTAGATTACGCTAAAGATGCGGATATCCTCATCACATCTACAGGGGCGCCGCACTATATTATTACGGAACGAGAAGCTAAGAAAATTACATCTCTTCGTAAGGGCGAACCAATCGTTATGATTGATATTGCGGTACCACGCGATATCGATCCTGCTGTAGCAGATATGGATGGCATTTATCTGTTTAATATCGACTCTCTTGAAAGCGTAGTAGAAGAGAATAAGGCACAGCGCGAAGAGGAAGCTCGTCGTGCAGAGCCTATCATTCACGACGCCATTGAAGAGTTATTAGATAAATTGAGCTATTTGACGGTACGTCCTATGATGGCATTGCTCACAGAAAAAGCAGAGCGCATTCGCCGTCGTGAGTTACATCGTGCATTAGCGAAATTGCCTGATATTTCTGATAAGGAGCGCCGCATTATGGACTCTATGAGTCGCATGATCATTCGCAAAATGTTGCGTGAACCGATGATTCACTTCAACGAAATTGCTGGTACAGAGGAAGAAGGTTTGTACTGGGATTTATTCAAAGATATGTTTAATCTTGAGAAAGAAGGCTAAGGCCATGAGAGACCATATTCGAATCGGCACGCGAAAAAGTGCCCTTGCCCTATGGCAGGCTGAACATATTAGTGCAGAGTTACAACGTCTGTACCCAAACATTACGGTCGAGCTAGTTCACTTTAATACAAAAGGGGACCGTATCTTGGAAAAACCACTGGCTCAAGTTGGTGGTAAAGGTTTGTTTACAGCTGAATTAGAAGAAGCTATGCACAAAGGCGACATTGATATCGCCGTACATAGCTTGAAAGATATGCCTACAGAGTTGCCAGAAGGGCTAACTCTTGGTGCTATCTCTGCTCGTGAAGTGCCTTACGATGCGCTTGTGAGCCCCGTGTATAAAACATTAGATAAATTGCCTCAAGGTGCTCGCGTCGGTACAAGTAGCTTGCGTCGTCAAGCGCAATTATTACATGTCCGCCCTGACCTTAAGGTCGAGGTTATCCGCGGTAATGTACAAACTCGTTTGAGCAAGATTGAAACAGAAAATTTAGATGGCGTTATCTTGGCACAAGCTGGTCTTAAACGGTTGGGCTTAGATGATCAAATTACCCAAGTATTTAAAGCCGATGAAATGATTCCTGCTGTTGGTCAAGGGGCACTTGCTATCGAGTGTCGTGCTGACGATACGGAAATGCTTGAAATGCTAGCTCCTATTAACAACGAAGCTACACGCTATGCTGTTGAAGGGGAACGCAGCTTCTTGCGTCAGTTAAATGGTGGTTGCCAAGTGCCGATGGGGGTACATGGTACTATTGAGAAAGGTCAATTGACCTTAAAGGCCATGATCGCATCCCTCGATGGTAAAACTGTGTACGAAGGAGAAATTTCTGGGCCAGCAAAAAAAGCTGAAATTCTTGGTAAAAATCTTGCAAAAGCCTTATATGAAGAAGGTGGCAAACATATTGTGGATGCTCTCATAGAGGAAGGAATCATAAAATGACAGGTATGGTATATCTAATCGGTGCAGGCCCTGGCGATGTTAAACTCATTACTGTAAAAGGTCGCGAATGCATTGAAAAAGCTGATGTAATTGTATATGACTATTTAGCAGATGCTCATTTGTTAGAATGGGCTCACCCAGATGCAGAGTTGATTTATGCTGGTAAACAATGTAAAGATCACACAATGCACCAATGGGAAATTAATGAGCTGTTAGTTCAAAAAGGTAAAGAAGGCAAAATCGTTGCACGCTTAAAGGGCGGTGACCCACTCGTGTTCGGTCGCGGTGGTGAAGAGGCGATGGCCCTTGGGGAAGCTGGTGTACCATTTGAATTCGTACCAGGCGTAACATCTCCAATTGCAGCCCCTGCTTATGCAGGTATTCCTGTAACACAACGCGCTATGGCTACATCCTTTGCGGTTGTAACAGGTCATGAGGATCCAACTAAAGAAGTATCTGGCATTCATTGGGAAGGCCTTGCTACAGCAGTAGATACACTTTGCTTTGTAATGGGAGTTGGCAACTTGCCTACTATTGCAGAAAAATTGATAGCTCATGGACGCCCAGCTTCTACACCTGTAGCGCTTGTTCGTTGGGGTACAAAAACGGTTCAAGAAGTTCTCGTATCTACCCTTGAACATGTAGTAGAAGACGTAGAAAAGGCACAACTAAAAGCGCCAGCTATCATCGTAGTAGGCGATGTAGTTAACCTTCGTGAAAAATTACAATGGTTCGATAACAAACCTTTATTCGGCAAAACTATTGTAGTTACACGAGCTCGCTCCCAAGCTAGTGCATTCCGCGAAAAATTAGCAGCTCAAGGTGCTAATGTAGTAGAAGCAGCAGCGATTAAAACATCTCCATTGGAGTTGTTTGATGAAGATCGTCGTATCATCAATAATACAAAACAATACCAATGCATCGTATTCACATCTGGTGAAGGTGTTCGTTACTTCTTTGATGCTCTTTACAAAGAGGGCAAGGATACACGTGCATTAGGTAATTCTAAAGTGGCAGCTATCGGCTGTGCTACAGCTCGGGAACTTCAAAAATACGGCATTGTTCCAGATATTATTCCTGTAGACTATAAAGCTGAATCTGCTGTAAAGGCTCTTGAAGAAGAGCTCAAAGCAGGGGACTCCGTATTGCTCATCCAACCAAAAGTAGCGCGCGACGTAATTCCACGCTCTTTGCGTCATCACGATATAGATGTAGATATTTTGCGTTTATATGAAACGACACAAGATACATCTCAACAAGAAGCATTAGTAAATGCATTAACTGCAGGTACTGTAGACTATATTACGTTTACAAGTTCCTCTACAGTAACCAATACAATTCAATTATTGGGCGATGATGCATTGAAACTATTAGGCAATACTAAGATTGCTTGCATCGGACCTATCACAGCCGCTACAGCTATGAGTGCAGGTCTTAAACCTGCTGTCATCAGCGATGTATATACAACTGATGGCTTGGTAAATGCTATTGTAAAGGACATTTAGGAGGATTACATGTACGATTTAACATACCGTCCTCGCCGCTTGCGTATCAATCCAGAAATGCGTGATTTGGTACGGGAAACGACACTCGACGTAACTGATTTAATTTATCCATTATTTATCGTTCCTGGTGAAGGTATCAAAAAAGAAATCGATACGTTGCCAGGCCAATACCACTTATCCGTTGATGAAGCTGTAAAAATGGCTCAACAGGTATATGATCTTGGTATTCTTGGCGTAGAAATCTTCGGTATTCCTACATATAAGGACGAACAAGGTTCCTCTGCATGGGATATGTCCCAACCGGTACAACAAGCTATTAAAGCCATCCGCGCAGCTGTGCCAAACCTATTGGTCGTAGCTGATGTTTGCTTGTGCCAATACACAACAACAGGCCATTGCGGCATGATTGATGACCATGAAATCTTAAATGATGAAACATTGCCATTGCTTTGTAAAGTAGCGGTAAGCCAAGCAGAAGCAGGTGCCCATATGGTGGCTCCATCCGATATGATGGATGGCCGTGTAGGTGCTATCCGTGAAGCCCTTGATGCGGCAGGTTATACTAATGTATCTATTATGAGCTATGCTGCAAAATACGCATCCGCTTACTATGGTCCGTTCCGTGGTGCTGTTAACTCTGCACCTAAATTTGGGGACCGCAAATCCTATCAAATGGACCCAGCTAATCGCTTGGAAGCTTTCAGAGAAATCGAGCTCGATATCGCTGAAGGTGCAGATATTATCATGATTAAACCAGCCTTGTCCTATTTGGATATCGTTCGTGAAACACGTGACCGCTATGAATTACCTGTAGCGGTATACAATGTATCTGGTGAATATGCGATGGTTAAATCCGCTGCTGCAGCTGGTCTTATCGACGAAGAACGCCTCGTTATGGAAACAATGCTTTCTATGAAGCGCGCCGGTGCTAAAATTATCATTACGTACCATGCTATAGATATTGCTAAATGGTTACACAAGTAAGGAGAAACCATGTTCCAACTCGGTAAATCTGAAAAGGCCTTTGAAGAGGCTAAACGTTATATGCCAGGCGGCGTAAACAGTCCTGTTCGTTCCTACCGCAGTGTAGGTTCTAACCCTCCGTTTATCAGCAGTGCTAGTGGCAGCCGTATTTATGATATCGATAACAACGAATACATCGACTATGTGTTGAGCTGGGGCCCTATGATTTTGGGTCATGCGAACCCTGAGGTTATCGCTAGCTTACAAGAGGCAATTCCTCGTGGCACTAGCTACGGTGCACCTACACTACTAGAAACAGAATTGGCTAAAAAGGTGCAAGCCTTCATGCCATCTATGGAGGTTATCCGCCTCGTTAACTCTGGTACAGAGGCAACTATGAGTGCTTTGCGCGTAGCTCGTGGCTATACTGGTCGCGATCGGATCGTGAAATTCGTTGGCTGTTACCATGGTCATAGCGATGCACTCTTGGTAAAAGCTGGCTCTGGCCTTGCTACCTTTGGTGTACCAGATAGCCCTGGCGTTCCACAAGGCGTAGCAGAAAATACAATAACTTTGCCGTACAATGACTCTGATGCAGTTCGCAAATTATTCGACGACATCGGCGACACTATTGCGGCTATTATCGTAGAACCTGTAGCAGGTAATATGGGCTGTGTGCCTCCAGTACCAGGCTTCCTTGAAACCTTGCGAGAAGTGACTAAGGCTCATGGCGCAGTGTTGATCTTTGACGAAGTTATGTGTGGCTTCCGCGCTAGCAGTGGTGGTGCACAAAAACGTTACAATATTAAACCTGACCTTACATGCCTTGGTAAAATCGTTGGCGGTGGTATGCCACTTGCTGTATTCGGTGGCTCCCGTGAGATTATGAACCAAATCGCACCAGCTGGTCCTATTTACCAAGCCGGTACATTGAGCGGTAACCCTATTGCCGTTACATCTGGTCTTGCAACGCTTTCCATTTTGCAACGAGATCCAACTGTTTTTAAACAAGTAGAAGATACGACAATTGCCCTTTGTGAAGGCTTTGAACGTTTGGCAGCACAATACAATGTGCCTGTTGTAGTACAGCGGGTAGGCTCCATGTTCACCATCTTCTTCACTGATAAACCAATTAAGAACTTTGATGATGCATCAGCGTGCAACGAAGAACAATTTAAAATGTTCTTCCACCATAACTTGAGTCATGGTATTTACTATGCGCCAAGCCCTTATGAAAGTAACTTCGTATCTATCTGCCATAAGAGCAGTGAAATCGAACGCACATTAGCCGTAGCTGATGAAGCTTTCAAAAAAATCAGTGATACACTACTATAAAGATTAGTGATACACTACTATAAAAATCAGTGATACATTATTATAAAATATATAGTTTGTAGTTGTTTATGTATCGATGTAGGTGATGAACATGCAGTTTTATAAGAACTTAAAGCGTGCTCGCGTGCGCATGGGCAAAAGCCAAATCGAAGTAGCAAAGGCCGTAGGTATCAGTAATGCGGCGCTTTCAAATTACGAAACAGGGTATCGCGAACCAGATTTAGATACACTCTGTGCCCTGTCTCGCTATTATGGATTGACCTTGGATGAGCTGCTAGATGTAAATGGAGAACAACACGAGCCCATCTATGATCTCAGTCCGGTACTCAAAAATAAATACATCGCCTATAAAGGTGAAGTATTTGAGTTGAAAGACTCACAAAAACGTGCCCTCTTGCGTGAGCTAGATAATCTATTTACTAAATTTGAGAAATCAAAGGTAGAAGATAAAAGTAGCAAGCCAAAAACGTACAAACATGGGAACCCACATATCAATCGGGCGGGACTAGCCAGCAGTGCTGGTAGTCTGGCAGCACGACGGAATATAAAATAGTGCTATACTACATTGTATGTGAGTGGAACATGTTTATTTGAACAACTGAATTAGAGCGATTTAAAAGCACCATCTATCCTAATAGGAAACGACACATAAGTCGGACTTAGGTAGATGGTGCTTTTGTATTACTATACTGTAAATGCCCGTGCTAACACTTTGGTATTTTTTAGGCCCACTATAAAAATAAATAAAAGATAACAATATTAAAATATCCGTTGGTGATATAAGTTGGTTTAATATATAATTGAAATATAGAAGTGAATTGAATATTAACTAGTCTTAAAGGAGACATTATGAAAGTATGGAGCGGTGTAAAATCTATATTAGAGCGAACCCCTTTAACTGTTAAATTTTATATTGGGTTTGTTTTGTTTGGGTTTTTATTAATAGGATCTGTATCTTTACATGCGTATATTAAAAGGCCGGAGCAAATGCAAAGCCTTCAATTATACGAGCAAAAATTAGAAGATATATCTTTTAAAAAAGTAAGTGAAGAATACTATGCGTCTGGTAGAGCTTATCAAGATAATAATCTTAAAATTATATATGATTCTATTACATTTGATGATATAAAAAGAATCCTTTCAAAAGAAAACATAGAATGGAATGAAATAAGTAAGAATCATATAGTTGGAAAGGATTTTAAAGCTGATGTTACTATAGTATTATATAACGAAAAAGCCTCTAAAAAGGTGATTTTAATATTACAAAGAAGGAATTGATTTATTATGGATGGATTTTTATTAGAACCGTTATGGTCTTTTGACTATTATAATATTCAAACAAGAACTAATAAGGAGAGTTGGCTTAATTATTATGAATTTGATAAATAAGAGGGTAAAATGAATTTTGGAATAGTTTTGTTTATAATAGGAGTAATTCTTTATATTATAGGCAATATTGCAGATGCGGGTATTTTATATGTTGTTGCCACTTTTGTTTTAGGGTTTTCTTTAATCTTTAAATAATTGAGACAAATAAAACATAGCAGAGGAAATCTGAATAATAAAAGTTTATCAATGATTGAGACTTTTAAGCTCTATAATCAAAAGCCATTTTGGGGATTAGTGTATACGCTAACTTCTAAGGGTGAAATATCCTTAGAGTTAACATATGGGGATAAATAATTTTAAGTTTGCTAATAACGTTGATTGGATAATCTTTTATGCACATAGGAAAAAATTTAAAGAAACGGCTTGAACGAGGTGTACTTATTTTTCTAATAATAGAAGGTATAGTTTTTTTTGGTTGGCTTTTTTTTACTACATATTTTATGCACCCATTCATTAAGTATTCGGGACCGATAGTTGGTATGAATGGCATGATATATTACAAAGAACCGACTAATATAATTGCCTCGGATGTTCTTGGTTTCGATGAGGTAAGAGGAAAAATATATTATATAACTACAAGTGGTATTGGCGTATATAATGAATTGAATAACAATCATGTATTTGTATTACGTAAAGAGCCTCATAATGAAATCAGACCAAATGATATTATCAATGTGTATCCTGAGTTTAGTAGGTTTTCTGATTCGGAGCAGGAAGTTTGGAAAGGCAAATTTTATGAAGACTTTAAAGAAAGAATTCCTATAGAGGAGGGTAACATAATTAGATTTCCATTCTTTTTCTCTAGTGAAACACGTGGGATTTATAATTTAGCTACAGGATCTAAATTATCGAAAATTGATAAGTATAAAATTTCTAAAAATGTATTCTATAATGTTGATTTTGGTAGTATTACTAAGATAGATTTAGAAACTGGTAAAGTATGGAAGTACTATTCTAATAATTTATTAAGTTATAATTTTCTTAATGAGACGATTTCTAGTAAATCTAAAGAGTATGAGGTTAATGAACTAATAAATGAACGAAATCAGGACAAACAGTTAAAAGATAATATTATAGTCTTAGATCATTACAGTCAATTTAGTAAAGATGATAAGGAAATTATAGAAGAATTATTTGTTAAGTTAGTTACTGCAAGAAAGAGTATGAGCTTAAAAGCTGAGCATAAAATAGGGCTAGAAAATTATTTGGAGTGAATGAAAGTAGAGGTTGATTAGCTGATGTGGAAAAAGCGATTGCTAATAATTAGCATATTAGGAAATATTTTTTCACTGTTTTTAATTGGTATCTATTTTCTAGTGAATTCCTGGTTTTTTCATGCCGAATTAGGAAGTGTGGTTGGTATAAAGCCAGATTATTTAATTCAGTTAAATAATGAAGGCGTATTGTATGATTACAGACAAATGATTAGAATTGGATCTGGTATCAAGTCATATAAATTAATAAACTCCTTAGAATCAGATAATTATCATATATACAAATCAATTTATAAACATCAAATTTTTATTGGTCAAGTTGATCATATTCAACAAAAATATATTATTTATGATGGATATTTAGATCACTATATGTTTGTAAATCTTAAATTTGATATGGATGAAAAACAATATGATGATTTTATTGGAAGAATAAAGATAATAGATAATTACGAGAATGTTCCTATAAGATATCGGCGTTTAATTGAAAGTGGCAACTGGGAATATCTTTAATTCTCTAGCTGCTCTGCTCGATAGATCTAGTATATAGGCAATATAGAGGGGTTAGCGATGAAATTTAAAACAATTTATTCTGTTGTTTGGTACACATTTATAGGCTGTTTTTTCGTATGGCTAATTTGTGGATTAGGCTATAGGTTTTTGTTTAATGATACTGTTGAGCAGTCTAGAATAGAACTGACACAAGCTTTAAATGCAGCTTTTCCACGGGAACACTATATAATTGATGGAGATGTATATGATCCGAACAGAAGAAATCTATTATCTTTAGGTGTATCAATAAGTATAAAGAAAGATTCACTACATAAAGATATAGAATCAATAAAGCCCTTAAGTGGGGAGTGGATTTTAGTTGAACAAACTAAGTCTCTTTATGTATATGAAAATGAATCATATAGAGTATATGTAACAAAGAATCCAGAGAAGGATGGATATCTTGTACTGTTAGCACGTAACAATTGGCTAGAAATATTGCATTTATAATTCATTATTAGGGATAAAAGCTTTTGTAGGTTGTTATATTATAGTGAGTTTATGGAGAAATATTACAATTATATAAATATGAATAAAATAATAGATTTTTTAAAGAGTTTACTGCAGCTATCAAAGGTATTGGTAATTACTTTTGGTCTATTTCTCTTTATAGGTGGGGGGTGGTTATATCATGATTTACAGTATCGGTATGTAGTTGATAGCAGATACAATACAATTTTTGATAAGGCCTACAGTGTATATCTCATTAATAAAGGTATTTCGATGGATATTATTAATGATAAAATTTATGCAATGAATGATGATGTCTATGTTATTATCAATCAAGAGAGCAATACAATTATCGTATATTATTTAAATCTAGAAGATGTCGAAACTATAAATAATTTTACTAGATTACAACAACAGTATTACGGTGATAAGATGATTTTACAACCAATTGAAAGTTTAGACCCATCTGAAACATTTGATATATATAAGAAATTGTCAGAAGCGCCTGGAAGGTTTAAATCACAAGGTAGCCGAATTTCTTTTTAATAGCAGTATAATAAAAGATTCCAAGTTCTAACATCATAGTTAGGTCTTTAAGTATTTATTGTTAAGGGCTATTTTATATATATACTTTAATATAAAAAAGGCGTTATATGAGAAAAAAATTGTTATTAATATTTTTAGTAGTGGTAGCCATTCTTTTTGTAACTATCAATATTAGAGATTCCATGCAACGACCATTTCATCGTGAACGAGTAAATAACTTTATTACGGTTGCTACAGATCTAATACAAAAGAATGACCAACTAGAGATTACTGAAATAGGTGAAGGTGGACGTATGAAAGGTGGCGGTTGGGGAAATCATATCCGCTTTAAATCTAATCTTTCAGAAGAAAAGACTGTAGAGTTAATTATTCCTCCATTACAAGCTATTACAGGCAATAAGATGATAGGTAAAGTATCTGATTCAAGGATAACTTCTTATCAATTTGGCTTTGCACAATTTAGTGGAGATTTACTCTATACCGGACCATATGATGGGAATTGGGAGTTGCTAGTCATTAGTCAACCTTAGAGTGTAATAATATTAAATTAAACAACAGATAGCTGATTATCTTTAATCAGCTATCTGTTGTTTTTTATCATTTTACCTATATCGAATAATTCCTATTAAAATCACCAGATTTTTACGATTTTATGAGTGTTTTATGATAAAATAAAAGGTATGAATACTTCAACAACTAGGTCTATTACCTATAATGGCGACATAATTGAATATGAGTTAACCATCAAGCGTGTGAAGAACATGAACATGCGTATTACAAAGGATGGTGTGATCCATGTGTCGGCGAATGCGTATGTGCCGGATTATAGGGTGGACAAGTTTGTCATTGAGAATATGCCCTTCATTGAGCGGGCTCGTTACAAGATTGATGCATTGAATGCCAAGCGTGTCGATGCGTTGCAGTATGTGAATGGTGAAAGCTTATCAATCCTCGGCATTCCCGTTACGTTGCGCCTAGTTGAGCAGGACGGAAAGCCTCATATCGGCTTTGACGGAAAGGCCATCCTTACCATGGTGGTGCCTCGAGGTACTACCTATGAAGCAAAGCATAAATTGATGCAAAGTTATTGGCGTAATTTAGGGGAGAAGGTATTCGTCCATTGGGCGAAGGTCGTGTATCAGCGCTTTCACAAGCAAGGTGTTGATGTGCCTATGCCAACCATAAAACAGCAGCGCATGAAGAGTCGTTGGGGTTCTTGTACGCCAGCAAAGCAGCTCATTAAGATGAACACCCGACTATTAGAGGGGCCACAGGCGTATATTGAGTACGTTATGGTTCATGAGTTTGCTCATTTTAAATATTTAGACCATTCTAAGAACTTTCACAATCTAGTGGCACAGTTTTTGCCAGATTGGAAGGCTCGTAAGAAGTCATTGAACGTGTATTTTGCTCATCGCCCTTAAAGGAGGTGTACCATGCAGCCATTTGTACATTTACATAGTCATACAGAGTTTAGTTTGCTAGACGGCATCAGTCGTTTGCCTGACATGGTACGTCGTGCGAAGGAGTTAAATCAGCCGGCCCTTGCCATTACAGATCATGGCAATATGTACGCAGCCATTTATTTCTATAAAGAGTGTGTGGCCCAAGGCGTTAAGCCTATCATCGGTTGTGAAGTATATGTCACAGAAGGTAGCCGTCTTGATAAGCCGGAAGGTCGTAGCCGTGAACGTTTGAAACATCTCATTCTATTAGCAGAGACTATGGAAGGGTATCGAAATCTTGTAAAAATCGTGTCGAAAGCCTCTACTGAAGGTTTTAATTATAAGCCACGTGCAGACCGTGATTTATTGCGCCAATACAGCAAAGGGATAATTGCCCTTAGTGCATGTATTCAAGGGGAAATTCCTCAATATATTTTGCAAGATAATATGGAAGGCGCGAAGCGTTCCATTGAATGGTATATTGAGACGTACGGGAAGGATAATTTCTTCTTAGAAATTCAAAATCATGGCTTATCTGAGGAGGCAAAGGCTCAAGAGGAGCTCATTAAGCTCAGCAAGGAATATGGTCTTGGCATCGTAGCGTCTAATGACTTCCACTATGTTTTAAAAGAGGATGCGGATGCGCAAGACATTAAGGTATGTATTTCTACAGGCCGACGTCGTGCTGAGGTAGACCGTTTAAAATTCCCTAATGATGAGTTCTACTTGAAATCTGGGGATGAGATGGCACAGTTATTTGGACATATTCCAGGGGCTATCGAAAATACCTTAAAAATTGCAGAACGCTGCAATGTAGAGTTTAATTTTGACGAACATCACTTGCCGCACTTTGATGTGCCAGAAGGGGAAACGTCTAAGACCTATTTGCGTAAGGTTTGTGAACGAGAAATTCCTCGCCTCTATGGGGAGACCTCTGAAGCATTACAAAAACGTTTAGACTACGAGTTAGATGTTATTGGTACCATGGGATTTGAGGATTACTTCCTTATCGTATGGGATTATGTACGGTATGCCCGTGAGCACGACATCTTAGTAGGTCCTGGTCGTGGTTCTGCGGCCGGTTCTGTAGTAGCCTATCTACTTGGCATTACAGGCCTTGATCCATTAAAATACGATTTGCTCTTTGAACGGTTCTTAAATCCTGAGCGGGTAAGCATGCCCGATATCGATATTGACTTCTGTTATGAAAAGCGTGGCCAAGCCATCGAATATGTAACACGAAAATACGGTCAGGAGCGTGTATCTCAGATTATTACCTTTGGTACTGAGGCCGCGCGTGCCGTAATTCGAGACGTAGGTCGCGTGCTAGACTTACCACTGGCGGAAGTGAACCGTATTGCTAAGATGATTCCCAATGAGCTTGGGATTACCTTAGATAAGGCGCTACAAGGGAAAGAGTTAAAAGCGTTATACGAAGCTGATCCAAATGTTAAAGAGTTATTTGATTTTGGTAAAAAGCTAGAAGGGATTGCGCGAAATTCGTCCACTCATGCGGCGGGCGTCGTAATTTCCGCGGACCCTCTAGATGACCACGTACCAGTACAAAATGCCAATGATGAAGGCTTTGTAACGCAGTACGACAAGGATAACATCGAGGAATTAGGCCTCTTAAAGATGGACTTCTTGGGTCTCCGTACCTTAACGGTTATGGGGGATGCCTTAAAGCTCATCAAGGCGAACCGTGGTATTGATCTCGATTTAGATGCAATACCACTCGATGATAAGGAAGCTTGTGATATCCTCACAAAAGGCGACACCTCTGGTGTATTCCAGCTCGAATCGGAAGGTATCACCAAGCTCGTTATGGACCTTAAGCCTGAGCATTTTGAAGACTTAATTCCATTGGTTGCCTTGTACCGTCCAGGTCCATTGGGCTCTGGCATGGTGGCGGACTTTATCGACCGCCGTCACGGTAAAAAAGAGGTTACTTATTTACATCCAATCTTGGAACCGATTTTGAAAGATACCTTTGGGGTAATCTTGTACCAAGAACAGGTTATGCAGATTGCATCTGCCATGGGCGGCTTCTCCCTTGGTCAAGCGGACTTAATGCGCCGCGCCATGGGTAAGAAAAAGGAATCCGTTCTAAAGGCTCAGCGCGAGTCCTTTATTCAAGGTTCCATAAATAATGGTATAGAAGAGTCCATCGCGAATGAAGTATTTGACTTGCTCGTATACTTCGCAGGCTATGGTTTTAATAAATCACATAGTGCGGCTTATGCATACATTGCGTATCAAACGGCGTATCTGAAAGCCCACTATTTCCCTGAATTCATGGCCGCTACCATGACTAGCTTCATGCAAAACATGCAGAAATTGACGTACTACATCAATGCCTGCAAGAAGCACAACGTTAAGGTACTCGGTCCAGATATTAACTATTCTGAACGCAGCTTTGCCGTGCAAGGTGATGCCATTCGCTTCGGCCTTGGGGGCATCAAGAACGTAGGGGATAATGCCATTGATCGCTTGATTCGCGAGCGCAATGAGCACGGCCGCTATACAGATATAGTAGATTTCTGTAAACGCGTGGACAACAAGGTTGTTAATAAACGACTTCTTGAAAGTCTCATTCGCTGCGGTGCCATGGATGGTTTCAAGGAAAACCGAAACCAATTATTGCATATGTATGAAAGCGCCCAAGCCGTTGGTGCTAAAGAGCAAAAGGATGCCGCTATGGGCACCATGAGCCTCTTTGGCGATATAGAGGAGTCTGTAGATTTCATCCCTGTACCTAATGTGGAGGATTTATCGGAGGACGATAAATTGAAGGATGAGAAGGAATATACAGGCTTTTACATCACAGGCCATCCATTGCAAGGCTATGCTAAGGAATTAGAGGGCCTCTTTGAACTGGGGGCTCTCGTAGAAAATCCAGAGCAATATGACGGTCAAACCATAACCTTTGGCGGTTTGATTGAAAATAAGACGGACCGTATGACAAGACGAAATGAGGTTATGTCCATTCTTCGTATCGAAGATTACTCTGGTGCGGCCAATGTAGTGGCATTCCCGAAGGTCTTTAGTCAAAGTCAACAGTTCCTTGCTGTCGATATGATCGTTAAGGTAAAAGGCCGCGTTGATGCGGATGAAAAGGGTGTGCAAATTATTGCAGACCGCATTATGCCATTAAAGGTAAACTATAGTCAGGCTAAGCATGTGGCCATCCATATTTATAGCCAATATGACACGCCAGAAAATAGTGAAGCCTTAAAACGGGTATTAACGAACACCGCAGGCTCTGTGCCAACATCACTATACTTGCACCGTCAACGGAAGCGTATTAACTTGCCACCGAATATGTGCTTTGACCCTAGTGATGAATCCATCAAGGCTATTGAAGCTATATTAGGTGATGGATCCGTAGAGGTACAATAATATATGCATAAGTAGATATTAAGGCACGAATAAATATATTTACTACTTAATAACTTATGTTGCGTGAAGCACAGCTAGCTTTCACGATATATAATAAGAAATGAAAAATCTCGTCTAGGGATTAGTTTCATAGGAGGAAAGATGAAACGTACAAAAATCGTATGTACTGTAGGTCCGGGAACGGATAAATTTGGTATTTTAGAAGATATGATGCGAGCGGGCATGAATGTGGCTCGTTTTAATTTCTCTCATGGATCTCACGAAGAGCAAGCAGAACGCATGCAAATGGTGCGTGATGCGGCGATGATTGTTAATAAACCAATTGCGCTATTGCTCGATACGAAAGGTCCTGAGGTTCGTCTTGGCCTATTTAAAGAGGGTAAAGTATTCCTTGAAGAAGGTCAAAAGTTTACATTGACTACCGATGATGTGGAAGGCACAAAAGAGCTTAGCTCCGTGAACCACAAAGGCCTTGTAGGCGACGTGTCCGTTGGGGATAAAATCCTCTTGGCTGATGGCCTTGTAACGCTTAACATCGATGCCATCGAAGGAAATAACATCATTACTACTGTTCAAAACAGTGGTGAAATTGGTAACCGTAAACGCGTAGCTGTGCCAGGGGTAGCGCTTAGCTTGCCTCCTGTATCTGAACAGGACGAAGCAGATTTACGCTTTGGCTGTCAACAAGGTGTAGACTTTGTGGCCGCATCCTTCATGCAACGCGGCAAAGATGTGGTGGCTATCCGCCGCATCCTTGAGTCTGAGAAAAAAGATATCAAGATTATCGCAAAAATTGAAAATGCTGAAGGTGTTAAAAATATTGATGAAATTTTGGAAGTAGCGGACGGTCTTATGGTTGCTCGCGGTGACCTCGGTGTAGAAATCCCTGCCGAAGAGGTACCAGTACTTCAAAAAATGATGATTGAAAAATGTAATGACTTAGGGAAACCAGTTATTACAGCAACCCAAATGTTGGAGTCCATGATTCAAAATCCACGTCCAACACGTGCGGAAGCAAGTGACGTAGCCAATGCCATTTTGGATGGTACGGATGCGATCATGTTGTCTGGTGAAACAGCAAATGGCGCTTACCCAGTAGAAGCGGTTACGACTATGACACGCATTGCTGAGGTAACAGAACAAGCGGCTATTTACGATAGCAAAAGTCGTGCTCGTCAAGATGTGGATATGACGACTACCAGTGCTGTATGTTTAGCAAGCGTGCGTATCGCTCAAAACCTTGGAGCTGCTGCTATTTTGACATGTACTGAATCTGGTCATACTGCAATTAGCACAGCTCGACATCGTCCGGCTTGCAAAATTATTGCTGTAACACCGCATGACGAAACAATTCGCCGCATGCAATTATGCTGGGGGGTAGAGGCTATTAAAGGTCATGAAATCGTTAATTCTGATGAAATGGTTAAACAAGCGATTACAGGTGCTCTTGGCACAGGTGCCATTGAGTCTGGTGACTTAGTTGTGGTAACGGCTGGCGTACCATCTGGTGCTACAGGTACTACAAATATGATTCGAGTTCATATTGCAGGCCAAGTACTCTTATCTGGTAATGGTATTTTGCGTAAATCCGTTACAGGCACTGTATTCATTGCTACTAATCATAAGGGGAATTATGAAAGCTTCAAAGACGGCGACATCCTTGTGGTGGGCACAATGGAGCCTGAATTAATGGCTATTGCAAAACGTGCAGGCGGCATTATCGCTGTTGAAGATGGTTATACTTCTGACAGTGCTATTGCAGGCATTACCTATGGTATTCCTGTAATTTTAGGCGCTAAAAATGCTCATGACGTACTTCTTGAAGGTCAAGAGGTAACTATCGATGGCGAACGCGGCAAGGTGTTTGCAGGCATTGCCAATGCTCGATAGTTAGTGATAATAATTTTATAATATAGGGACTACCTAATTTCGTGATGGAATTAAGTGACGAAGTGTAGGCTAGTCAAAATATAAATGCTTAATATAAGGAGAGACTATGAATCCATATAATGTAACAGGACCTAGCAACTCTCAAGTTGCTCAAGTTGAAAGTATCGTATCCCAACGTTTGAAGGGATCTTTCTTGTGGATGGTTGTAGGTTTGCTTACAACTATCGGTGTTGGCTTTGCTGCATTAGCAAATCCAAATTGGTTGCGATTCGCGTACCAAAATTTCAATATCATTTTATTAGTAGAGCTTGGTGTTATAGTTCTATTTAGTGCTCGAGCATATACGGCAAACGTAATGACTTTGCGCGGTATGTTCTTCCTCTACAGTGCATTGAATGGTCTTACATTGACCTTGATATCGTTGCGATATAATGTGTTTGATGTGGTCATTCCTGCATTAGTAGGCACACTGGCATTCTTCATTGGCTTTGCCGTGGTAGGGGCTACTACGAAACGTAACTTGTCATCCCTAACACCATATGTAATGGCTGCCTTAATTGGTATGATTATCGTATCTTTTGTGATGATAGGGGCTCGTTACTTTAACTGGGCTGTACTCAGTGCTTTCAGTGATACAGTGAGCCTCGTGCTTGGCTATGTAGGCGTTGTTGTATTCTCTATTTTTACAGCTATTGACGTTAACCGCATTAAAAACAATGTGACTGAAGTAGCTTTGATGGAGGATGAAAGCATCTTAGACCGCATCGAAATTACAGGTGCGTTAAATCTATACTTAGATTTCATTAACTTATTCTTATCCTTATTGCGCATCTTTGGTAATAAGCGATAACAAGGAGATAGTATGGACGATAGAGAATGGCAAACCTTTGTAACCGTTGTCGATGAAGGCAATATTACAAGGGCTGCAGAAAAATTATTTTTATCGCAACCGGCGTTGAGCTATCGGTTGCGTCATATGGAAAAAGCCTTGGGCCATTCTCTATTGTTGCGGACTGCTGAAGGGATTGCCCTCACGGCACAAGGCGAAATTTTCTATGATTACTGTAAAAGAATGATGCAAGATCAAGAGGCATTGGAGAATGCTATGAACTCTGCGTCTGGTAAGATTCAAGGGACCTTGAAAATTGCGTCATCTATCAACTTTGCAGACTATGAGCTACCTGCCTTATTGAAAGCCTTCCGCGAACAATACCCAGATGTTCATATTCAAGTAAAGACTGCTTTCAGCCATCAAGTAGTAAAAATGTTCAATACAGGCGATTGTATGGTTGCCTTTGCTCGTGGTGGCTATGATGTATCTGGAAAATCTGAATTGTTACTGGCTGAGCCATATTGTTTGGTTTATAAAGAGTTAGTACCACCTGAGTCATTAGAGAAGGTGCCATTCATTAAATACCAAACAGATGTATCGGTAGCCAACATCATCGAAACATGGTGCGCTGAACATTTTGAAGAGCCACCGAGTGTTGCGATGGATGTAAACTCCATGAGTACCTGTCGTCACTTTGTTCGTGCAGGCCTTGGCTGGTCGATTTTGACCTATATGGGCCTTGGATCTTGCAAGGATAAAGATATTTATGTAAGTCCGTTGCGCAATAAAGACGGTGAATGCATCACACGTGATACGAATATGGTGTACACAAAGGATGCGGAAAATCTAGTAGTAGTAAAG
Source organism: Veillonella sp. oral taxon 158 (assembly GCF_018376515.1). NCBI lineage: Bacteria > Bacillati > Bacillota > Negativicutes > Veillonellales > Veillonellaceae > Veillonella > Veillonella sp. oral taxon 158. The sequence goes on along the minus strand of NZ_JAHABE010000014.1, from coordinate 7,662 downwards.
ACATTTATTGAGTATGTTCGCAATTACTACAAAGAACATACCGTAGTAGATAATAGTATTTTTAGAGAATATAACGCATAAGAATCTTTGCAATAGAGCATATCTATGAGCTTTTATAACTGTTTATCCATGCTATTTCAGTATTGGACTTTTTCGATATAATAGCCCATAATAAAGATATCTCGAAAGAGCAAGGCAGTACCATGTAAGTGCATGTATACCCCCTTTGGGGACGTATACATGCATTTTTTTCATTTGGAACTGCAAAACTATGCTCAAAATGCATAAAAAGTATGATTGATAGATATAAAAGTTTTTATAACCCCTATAAAGGTAATCTATTATTCATAATTCTTTTAAACATTTATAATGAGTGTAGACTTAATCGATGTAACAGACGTCGCGAGCTGTTACGTTGTTCAAGACTAGATGATTTTATGTATGCCTGAGTTAGTTAAGAAAGGTAACGACACACATGAAAGACAAATTATGGCGTATTGGCATTATGGCTGCCATCGTCGCGTTTATGTGGTTCGGTGGCACACCAGAAGGCCTCAAACCGCAAGTATGGAAATTATTCGGTATTTATTTAGCTACTATCGTGGGCTTGGTATTAAAACCATTCCCAGTTCCTATTACAGTATTATTAGGTGTTGCTACATCTTCTATTTTATTGAGCAATACAAAAGAAGTATTGACTGGTTACAGCAATACAGCATTATGGTTGATCTTCGCAGCCTTCGGTTTATCCGTTGCATTTGGTAAAACTGGCCTTGGTCACCGCATTGCGTACTACTTGGTTCGCGCTTTTGGTAGTACTACACTTCGTTTAGGTTATGTTACGGCATTCCTTGACTTAATCTTATCTCCTGCCACACCATCCAACACAGCTCGTGCGGCTGGTATCGTATATCCAATCAACTTGTCCATCGCTGAAGCAGTTGGTTCTTATCCTGGCGAATCTGCAAAAAAAGCAGGCGCTTACCTCTTACAGAATGGTTACTTTGCTACAAAGGTAACATCCTTCTTCTTTGCAACTGCGATGGCGCCAAACTATTTAGCTCTTGACTTTATTACTAAATTGACAGGAGTATCTTTGAACTGGGCTCAATGGGCATTAGCAATGTTCGTACCTGGCTTTATCATGTTAATGCTTGTTCCTATTATTGGCTACATGTATGAACGCCCGACTGTAAAAGAAATCGACAACAAGAAAATTGCTGCTGATGGCTTAGCTGAATTGGGACCTATGAAAGCGTCTGAAAAAGGTCTTATTGCTATCGCGCTTCTTGCAATCACTGGTTGGATTCTTCCAACATTTGATATCAAAATTGACGCTACAGCTGTAGCTATCGTAGCGATGATTGCTACATTTATATGTGGTATTATTACTTGGGATGACTTGCTCAAAACTAAAGCTGCTTGGAACACATTGATTTGGTTCGGTGGTATCCTGGGCTTATCCTCCGCATTGTCTAAAGGTAAATTCTTCGAATGGTTGGCTAAATATTTAGAAGCTCACATGAACTTCGGTTTAGATCCATTCATGATGCTTATCCTTATCTCCATTATTTCCGTTGCTGTTCGTTACTTCTTCGCATCTGGTACTGCATACATCTCCGCGATGCTTCCAGTATTCTTGATCGTTGGTATGAACGCAGGCATCGATCCTACATTACTTGCATTCATTCTGATTGGTACAAACTCCTATGGTGGTTCCGTAACTCACTACGGTGCTGCTCCTGGTCCAATCATCTTCTCCGCTGGTTACAACAATGTAAAAGACTGGTGGACAGTTGGTTTAATGATTGCAGTAGTATGTTTAGTATTGAACTACGTAATTGGTATTCCTTGGTGGAAAATCACAGGTTTCATGTAATATGAAACTTTCACTATGGAGTGTTAGAATTTAATTGTTAGTATTCATCGTCTGTACTGGGCTCTCGCGACGAGCCTGTACAGACTTGAACTTTATAAATGTTTCACAAGGAAAGGATGCAACATGGCACAATTAGTAAAAGCTGCTCAAGCAGGCTTCGACGAAAAAAATGATGCATTAGTAACGGTTGAACCGATTGCTAGCGGTATCGAAATCGAATTAACATCCAAAGTTATCCGTCAATACGGCGACCAAATTAAATCCGTTATTTTGAACACAGTAAAAGAAGCTGGTTTTGACGGCGTGAAAGTAATCGTACAAGATAAAAATGCTTGGGATTATACAATTAAAGCTCGCGTATTAGGCGCATTGGAAAGGGGGAGCAAAGCATAATGGCTAACGATAAAACATTCCCAGAAGTTAAAACAAATCCATTAACAGAGGCTGCTAAAAAACGCTTGTCTCGTTCCATGATGTTCGTACCTGGTAATACACCTAAAATGATTAACAGTGCTGACATTCACGGTGCTGACTCCATCATGATCGACATCGAAGATTCCGTTGCTGTAACAGAAAAAGACACTGCTCGTCTTTTAACTGCAGAAGCTTTGAAATCCCGTAAGTTCCGGGGTGAAACAGTTGTTCGTATCAACCATCCTACACAAACTCCTTATGGTTATGATGATCTTGATGTAATCGTTCCTGCTAAACCTGATTTGATTCGTTTACCTAAAACTGAGGACGTTTCCGAAGTTGAAATCGTAGCGAAGAAAATTGAAGAAGTAGAAAAAGCTAACGGTTGGGAAGAAGGTACCATCAACATTATCGTAGCTATCGAATCCGTTCGTGGCTTGTACAATGTTCGTGAAATCTGCCATGGCCCTCGCGTAGTTGCTATCGCTCTTGGCGCTGAAGACTATCGTGCTGACCTTCGCACTGGTAAAAGCAAACCAGCTGTTGAATTGTTGTTCGCTCGTCAAACAATCCTTCATGCCGCACGCGAAGCAGGTATCCGCGTAATCGATACTGTATTCTCCGACGTGAAAGATCCTCAAGGTTTCCGCGAAGAAGTTGAATTCATTAAAGCTTTGGGTTACGATGGCAAATCTTGTATCCACCCAAGCCAAATTAAAATTATCCACGAAGTATTCACTCCTGACGAAAAAGAAATCGCTCATTCCGTTAAGGTATTGAACAGCTATGCAGATGCATTGCGCAACAATAAAGGCGTAATCGCTGTAGATGGCAAAATGATCGATGGTCCTATCGTAGTTCGTGCACAACGCGTAGTTGATAAAGCACGTGCAGCAGGTATTAAAGTTGAATTAGAGGAAGGAGCAGAATACGATGTTAAATAAAGTAGGTCGCGATATCCCAACAAATATCCCAGCACTAGAAGGTCGCGAAGTATACCAAGGTGAATTCGCAATCGAACCAAAAGCTCATCGTGCAGGTAAAACTGTACACATGAGCCGTGTGGGTACTAATAAAGTTCTTGCTTCTATCGACGAAGCAATCGAAAAAGCCGGCGTAAAAGATGGTATGACATTGTCTTTCCACCATCACTTGCGCAATGGCGACTATGTAATGAAAATGGTTATGGAACGCGTTCAAGCGAAAGGTATTAAAGACATTACAATTGCGTCTTCCTCCTTATCCCCATGCCATGAGTTCTTAGTAGAAATGATTCAAGATGGTACTGTAACAGCTATCGAAACATCTGGCTTGCGCGATCGTCTTGGTAAATTCTTAACACAAAACCCAGGCGTAATGAAACGCCCTGTAATCATTCGTTCCCATGGTGGCCGTGCTCGTGCTATCGAATGTGGCGAAGTTCATATTGACGTAGCTTTCATGGGCGCTCCTACAGCTGATCCACGTGGTAATGCTACTGGTCGTACAGGCAAATCCGCATGTGGCGCACTTGGCTATGCTAAAGTTGACTCCCACTATGCAGATACAACTGTTATCATCACTGATAACTTAGTTGACTATGTACACAACTATGCAATTCCTCAAACTGACGTAGATTATGTTGTAGAGGTTGAAAGCATTGGTGATCCAGAAGGTATCGCTTCTGGTGCGGTAGGTTTCACTAAAAATCCTATCCAAATCAAAATTGCTGAATTAGCTGGTGAATTCCTTGACCAAGCTGGTATCATTAAAGATGGTTTCGTATTCCAATTGGGCGCTGGTGGTGCTCCATTGACTGTGGCGAAATTCATCGGTGAAAAGCTTCGTAAACGCGGTGAAGTAGCTGGCTTTGCTATCGGTGGTGCTACTGGTATCTTGACTGGTATGCTTGAAGAAGGTTTGATTCGTGCTATTTACGATACTCAAACATTCGATACTACTGCAGCAGCATCTTTGGATAAAAACTCTGCACATATCGAAATGTCCGCTTCCATGTACGCTAACCCTTGGACAGACTGTACTACTAACTACTTAGACGTAGTATTCCTTGGGGCTACTGAAATCGACCTTGATTTCAACGTAAACGTAATGACTGACTCCAATGGCGTATTGATGGGCGCTTCTGGCGGTCACTCCGATACAGCAGCAGGTGCTAAATGCACAGTTATTACTTGCCCATTGATCCGTGGCCGCTTGCCAATGATCCGTGATAAAGTAGCTACTGTAATTACACCAGGCTCCTCCATTGACGTACTTGTTACTGAATATGGTATCGCAATCAACCCAACTCGCACTGATTTGATTGAACGCTTCAAAGATAGCAATTTGCCTATCTTCACAATTGAAGAATTACAACAATTAGCATTTGACTTAGTTGGTAAACCACAAGATATTCCTTTGTCTGACAAAGACGAAGATATCGTGGCAATCGTAGAATACCGCGATGGCTCTATCATCGACGTGGTTCGTAAACCTCTATAATTGAGTAGGGGTTGGAGTCCGGTAGAGTCCGTTTGGGTTCCACTGTCATCTCACCATCCCATGCTAGTGAGTTAATACAAAGACCCGCTCCATGAGTCTGAGGACCATGGAGCGGGTCTTTGTATTTTTATGAATTGTAGGGCCATAGGGAGGGGATAATGTGAGATTTTTATATATTAAATATGATGCTATGGGTGAAAATTTGGGCATTCATAAAGTTATAATATCTATATAAAAGAATGTGATTATATATTAGGGGGGATATCTATGTATCAATATAGGGCTAATGTAGAATTTGATATAGATGGATTAAAGGACTTTTATATAGATGACTTAATGGAGCAAGAATTAAATATTTACTTAATGGTTGAATGTTGGATTCGAGATTATATCGATATTAATGATATGTATATTAGAATGGTTGAAGATGGACATGAAATACTAGAATGGGAATCTTTTCTTCCGAGTGAATTATCATATCGTAGTTTATTTGTGGCTAGCAATTATAAACTTGGATATAAAAATCAGTGTATTGATTATTTATATGCAAGATTTAAACAAGTTGTAAAGGGTGAACTCATAAGCAATTCTTTAATAGATAGATTAGAAATTGAACGAGTATATCTATTACAAAACTCTATGCAAATTCTATTAAATTGTAATTATAACATTGATTTTGAGAAGTTTGTAAAACGATGGATGGCGATTTGTAGTACTGAATATCATCCTGTATACTATAAATTAGAAGGTAATATATTTATTGTGTGAAGTTTGTATTATTTAATTAGGAGGTTAACACAATGGGGACTGTATGGAGATTACAAACAAGAACAGATAGTAACGATGGTAAAAAAATATCTACTTATTGTAGAGAAAAATCTATTGCAGCTGTTGGGTGGAGTATCAATGATGATCAAATAAAAAAGTATAATGCAGAAGCTTTTGATAAAATTCAATCTATCAGAGCTAGTATTAAATCTAAAGATATTTATTATAAGGTTCTTGAAGAGTATAATTTATTCAATATTAAAGCTGGTAAGAAGATAGTTGCCGTAGAGACTTTAGAACGAGTGAAGCCGGGGGACTATATTTGGATGCGTGATAATGGTATATATTACTTAGGTTATGTTGGAAATAATTTAAGGTATGTATATAATCCTAGTATTGACGCACTAGAACATGATGCAGCAAATCAAATAGAAGATGTCGAGTGGAAACCAATTGGTGATGAGAGTCAAGTTCCAGGGGTTATTGCCACAGCATTTATTCAAGGTAGAACTCTTCAACGTGTAAGAAAAGATTATATGTATGAGTATGCTTCTTTTATTTATAATGGAAAACCTTTAGCGGTAAATATTGAGTCCAATGCATCTTTAAAACAATTATTTTATAATTGCCTATCTCCATCAGATTGTGAGGATTTGGTTTGCTTGTATTTATATGATAAGGCGAATTATATTGCAATTCCATCTACGAATAAAATTGCGACCGAGCTATATGAATGTGTATTAGTAAATCCGGAAAATGGTATGCTTGCATATCCTCAGGTGAAAAAAGGGAATAAAGAATTAAAGCCTAATGATTATATAGAGCTGATTAAAGATCAACCTAATAAAGAGGTATATTTATTTTCATCCGAGGATAAAGTTGTAGTGGAGACCTATATAGATAATATACATATTATTTCATCTGATGAACTTTATAGTTGGGCAAAAGAAAAAATAGAGAAAAATAGCTTTTTAATCCCTGAGGGTATTGTAAAATGGTATAAACTAATACACTCATCAGAAAAATAGTAAAAATTAGGAGAGAGAATATGAGCCAAGTATTTAAACAAGATCTAACAGATAACTCTGTTCGTCCTGGCGGATTGTTTTTCGTTGAGTTATTAATGCCTGAGCAGTGTGATATGCCTAGCCGCGATACAATGGTAGAGGTATTTACAAAGCATTTAGGCCCTGTTGATTGCTTTAGTTATGGAGCTGAATCTGCTGGTTTCGCACCTCAAAATTATAAGGTTCATTATGAAGATAATGATGCCGATATTCCACCGACCTTAATGGTGATGAATTGTGAGAAAATCGATGAACCTGTACTAGATGATTTTGAACGTAGTCAGGTGTGGGATTGTCCAAATGTAGATGAGTTATTAGATGAATGCCAATATAGAGTATTTGCTACCGATATGTTAGCTTCAGGTTTAGAGCCTAACGAACGAGCTGATATGCTCGTAAAATATGTAGATGCGCTGTTGGAGTTATATCCATCTTGCAAGGCCGTTGTCTTTGGTCTATCTCGTAAGTTTTTAAGTCGTGAAACCATTGAAAATCATCCAGATAAAAATGTGACTCGTTTTATTTATTATGCTGTAAATGTGCGTTATTTTAGCATTCAAGGCACAGATGATATGATGGTTGATACGTTAGGTATGAGCACCTTATTCTATCCTGATTTGCAGTACCACTTTCACGATATGAATCCCGATGAGATCGTAAATCATGCGTATAGTGTGTTGTACTATATCTTTGAGCATGATAATCCTATTGACGACGGGCAAACGATTGCCGGCTTAGAAAATGGAGATCTGAATCCAGATATTAAGTGGAAGGTTCAGTATGAGGATTCCTTGATTCAACCTGTTCGTACTGTTATAGATATTAATTTGGGCGAATATGCATCGGGCACTCGCTAGTTGGTAATTGATGAAAGGTGTGAGCATTATGAATGATCAACGTGTTTTTGACATGGAACTTGTGAAAGTTGAAAGTCTAGAGAAAGCTGTTAAGACTCCATTTTATCAAACTGATTCCACAGGTGGTTCAGTATGGGTTATTAAACCTGGTCAAACCTTACCAAAACATTATCATCATCACTCTGATGATATATGG
>NZ_JAHABE010000013.1:0-52308 GCF_018376515.1 Veillonella sp. oral taxon 158 | reverse complement strand
AACTTCATTCTATCACTAGGAGGTTCTTTCCTTTTCTCTAAGAATTTTTACCGACCCCCAGTTTAACTGGGGGTTTAGTCATGCCTATTCGGCGTACAAAAAGAAAACCGCGTAACATTGCTGTTACGCGGTTTCTATACCTACGATAGATCAAAGAATTAATCTATCAATTGGGAGGCTAATTATTTAGTTGTTTTTACAGCTGCTTGTGGAGCTTGTTGTGGTTGTTGTGCAAGCACTTTATCAAGAAGATCACGGATTTCTTTATTTTGAGCTTGTAAATCAGCCACTTTATCCTCAAGAACTTTTACAGTTGCTGGGGATGCTTTAGGAGCTGTAGGAGCATTACCAATACCGATTGTTACACCAGCATTTGCCATTACACTATGGTCACCACCATAAGCTGCGCCAGCATGGATTAACAAATCAGGATTTGCATAATGAGCTACACCCAATGCAGTAGATGTTTTACCTTTGTAAGTACCAACAGCTGCCATAATTTGAGCTTTTTGACCTTCGTGGTATTCGATAGGTTTCAATGCTGCCAATGCGGCTGCATTAGCACCAACTGCTTTCACATCGCGTTCTACACTGCTAATACGGCGAGAGTTTTCTGCGATTTGAGCATCGTGTTGAACAAGAGTTGCATGGTCTTGAAGAGCTATATTAGAAGCTTTCAAGCTGTAGTTTGCAGCCTCTGCTAAAGTACCGATGTCTTGAGTATTTTTGTTTACTTGTAAGCCTAATACATTAACTTTTTCATTGTTTTCTAATGCCAATGTACCTACTGCTTTAGTCAATTTAACGTTTTCATCAACTTTAGTATTTACATTTGCAATTGCTGCTGCATTGTTAGAAATGTCTTCTGTATTTTTGTTTACCTGTAAACCTAATACACTAACTTTTTCATGATTTTCTAGTGCTAGAGTACCAACAGCTTTAGTTAATTGTGCATTTTCATTAACTTGGTTAGCTACTGCAGTTACACGGTTATCTACCTTAGTGATATTTGAAACATTAGTATCTACTTTAGCATTGAGAGTGTTGATGTTTGTAGTATTTGTATTAACTTGGCTAGATACTTTGCTAATATTGCTTGTATTTGCATTAACTTGGTTAGTTACATTTGTAATATTAGTTGTATTTTGGTTAACAACATTATTAATATTAGCAATATTAGTTGTATTAGTATTAACTTGTTTAGATACATTGTTAATAACTTTACTATGTTCATCAACTTTGTTGATTACTTTTTCTACAGTTACATTAGTATTTTGAATTGCTTCAGCATTTTGCTTGATCGCTGCTTTGTTAATATTGATGTTTTCAGTGTTATGTTTGATTGCTTCAGTATTAACAGAAACTTGGCTTTGAACAGTTTTAATGCGTTCTTCGTTAGCATTTGCTTTTTGAGTATTAGCATTAACTTGTTCTTTCACTTTGCTTACATCAGCACCTACGTTTTGTAAGTTTTTGATTGCTTCAGTGTTTTTGCCAACTTGGTCTTTCAAGCCAGATACATCAGTTTTGATATTGTTGATTACAGTATTTTGATTATTTACTCTTACATCAATATCAGTCACTTTGTTGTCAATATTAGTTACTTTGTTATCGATGTTAGTCACTTTATTATCAATGTTTGTAACTTTTGCATCAATATTCTTAACATCATTTTGAACATTAGTAATATTGTTGTTTACAATATTAAGTTGTTTATCAACTTTAGCACTAATATTGTTGATATTGTTATTTACAATATTGATTTTTTGATCAACTTTAGCATTGATGTTTGTGATATCAGCTTTAACTACTGTCACATCAGCTTTAATATTGTTTACATTCTTTTCAACGTTAACAACATTAGCTTTAATGTTATTAATATTGGAAGTGTTATTTTGAATGTTTACAGTATTAGCTTGGATGTTGCTGTTTTGAGCGTTAATGTTTTGAGTGATATTTTCTACTTTTTGAGCTACATTAACGATTGTAGTATTACCTTTACCAACTTGACCTTTTAAGGACTCAATAGCTTGAGCATTAGCATCAACTTTACCGCTTAAGTTGTTAATAGTAGTTGTATTAGATTCAATACGACCAGTATTAGCATTTACTTTAGCAGTTACATCAGTAATGTTAGCAGTGTTACCAGCAACTTGCTTACTAATGTTTGCAATAGCTGTTGCATTATTAGAAATGTTAGTTGTATTATTTGTAACTTGTTTACTTACATTAGCAATAGCTGCAGTGTTATTAGCAATATTAGTAGTGTTGTTAGTTACATCTGTGCGGATAGCTTTGATATCTGCAGTGTTAACATCTACTTTATTGCTGATGTTTGTCACATTAGCTTTAATGTCAGTAATAGCTTTACTATTATCAACGATTGCTTTTGTGTTAGCATCAACTTTAACATTTACTTCATTAACTTTACTGTTGATAGTTTTATTGATTTCTGTGTTGTTATTAGCAATCTTAGCATCAATATTTTGGTCAACTTTGTTAATGATTGTTGTGTTGTTTTCGCTAATAGCATTTGCAATATTTTTATTAATAATAGTGTTGTTATTATTAATTGCAGTGCTGATATCGTTTCTAATTACTGTGTTGTTAGCTTCAAACTTAGCATTGATTGTGTTTTCAACATTAGTAACTGTTGTACCAACTTGGCCTTTTAATGCTTTAATAGCATCTTCATTAGCACTGATACGTGTAGAGTTATCTACAATATTACCTTGTAAGTAGTCTAAACGTTCATCATGACGATCTACACGACCTTTAAGGCCATCCAAATCACCTTTAACGCCATCAATCTTAACATTTACATCACCAATCTTAGTATTGATTGTATTGTTGATTTGTTTGTTGTTTTCATTGATTTTTACATCGATGTTTTTATCAACTTTGTTAATGATTGTTGTGTTATTAGCAGTAATCTTAGCATCGATATTTTGATCTACTTTGTTAAGAATTGTAGTATTGTTAGCTTCAATCTTGTTATTGATAGTAGATTCGATGTTAGTGATAGTAGTACCAACTTTGCCGTTCAATGCTTCGATAGCTTTTGTATTCTTGTCGATAGCAGCTTTGTTATCACCAATGAATTTACGGTTTTCGATAGCAATTGTACCAGCTACATTAATATCTTTTTCATTTTGGTCAACACGTTTAGTAAGACCATTCAAATCACCTTTAATACCGTCAACTCTAACATTTACATTGTTGATTGTATTGTTAATCGCTTTGTTGTTTTCAGCGATCTTAACATCTACAGATTTATCAACTTTGTTAATAATTGTTGTGTTATTTTCGTTGATTGCATTTGCAATGTTTTGGTTAATTACAGTGTTGTTAGCTTCAATCTTAGTATCGATATTTTTATTAATAACTACATTGTTTTCAGTAATTTTGTTATTAATAGTAGTTTCGATATTTTGAACTGTTTTACCAACTTGACCTTTTAATTCATCAATAGCTTTTTTGTTATCGCCAATGAATTTACGGTTTTCGATAGCAATTGTACCAGCTACATTGATATCTTTTTCATTTTGATCAACACGTTTAGTAAGACCATCCAAATCACCTTTAATACCGACAACTTTTACATTTACATTGTTAATAGCTGTAGTGTTATTAGCAATGTTTGTAGTGTTGTTTGCGATGTTTGTAGTGTTTTCAGTGATGCGTTTGCTATTGTCAGCAATTGCTACTACATTAGCTTGAATATTTGTAGCATTGTTAGCAATGTTAGTAGTGTTATTTTCTACTTTACCATTGATATTAGTAATTTGGTTTTTAATATCGTTGATTACTGTAGAAGATTTACCTACTTGACCTTTTAATTCATCAATAGCTTTTGCATTAACATTGATATTTGTAGTGTTATTTGCAATTGCAGCTTTGTTATTTGCAATAGCAGCTTTGTTATCGCCAATGAATTTACGGTTTTCAATTGCAATTGTACCTGCTACGTTGATGTCTTTAGTGTTTTGTTCAACTTTAGCAGTAAGGTCTTTCAAGTCACCCTTAACACCGTCAACTTTAACGTTTACATTGTTGATTGCAGTAGCATTGTTAGCAATGTTAGTAGTGTTAGCATCTACTTTCACATTAGTTGCATCAATACGTTTGCTATTATCTACGATAGCCTTTGCATTAGCATCAACTTTAACGTTTACGTTGTTAATCGCAGTTGTATTGTTAGCAATGTTTGTAGTGTTAGTATCTACTTTCACATTAGTTGCATCGATACGTTTGCTATTATCTACGATAGCCTTTGTATTAGCATCAACTTTAACGTTTACGTTGTTAATTGCTGTAGTATTTTTAGCAATATTAGTTGTGTTATTAGCAATATTTGTAGTGTTGTTTTCTACTTTACCGTTGATATTAGTAATTTGTTTCTTAATATCGTTGATAACTGTAGAGGATTGACCTACTTGACCTTTTAACTCATCGATAGCTTTAGCATTGATATTGATATTTTTAGTGTTGTTTGCAATAGCAACTTTATTATCGCCAATGAATTGACGGTTTTCCATTGCAATTGTACCGACTACATTAATATCTTTTGCATTAGCTTTCACACCATCTTCTACTGCGGAGATACGTGTGGAATGATCAACAATGTTACCTTGTAAGTAATCTAAACGTTCATCATGACGATCTACACGACCTTTAAGGCCATCTAAATCACCCTTAAGACCTTTCAAGTCACCCTTAACGCCATCAATCTTAACATTTACATCACCAATCTTTGTATTGATTGTGTTGTTGATTTGTTTGTTGTTTTCATTGATTTTTACATCGATGTTTTTATCAACTTTGTTAATGATTGTTGTGTTATTAGCATTGATTTTTGCATCAATATTTTGATCTACTTTATTAATGATTGTTGTATTGTTGCTGTTAATTTTATTATCAATGTTTTGGTTGATAACAGTGTTGTTAGCCTCAATCTTAGTATCGATATTTTTATTAATAGTTACATTGTTTTCAGTAATCTTGTTATTAATTGTAGTTTCGATATTTTTAATTGTAGTGCCAACTTGACCTTTTAATGCATCAATAGCTTTTGTATTTTTATCAATAGCAGCTTTGTTATTGCCGATGAATTGACGATTTTCCAAAGCAATATTGCCAACTACATTGATATCTTTAGCATTAGCTTTAACACCATCTTCTACTACAGTAATACGTGTAGAATTATCTACAATATTACCTTGTAAGTAGTCTAAACGTTCATCATGACGGTCTACACGACCTTTAAGGCCATCCAAATCACCTTTAACACCATCAATCTTAACATTCACATCACCAATTTTTTTGTTGATTGTATTGTTAATTTGTGTGTTATTTTCGTTGATTTTCACATCAATGTTTTTATCAACTTTGTTAATGATTGTTGTGTTGTTAGCATTGATCTTAGCATCAATATTGTTATCTACTTTATTGATAATAGTAGTATTGTTAGCTTCAATCTTATTATCGATAGTTTTATTAATTACTGTATTGTTTTCGTTGATTTTATTAGTAATTGTATTTTCGATATTTGTGATTTGATTGCCAACATGACCTTTTAATTCATCAATAGCTTTTTTATTGTCGCCGATGAATTTACGGTTTTCAATAGCAATTGTACCAGCTACATTGATGTCTTGTGTGTTTTTCTTAACTTGAGCTTCAAGATCTTTTAAGTTACCTTTAACACCATCAATCTTTTGATCAATTTTGATGTTATTGGAATTAATCTTAACATCGATATTATTATCTACTTTGTTAAGAATTGTAGTATTGTTAGCTTCAATCTTATTCTCGATATTTTTGTTAATTACTGTATTATTTGCGTTGATTTTATTGGTAATTGTATTTTCGATATTTGTGATTTGTGTGCCAACATGACCTTTTAATTCATCGATAGCTTTTTTGTTGTCACCAATGAATTTGCGGTTTTCAATAGCAATTGTACCAGCTACATTGATATCTTTTTCCGCTTTATCTACACGTTTAGTAAGACCATCCAAGTCACCTTTAATACCATCAACTTTAACGTTTATGTTGTTGATATTATTGTTGATTACTTTATTATTTTCAGTAATCTTCGCATCAATATTTTTATCTACTTTATTGATGATTGTAGTATTGTTAGCTTCAATTTTATTGTTGATTGTAGTTTCAACATTTGTAATTTGTGTACCAACATGTCCTTTCAAATCATTAATCGCTTTTTCATTGTTGGAAATACGAGCAGAGTTAGCATCGATGCGTTTACTATTATCTACAATGTTTGTAGTATTAGTTTTCACATTATCCTCAACAACGGAAATACGTGTAGAGTTGTCAGTAATATTATCTTGTAAGTAGTCTAAACGTTGATCATGGCGATCTACACGACCTTTAAGACCATCTAAGTCACCTTTAACACCGTTAACCTTTACATTAACGTTATTAATTGCAGTTACATTTGCGTCCACTTTGCTATTGATATTAGTAATATTGTTTTTAATATCTTTAATATCTACTTGAACATTGCCGATGTTTTGACCAACTTTACCTTTTAAATCAGCAATATCTTTAGTGTTGATATTAACTTGGTTTTGAGTGTTGGATACATCAGTTTTGATAGTTTTGTTATCTTGTTCAAGCGCCTGGATGCGACCTTCATGATTGCTTAACGCTTCATTGTGATAGTCGAATCGCTTCATCAAGTCAGTATAATTTTTATCAACTTTAGTATTTAATTCAGTGATTGCAGTCGCATTTTTGTTGATATTTGTAGTGTTATTAGTGATGTTAGTAGTATTAGCATCAACTTTTGCACTTACATTATTTACATTATTAGTAATTTTTGTAATGTCTGTTTTTACTACATTGATCTTAGCATCTACATCATTATTGACTTGATTAATAATTTTTGTGTTATTTTCAGTAATTTTATTGTCAATTGTTGTGTTGATGTTAGTAATCGTTGTACCAACTTTACCTTTCAAGTCTTCGATGGCTTTTTTATTTTCACCGATAGCTTTTTTGTTATCAATGATACCTTTGCGGTTTTCCATCGCAATAGTATTGTTGAAAGTAATGTTGTTAGTGTTTTCTTCAACTTTAGCAGTCAAATCAGTAATAGCTTTGCTATTATTGTTAACGTTAACAGTTAAATTATTGATAGCTTGTTTGTTGTCGTTAACTTTAATCTCAACGTTGTTAATGTTATTGTTCAACTCAGTTTTAACATTAGTAATATTGTTATTTAACTCAGTTTTCACATTGTTGATATTTGTTTTAATATCAGCAATTTTAACATCTACATCTTTGTTAACATTATTGATAATAGTTGTATTGTTATTTTCAATAGTCTTATTAACTTGATTTAAAATTGTAGTGTTATTATTTTTAATTTCAGTATTAATGTTTTGATTTACTTGGTTAATAATATTAGTATTATTAGCTTCGATGTGTTTTTTAACACTTGCATCGATATTAGTGTTTACATTATTAACAACATTGTTCGTGATGTTAGTAACTTGTTTATTGATTTTTGTATCGATGTTGTTGTTGATTTCAGTAAATCTAGCATCGATATTATTGTTAATATTCGTAATATCTTGTCGAATATTAGTAATTTGAGTACCAACTTTACCTTTTAGGCCTTCAATATCTTTACTATTTTGATTAACTTTAGCATTGATATTAGTAATATCATTTTTAATGCCTGTAATGTCAGTTTTAACATTACCAACTTGCTTGTTAATATTCGTAATATTAGTAGTATTATTTTCTACTTTTTGGTTAAGAATATTAATGTTAGCTGTGTTTTTCTTAACATTTTCAACATCAGTAGTTACATATGTATTGTAGTTATTAACAATAGTAACTCCGTTAGAACCACCTTTTTTAGGTTCTTGTTGTTGCTGTTGTTGTGGCACTTGTTGTTGCCATTGTTGTTGCTGTTGTTGTTGCTGCTGCTGTTGTTGCTGTTGTTGCGGCACTTGTGGACGTGGACGTCTTTGTTGCTGCTGTTGTTGTTGTGGCACTTGTTGTTGCCATTGCTGCTGCTGTTGCTGCTGTTGTTGCTGCTGTTGTTGTTGCTGTTGTTGTTGCTGTTGCTGTTGTTGTTGCTGTTGTTGCTGACTTTGCGCTTGTGGATCAATTGGATGTTGATATTGGTTATGACCCCAAGCATTTTGCTCAGGTGTTATCCATCTTTGGCTACCAATAAGATCAGCTCTAGCCCAATCCTCAGGGCTGGATGCATTAGCAACACCTCCAGAAAAGCTAGCCGCCAAAATAACCGCTGCTACGATTGTAGTAGCGGATTTTTGATGTGACTTAGCCAACTCAGACGTTACTACGTAAGCGTGCTTAGTTGCACTCCAAACAACTTTGAATACCTTATTCATATAAGTTCCCTCCCAACATTTGTGGCTCTCACCCCACAATGAAGAAATAAATCAAATATTGCACTCTTTTCACTAAATATTCACAATATTTAACATAATATTACCATATAATATTTTAAACTTCCATAAAAAATTTAATAAGTTAAACTTATGCTTCATTTTTTATTCATCGTAAAATCAATAGAAACACATATAAATACTAGGGGTTTGAGTTAAGAGCATCGTATAAAATGAAATTTTAAATTTTAAACTAAATTTACTTTTATAGTTTTCATTTTATTCCTAAGTATTCAAAACATGAAAAAGACCTCATCAATGTATCACTTATACATTGATGAGGTCTTTTTTACTCTATATAGTTTTATCTATAATATTAGAATTTAGATTCGATAGCACCTTGAAGGTCGCCTTTTGGCAAGAAACCAATTTTACGATCTACAACTTCGCCATCTTTCAAGATAACGAATGTAGGCAATACTTCTACTTGCATATTACGTGCTAATTCTGGTTCTTCATCAGCATTTACTTTTACAAAGTTAGCTTTACCTTCAAGCTCACCTGCGATTTCTTCGATGATTGGCATCATACGTACGCAATAACCGCACCATGGAGCCCAGAAATCAATAACAGTAACGCCACCTTGATTTACTAAATCTTGATATTCAGCAGTTTTTAATTCTTTTAATTCGCTCATTGTACCCTCCTACGGTAATTGAACTAATACACAATCTTGAATGACATGCAGGTTTAAAGCATGTGCTTTTTCAACAACAGATGGTTTATCCGCTCCTGGTTGCAACCACACAGTAGAAATGCCAAGTTCTTTACATTCATCTAATGCAGCCAAACCCGCTGCTTCTGGTACAACAAAATCTACCACAGCTGGTACAACAGGAAGTGCAGAAAGACTAGAGTAACATTTGTCTCCATCTATTTCTGCAATATTAGGATTAACTGGATATACTTCATATCCGTGATCTTTAAGACGTTTATAAATCTTATAGCCGAACTTTTCGGTTTTATGAGTGGCTCCAATAACGGCCCACACTTTTTGATCTAAAGCTTGTTGAATTGTCATTTTGACCACCTCTTATATACTATTATATAGGAATATCGAATATTGTCAATATAATATATCGAATTTTATAACCAAAGAATTATTCTCTTTTAGCAAACATCCTATAAGATAAAGCAATAGCCGTTTTATGCTCTTTATCTATATTTTTATCTCAATCGTTTTCTGACTAAGACTAGGTAAATTTAAATCAATCTTAATTAATTCAGAAATACTTATTTCCCGATTATTTAATGTATTAGCATTAACTAACCCGCCTACGATAGCTAATTCACCGACGATTCTATTAGCAGACCATTGATTATCACGCAATTCCCGAATAGTAATACTCTTCTGTCGTTTAGACAATCTATGCCCTTCAGAATCAATTAAGAGCGGTGCATGACCATACGATGGTACTTTTATATGTTTAGAGTGTAAACACTGTTGTAATGTTTTATATAAATATATTTGCTGTCCTGTAGTATCTAGCAAATCATCTCCACGAATGACCTCCGTGATTCCCATTGCAATATCGTCTAGAACAACGGCTAAATTATAGGCATACATACCATCACCACGACGTAATACATAATCATCTAGCTCACCTTCTAAATGAATATGTTGAACACCTTGCCAGCGATCTGTAAATTCTATATCACAAGAATCTATGGATAAGCGCAACGAAGGATCCTTTTCAGCAGAAAACGTTTTCACCTTTTCCTCATCTATATGGCGACAATGTCCATCATATCGATGAACTACCTCTCCCACATGAGGGGCTGAAGCAATAGACTGTAATCTAGCACGATTACAAAAGCATGGATAAATTAGTTTTTCTAATGCAAGACTTTCTAATATATTAGCATAGTATTCTTGTCGTTCACTTTGCCAATATGTTGATTCTGGTCCGCCAATACGCGGACCTTCATCCCATTCAAAGCCAAGCCACTCTAAATCATCTAAGAGTGCGTCCCCTAATTCCCGTTTAGAACGTTGAAGATCTATATCCTCCATTCGAACTACATAAGTTCCCTTTTGTTGTCGCGTAGAAATATATGATAATAAAGCAATCCACACATTGCCAAGATGGATATATCCTGTTGGGCTTGGTGCAAACCGGCCTTTCATATTAGCCCTCCTACATTACAAAACAAGTGGCATATTCTGTACAATCAAACAGAATATGCCACTATATTATATTAAATAATTAGCCTAAAGAAATGATATTATCAAATACATCACCAGCGTCTTTAATTTTTTGTTCGTTACCCATTGTACAAATATAATTATCCTTTAATACAGGTTCAACCACATCTGCTAAAGCAACAATATCCTCTGGCTTACAAGCGATAACTTGTTTACGGAACTCTACCTTATCCTCTAGTTTAGCACCGCTAAAGTACATGCCCATTGCACGTGGACCACGCAACGCTGGAGTCATAGGCAAGTCTAAGGAGCTCATCGTACCAATAATATATTTACGCATTTCACGGTCAGTTAAGGTAAACTCACGAAGGTACTGAGGTAACTCTTTGTACACATTCAATGTTTCTACCAAATTTGGATCGCGATAGCTACAGAAAATCATATTACCATCGTCATAGAAATTAGCAAAGGCACCGTAAGCACCACCTTGAACACGAATTCGAATCCAAAGGTACTCATACCGCAAAATCGTTTCTAGTACACTCATAGGACCAACATGCTTAAACCCATGATCGACAAAGTTACCACCTTGTGCTACGTATTGCACCTTACCAGCTGTAACGATACCGTCATTACCGGAAAGTCGAGTAATTTGTAATACATTATTGCTTAACTCAGTAGTATCCCAAGTTTCAACTAATGGTTTCATTAGGTTTTCAAAAGCCTCTAATTCGCCTTCTTCACCAACAAACATAATATCTACGTTGTTAGCACGGAAAATCTTACGAGCTACGTCGGCTAATTTTTCTGGCAGTAATGGTAATGCTGCGGGGTTAGAAGCTAATTCGCTAATCTTCTGATAGTAACCAAAGTTCCCATTGTCTCTAAATTTACCAACCGCAGATACTTGTGCCATAACGCGTTGGCTTACGATGGAGTTACCGCGACGGAATGCTTCGTTATCCCAAATGGCTTTACTTTCTTGAACAAGCTCAGTCAAACGACGATCATCGCTATAATCTGCTTTTTGTACTACTTCATTTATCAAGCGACACAAATCAGGTAATTTAGAATGCAATGCTTTAGCACGTACAATCATAAGTGGTGTAAATTCATCGCGCTTACCATCTTTGCTGATTGCTGTAACATCAGAGCTTAAACCACCAAGATTCATATTGATATCTTTAGCCAATGCTTCATAGCCGCGTTCAGATGTATCAATGCGACCAAGGATATCACTTAAAATATCCGCGTAAAACAATTCATCTTCTGTGAGGCAACTCAAGTTAAAGTATAAACCTACATAGTTAATACCTTTTGTGAAAGTTGGCACAAAGTGTACTTTCGTATCGCCAATCTTGCTTTCACGGCGTTCTACAGCTTCAATATTAGGATTTAAATCAGATAACTCAAGCAATGGAATCGATGCCAATGCTTCTTCACTATCTGGAGTTTCTTGACGGATTTTAAGGCGTTTTGTTTGTTCTACAATCACGTCAATCTCCTCTTTTGTCATATTCGCTTTTACAGCAGCTAAATGTTCTTTAACCTCTGCATCTTTGCGCTCTTGAAGTCCACGTTCAGGATAGATAGATACGAGTACTTTGTGATTGTTATTTAAAATAGATTGACGAATCAAATCTTCAAAGTACGTACCAGATAAGCCTTTTCGAATATTCACTAGCGCTTCTTCGTAGTGTAAGAGCTCAAGCGGATCATTATCGTATAACCAGTTATCCATCATGCGGATGACATAGGCAAGACCGATTGGACGACCACCAAAGTCGCTTTCACGAAGAGCAAACTCAATGCTATTCAAGGAAGCTTCTAATAATTCTTTATCTAAACCTTTATCACAAAGCTCTTGCAATGTAGATTCTACAATGCGTTGCAAGTCAGCTTGTTTATCTAGATTAGAGCCAGTTGCTTGTACAGTCCACATAGGTTGGCGAATGCTATCTAAATAATAGCCACTCACATCAGAGCCGATACCTGCTTTTACTAAAGCCTGTTTTAAAGGCGCCGCTGGGGACGTTAATAAAGCATGTGTTAAAACCTCGAAGGCCAAGCTATGCTCAGGAGTCACACTAGGTAATACATAGGCAAAGGAATGCAAAGTACGATTCTCTGTTGGTTCCTCAGAACCTACACTATACGGATAACTCACCACTTTACCTTCTGTAAATGGAGCTTGTAAACCTACCTCAGTATGAACCTCAATAGCATCAAAGTGACTTAAGTACTCATCATTCAAAAATGCTAATTGTTCTTCAATATTCATAGCCCCATACAAGAAAATATAACTATTGGATGGATGATAGTGAACGCGATAGAACTCTTGGAATTCTTCATATGTTAAATCTGTAAGATGATCAGGATCCCCACCAGAATCAACACCATAAGTAGTATCTGGGAAAAGTTCGCGCATCATTTGACGCTCTAATACAGAGTCTGGAGAAGAGTAAACACCCTTCATCTCATTAAATACAACGCCTTTATAGGTAAGCTCATCATCGGAATGATCTAACTCATAATGCCAACCTTCTTGCATTACGATTTCTGCATCGTCACGTACGCGAGGATACAATACAGCATCAAGATACACGTCCATTAAGTTGCGGAAGTCTTTATCGTTCTTACTCGCCACAGGATACATCGTCTTATCAGGATATGTCATAGCGTTTAAGAACGTATTCAAAGAACCTTTTACGAGCTCTACAAAAGGCTCTTTCAAAGGAAACTTGCGAGAACCACATAATACGGAGTGCTCCATAATATGCGCTACACCAGTACTGTTGTGAGGTGTTGTTCTAAAAGCAATATTGAATACTTTATTAGAATCTGGTGAATCGATATAAATTAATCGGGCACCAGACTTTTCGTGCTTCATTTCATAAGCGGTACCATTGATCTCATCAATGCGCTCAATGCGGTCAAGGCGAAAGCCAGAATAAACCTTATTTATTTCCATGCTGTCCCTTCTTTCTATATAAATAAAATGATTTCTTTCTTAACAATTAATTATACCATATCGAGTACTTTATATATAGATGTTAAGAATAATTATCGAAACACAAAACCCCATAGGCATAGGCCTATGGGGTTTATATTATTTAGTATGTTGCATTTGCCACTTTTGATTGCGGCGCAAGGTTAATAAGCCTTCTAGTACAGCTTGAAACTGTACAAAGCTCAATGTATAGGGTTCATACATATCCGGTACTACCTTGTAAGAAATAGTAACCTCTGCTTTATCATAATCGTAGAAGATACCATGTAAATTACTTACCGTAGTATAACCAGTTTGAGCTTGTTCCAATGTTGGAATAGGCTGATTTTTTAGATTTCCTAGTAGATCGCTAATGAAACCTTCCTTACGACCTTGGTCATTGAGCATTTCATCCATAAAACTACGTAGACTATCCATAAATAGATTAACCTCTTTGGTCTAACAATAAGCCGTTGTGAATTACGCGAACAGCATCTTTTACACGGTCTTCAGCAACAAGGCAGGAAATACTAATTTCAGAAGTAGAAATGATTTCGATGTTAATACCTTCTTGGCTCAAAATATCAAACATTTGTGCAGCTACGCCAGGTTGACCTAGCATACCAGCACCGATAATAGAAACTTTTGCCATGCGTTCGTCAATATTAACAGCTTCAATATCAACCGTTTCTTGCAATTCTTCCAATACTTCGCGCGCCAAAACTACGTCATCCATAGCTACTGTAAAGATAAGGTCAGTTTTTGGTTCACCAACGGAACGGATAGATTGAACAATCATATCTACGTCTACGTTTTTCGCAGCCAATGCTTTGAATACAGTTGCTGCCACACCTGGTTTATTTTCAACGCCTACAAGGGCTACTTTTGCAGTATTTTTATCATCAGCTACGCCAGTAATTACGCGTTTATTTGCTTCCACAGTATAATCCTCCCGAATAATAGTACCTGGTTTATCATTAAATGTAGAACGTACATGAATAGGCACGCCATAACGGAAGCCCATTTCTACGGCACGTGGTTGCATTACACCTGCACCAAGGCGAGCCATTTCGAGCATTTCGCCATATGTTACTTCTTCTAATTTGAAAGCTTCCTTCGCTACGCGAGGGTCTGTAGAATATACGCCGTCTACATCTGTGAAGATTTCACATACATCTGCCTTCATAGCGCCTGCCAATGCAACTGCTGTTGTATCAGAGCCACCACGACCTAATGTAACCATATCACCATATTCAGTAATACCTTGGAAACCAGCAACAACTACGATGTTGCCTGCATCCAACGCTTCAAACACGCGATTTGGATCAACACCCAAAATGCGGCCTTTATTGAAACTATCACTAGTTGTGATGCCTGCTTGGTCACCTGTTAAGGATACAGATTTTTGACCACGTTCGTTAAAAGCCATTGCCATCAATGCAATCGTTACTTGTTCACCAGTGGATAACAAGCGGTCCATCTCACGACCATAAGGCTTGGATGTTACTTGTTTAGCCAATGCTACCAAGTCATCCGTTGTATCACCCATTGCGGATACAACAATAACGATTTTATCGTCTGCTTGCTTCTCACGAAGGACGCGATCAACAATATTAAATATTTTTTCTGGTGTAGCTACGGAACTACCACCAAATTTTTTAACGATTAAGGCCACAATAATCCCTCATTTAACTATGTTTACTAAATATCAATATGAATATACTTTACCACAAACAAATAGCACTGTAAAGGGATGTACAGCAACCATTCCACTGGACTAATACAAAAATCCTTTTTCTGCGGACATTAAGATATATGCAAAAAGACCAGCCCTAAGGCTGGTCTTTATTAGTTGTTTTAGTTAATTAAGCAACTGTAATTTCTTTTTCGGATTCCCACAAACCGTGAAGATTGCAGTAAGATACAGCAATCAATTTACCAGATTTGTTCAAGGAAACTGCCAAAGAACCTTCAGAAATTGCATGTACAGGGCCTTCGTTTGCAGTTGCGCCATCACCATGTACGTTGAAGGAAATTTCACCAACTTCGAATGGCAATTGAGTACCTTCAGCTACGAAGTACAATTTGATCCATTCAATGTGATGTTCTACAGTGTTAGGATGTGCGATATCTTTACCAACGGACAAAGTTACGTGGAAAGTTTCACCTGCTTTTACAGTGTCAACTGTTTCGATAACAGGAACGTGTTTTTCAGTAGCGAAATCGCCGGATTTAATGTAATCATGTACAGCCATAGTTAACCTCCTGGTTATTGTTATATACATACTTAATGTCAAGAATATTGAGCACTACTGTGCTTATGACTATATTATACATTTTCGATATAGTTTTAGCAAGGACTTTTTCGAAACTTTTAGATTTAATTATAGTTAAAACTCATAAATACAAAATATTAGTTGCTAAATGTACTACTAAACATGCTACTACACATGCCTTTAGCAGTATCCTTAAGATTTAAGTACATATACTTAAAACTCAATACCTTTAGCAGCCTTAATGCCCTTCTCATAAGCATGCTTTACTACGTTCATTTCTGTTACCGTATCCGCTATTTCAATAATTTCTGGTTTAGCATATCGGCCCGTCAAAATTACATGAAGTCGTTCTGGCTTATTCTTTAGCATATCTACTACAGAATTTACATCAATAAGCTCGTAATTAATGGCATTGTTGATTTCATCCATTATGATAAGATCCCATGTATCAGAGTTAACCTCCTCTACCAAAGTATGCCAAGCAGTTTGAGCCGCCTCTTTGTGTCTTGCGAGCTCAGCCTCTCCTACTTCATCACGTTTATAGTAAATAAAGCCTTTACCCATGGAGCGTATTTCTACTTGGTCACCTAATTTAGCGAGACCTGCTAATTCACCATAGCCATTACCACTTTTTATAAATTGTAGTATGAGAACCTTAAAGCCTTGACCAACAGCACGCAATGCAACACCTAAAGCGGCCGTAGTTTTACCTTTACCATTACCTGTGTTGACTAAAATTAAGCCTCGTTCACTCATAATTAGCTCCTTTTAGCTTTATACGTAGCACATATATCTACAAAGTGTTGTGCCCCTTCATCAGAACCAGCAAAGTTCAAATGTAAATAGGATGCTAATACATTATTAGTAGCATAGCCGCCATCATAAGATTGAGGTTTACGGCCTCCTTCTAAATGGAATGCCCATGGGAAGTCTTCTACTGTGGGCTCCATCGTAGAGAAATGGAACTCATGCCCACGAAGGGATGTATTTGCGTCTCCTAATAAAGTGTCTCTTTTAGCAGTAGCCGTAACATAGCCAACCTTTTGCAGTTTTTGTTGCATTATACAGTTAGCCGGTACAATCCCTACTGTTTCATATACAGAGCCTTCAAAATCGTGAATCGTTTCACAAAGGTACATAAGCCCACCACATTCAGCATAAATCGGCATACCTTGTTCATTTGCTTGGCGGATAGACTCCTTCATAGATTCATTGCTAGATAATTGGAACAAGAACATTTCAGGGAAGCCCCCACCAAATACAAGGCCGTCTACTTCGGGAATCATTAGATCATTAAGAGGGCTAAAATAAACGAGCTCGGCCCCCTTCTCTTCTAAGGCCGCTAAACTTGCGGGATAGTAGAAAGAGAATGCCTCATCATAGGCTACGCCAATTTTAACTCGCTTTTCAACGGATTTAGCATCTACAGCCTCCGGTAACTCAATAGCAGGTGCACTAGAAGCAATGTCCAACAATTGATCTAGATTTACCATTTTCTCAACGGCTTCGCGAATCGTGTTGATGGCCTCTGTTGGATCTATTTCAGTAACAGGTGTGAGTCCTAAATGGCGCTCAGGAGAGTGCATACGGTCATCTCGATAAATAGCACCAATAACAGGTACACCAATTTTATCCATGCCTTCACGAACCATGCGCTCATGGTTGGCAGAACCTAAGCGGTTCAAGATGACGCCACCAAAGTTTACCTCTGGATCATAATCACGGAAACCTTTGGCAATAGCAGCCGCACTTTCACCCATAGCCTTGCAATCGATAACAAGCACCACCGGTGCATTCAATTGCTTAGCAATTTGAGCTGTGGAGCTAACACCTTCTCGACCACCATCATATAAACCCATAACACCTTCAATAATAGCAAGGTCTACTCCATGCGCCATAGTAGCAAAGAAAGGATTTAATTTGTGAGGTGGCACGAGCCACGTATCTAAATTATAGCTGTCACGGCCGGATGCAATTTTATGAAAGCCCGGATCAATATAATCCGGGCCCACTTTAAAGGATTGCACCGTACGTCCACCATTTGCATAAGCAGCCAATAAGCCCGCTACGATAGTTGTTTTACCTACACCAGAGTTAGTGCCAGCAATGACAACACGTGGAATATGTACTGTGTTCATAAATATTACCTCGTAATACGACGTGTTTGTTAACGGTCCTTACGTTTTGCAAGGATTGTAGACAAATAGTTGAGTTTAGTATCTTTTGGCATATTATCAAGGCCTACGAATACTTGCTCATCTGGCAAACCTACACGGCTGATCATAACCGCATCATCTGCCATATTGTGTTTAATCAATGTTTCTTGTACTTCATCAAAGTTTTTGTACACTTTCATGATTACTGCATCATCAGCTACGGCTAATACAGCATCAATTTTTTCTTTAGATGCTGTAGCAGGAACGATAGCTAATACTTCTTCTTTCTCTACGATTGGATAACCAAGGTGGGAACCAATAGCACAGAAAGCAGTAACGCCAGGAATTGTTTCAATTTCATGGACTGTATTTTCAATCAAGCGATATACATACATGTATGTGCTGTAGAACATAGGATCACCCAATGTTAAGAACACAACGCTTTTACCTTGATCTAAGTAGGACAAGATAATGCGTTTTGCTTCTTGCCAGCCTTCCTCTTGTGTAGCATCATCCAATACCATTGGGAATACTACAGGAACGATTTCTGTATGTTCTTGGATATATGGGGATGCAATATCAAGGGCTACAGAGCCATCTTTCTTTTCTGTTTTAGGTGTGATAATAATATCTGCTTCACCTACGATGCGAGCAGCTTTCACAGTCATTAATTCAGAATCACCAGGGCCTACGCCAATGCCATATAATTTACCTTTCATGGGTATCTCCTATTCTTATAGTTACAGTTTATTTATAATTGCATATCTATTATTATAACCAATTTATGCAAGATATACAAAGGCACTATTTAATATTTGGAATTGCAGGGCGATGTGGGCTACGTTTGCCATACAAATCATCGATGCAGTCTTGTAAATGTTGACGGAAGATATCTTGGATAACTTCATACTCACCTAGACCAGCATTAATAGGTTTAACCTCATAACCAGCCTTAGTCAATTCATTTACTACACTATCCTCTTCATCTCCGAAGAGATCATTTTGGGCATGATCCCCTAGTACTAATAATAATGGATGTAGGTGAATTGTATTTGGACGCTTCCCATCAAGCCATTCCCATGGCATAGCTACATCAGCCACATAAGGAGCATTCTCTAAAACGGCGATACGTACATTTGTAAGGCCATCACGAATCAATTTGAACTGTAAATTACCATACGAGGAGTTGCCAGAGCCTAGGCCACCATGACCAACCAATAGTAACCCGTCTTCTTTAGAAATATTAAGAGATTTAATGAAACGGTCAATTAAGATTTGGTAATCATCTGGATGCTCTTCTTGGCCCATATAGTATACGAGAGGTCTACCTACGCGCAATACTTCTAGCTGTCCTTCCCCTTCATGGGCAAGGATATTATTTTTCAATTTATCAAACTCTTCACCGCCAGTGAAATGAAGTGGTTGTACATACACATGTGTATACCCTTCTTGGATGAGTTTTTCTAACGCCCCTTGTTCAGTAGGTACCTCAACACCGCGTTCACGTAAACGCTTAACGATGATACGAGAAGAAAAAGCTAATTCCACAGTATAGTCCGGATACGCTTTACGGATATATTCTACTACGGAATCAATATTATGTTCACGAGCACTGTCAACAGTGGATCCAAAGGCAACAACTAAAATAGCTTGTTTCATGAAAGTCTCCTTATATTAATTAATAATGTATCTTAATCATACCATAGAGAACCTTTTCAGGGCATACCGTGGTACGTATAAATTGGAAATTATTCTTATCTTTCATAGTAAAAGTAAAACTCCTCCCCATTGGATATCCAACAAGGAGGAGTTTTGCTTATGGAAAGGAGTGGAGTGATATGTCTAATTATGTAATAGTAAGTATTAAGAAATCATACCTTGTACTTCTATACGAGAATTTGTCATTACAGGTTTTACAGATTCACGAGGCATGGGACGCTTCCGATCAGACATCCGGATAGCTTGGCCTAAATGCTTCAAGAATAAATCTTGTACATAAGGATTTTCACCAAGACCTTCATTCCAAATATCTACATTGTAACCCTCTTCAGCGAGCAATGCATAAATGGAGTCAGAACGCTCACCGCCAAGATAGTCCATTAAATGTGTAGAACCAATAAGAGCCAACGGTACTACTAATAAATCTTTATGCCCCATTCGATCTAACAAAGTAAGTGCTTGTTTAAAAGTAGGGAACCCATTTGTAGTAAATACCACAACATTTGGTGCCGCACCGTACATAGCTTTCAATTGTAATGTACTAAATTCCAATTGATTTTGACCATTTGCCATAAGCACTACAGACTTATTAAGTGCTTTTGTATTAACGTGGCGAACAATACTTTCTAATGTAGCTTCATAATCGTCAGCATAATTCTTTACACCTAAAGATGTGAGTAACGGCTTACCAATATTCACTTGGCTAAAACTATATTCATTATTATGTAAAAACTTTAATGCTTGTTTACGCATTTGTTGGTAACACTGATCTGCTACCAATGTAACTGGTTGAATGTATACTTCATCAACGCCCTTGCGAGCGAAATCTTGCATAGCCTCTGTGAAAGAAGAAATCTTATCATCATACTTCTCGTTCCACTTCTCTACTAATGCATCAGATAAGAATACACGGCGTACCTCCATATCGCTATACATGGAA
The DNA here is from genome assembly GCF_018376515.1 of Veillonella sp. oral taxon 158. Classification (NCBI taxonomy): domain Bacteria; kingdom Bacillati; phylum Bacillota; class Negativicutes; order Veillonellales; family Veillonellaceae; genus Veillonella; species Veillonella sp. oral taxon 158. The sequence goes on along the minus strand of NZ_JAHABE010000013.1, from coordinate 31,629 downwards.
CGTACTTTTTTCTCTATACTGCCAATGGATTTCTCCACAGCATCTTGATAAATTGATCCAAAGGATGCAATGATTATGCCTTTCATATGTGACCTCCATATTGCTCATACATGATACAATTTTCACAACTGAAAATTGTTATCAACTACTCTGTAATAATAGTACAAGATTAGTACATGAAAGTCAATGAGAAAAAATATCAAAATCAACCAAAATAATGTATAACCGATGCAACACCACATAAAAGAAGAAAAAATATAACAATAAACTTAATTCGACCTGTAAAGGTATCATACCTTCTCTTGTCGCTAGCTGTGATTTTGCCAGAGCGATTATGACGCCATAGATCAAAGACACAAGCAATACAAAGAATAATAATTAAAATATACTTCAAATCAATCATATAACTTGGTAAAGCAATATAATCGCTAAACAATGAAAGTCCAAAGAAACAATTCCCTAAGATACCAATTACAATTTTAACTATTCGTTGCCTAGCTATAATGACGAGATAATTCACCATTAATAAGCCAAAGAGACCAATTAGAATATCCTTAAACATATCTACCCTACTAATTTAAAACCATAGTACTCTAATCTATTTAATATATACATTACACTATTACTTCAAGATACACAAAATGGTGTTGAACTCAAAGGAGTCCAACACCATTTTCTTAATTCAGAATCGAATTAAAATTTAAAAGAATATCACCCAAACAATTACCAAACCATATAAAAATATAAACGCATGAATAGTTAGAATTGAATTAAGTATACTTTTCTTTTTTCTTTCATCGTCAGTATTTTTATATCTATATCGATGTAACCCTAATATACCAAGATACATAACAATCGCTAATACCATACCTGAATAAAAATATGTATCTGATGTAAAATAGTTAGTTTCATACAGTTTATTTATTAAGTATCCAGAAATTAATAAAGTAAGCAATATAAACTCTATTAGGACTTGTGATTTATTCTTTGCTTTATACATAAGAAAAATATCATACAATAACCATATGCTAATGCCTAAAATTAATAAGTCATATATCATAAACTATTTCCTATTTCATAGAACATAAACCTAGAGGTCTTTTACAAATTGCCAAGAGCCATTACCAAATAATAAATAAAAAAGCTTTTCTACCTATCCTAGTATTATGTAGTAGATCGTATACATTTTGTTTTAAAAGAATTTGTTCTCTCTCAATAAAACCAAACATTATCCATCTCTCTTTAATATGATACATTTATTTTAGTAAAATTTTATATTTATATTTATTATATATCATATTTTGATGGGACGCCTACATAACTACAGTAATAAAAATGATGCCCTGTACTTGTGTAGCGACATCAGGAACGAGGAGCAAACAAGTATAGGGCATCATTTTTAATATATTTGTAGTAATGTTATGGGGCCCCATCAAAGTATTCTAGATATCAAGAAAATAAAATCACTTATGTATTCACATATTCATATCCTTATAACCAAAAAGAATATAATTATAAAATCTATTACTATACTATATTCATCACATTAATTTCTTAAAAAATCCTTAATTTCCCTATACTTCTAGGGGTATGGGGTTTATTGACACCCCATTTCCCCTTTGTTACGATTAGCTTAAGGTTATATATATGCAATAAATCTACATTTTTCAATATATTAAAATTATGTAAATAATTGCATACCCCTGTAGTTTTAGTTTTGGATAGGAGTATAGAAATGAAAAAACAATTAGCTTTAGCATCCGCTATTCTAGGTCTTGCAGTATCCTTTGGTGCACCTGTTGTATCTAATGCTGCATATCAATTAAATGAAGAAGTAAAAGATCCTACACCTGCATTAAAAGAGGCATCTACTATTGGTGTTCGCACACATGAAACTAAAGAACTTCAAAATCTTCAAAACAAAGATGCTATCGTAGTTATGAGCTTTGGTACAACTTATAAAGAAACTCGCGCTAAAACAATTGATGCTACTGTAGCAGCTATTCAAGCGGCTCACCCTAATACTAAAGTGGTAACTGCTTTCACAAGCCACATTATCCGTGACCGTATCCAACAAAAAGAAGGTATTACATACCCAACTCCTGAAGAAGCATTAGCCCAATTGAAAGCTGAAGGTTATACACGCGTTGCTCTTACATCATTAGATGTTATTCCTGGGATGGAATATAACTATGATGTAGCTGTTTATAACCTTTACAAAAACAACTTCAAAAAAATGACATTAGGTACTCCACTTATGTACTGGATGGGTCAAGAAGGCCAAACTGATGAAGTTATTCAAACAATTAAGGCTGTACAATCTCAATTCCCTCAAGTAGGCAAAGAAGATGCTGTTCTTATCATGGCTCATGGTACTCCAGATCCTGCAAATGCTTACTATTCTGTAATTCAAGACCGCATCCATACTCTTGGCTTGAAAAATGTATTTGTCTACACTGTAGAAGGTACTCCAAATCTTGAACAAGTTATCCCTCAATTAAAATTACATGGTATTAAGCACGTTACATTGATGCCATTCATGATGGTTGCCGGCGACCATGCTAACAATGACATGGCTGGTGATGAACCAGATTCCCATAAATCCATCCTTGTAAAAGAAGGCTTCAAAGTAGATACTTACCTTCATGGCTTAGGTGAAAACCAAAATATCCGTAACTTGTTTGTTGAACGTGCAAACGAATCTTGGGACGCATTACAAAAATAATCAATCCATAATTTAACTAGTATCGTTATATAACGTACATAGGAGTACATCATGAAAAAACTACTACTTTGTAGTCTCGCTTTGGTCATGGTTGTACTAGCAATAGCTGGGTGTGGTAAAACCACATCCAGCTCTTCTGCTACTACGAAGGAATTGACCTTTAATGGTCAAACCTATACTGTACCAAAGGATCCACAAAAAATTGCTGTATTATCTAATTCTGTTTTATCTATGCTTTATGCTGTCGATGGTAAAGCCATTAGCCGTGCCAATACAACGGATAAATTAGCCCCAGAATTAGAAGCTCTACCCGCTCTTGGTCAAACTGCAAATATCAACATGGAACAACTATTAGGCTTGAAGCCAGATGTGGTATTGGGCTTAGTAAATCAACATAAAAAATATGAATCCCAATTACAAGCTAATAATATTCCAACCGTACTTTTTGATTACGATGGTATTAAAGATAATGTACCAATGTTAACATTCCTTGGCGAGTTAACCAATCATCAAGACAAGGCTAAATCTGTTATTACTACCTATGAAAGCAATATCACCAAGGTAAAAGATGCAGTTAAAAATCAACAGCCTGCACGTGTTGCCGTGTTACGTGCCACAGGGAAAGGTGTAACTGCCGAAACTGATGAAGCAGTGACTGCATCTATGGTAAAAGAACTAGGTATGACAAATGTTGTTGCCTCCCACCTAGAGGGTACAACCAAGGATAAAACTGTCCCTTACTCTCTTGAAACATTGACGGCAGATAATCCTGATATTATCTTTGTTGTTACAATGGGCAAAGAAGAAGAAATTACAAAAGCTATGAAACAAGCTATGACAGATAATCCTGCATGGGCTAATTTAAAAGCTGTACAAAATAACCGCGTAATATATTTACCATCTAAACTATTCCTATTAAACCCAGGTCTACAAACACCTGAAGCTATGGCACGTTTAGTTAAAGAAGCATACGGTATTAATGTTACATTCTAACATATTGCATCATGCTAAAGAGGGCATCCCCCAAATAGGGAATGCCCTCTTTTTCTATTAGTATCAAGCTACTCAACTAATCCTTTTACACGCACATATTTTTTATTATCAAATGTATCAAGTTGTACATCTACAGAGAAAACATCTCTAAACAACTCATCTGATATTATTTTATTTGTTTCTCCTGACGTTACTAAATGGCCTTCTTTTATAACAGCCATATAATGTGAATATTGAACCGCCTGTGTTAGTTCGTGAAGTACCATGAGAACGGTTAAATTTTGCTCCTTATTTAAGCGTTTCAATAACTCCATAATTTCTAATTGGTGATTAATATCTAAATATGTTGTTGGTTCGTCTAATACTAATAATTTTGGTTGCTGTGCTAGCGCCATAGCAATCCAAACGCGTTGCCGTTCGCCACCAGATAGAGATGGGATTAATTGTTCTCTCAAATGATTCGTTTTTGTAATGTCTAGTGCATAATCAACAATTTCACGATCTTCTTTAGCCGTGTTTTTCCACCACGTTTGGTATGGATACCGTCCACAATATACCAATTCTTCTACAGTCATATCCTTTGGCATATTAGGAACTTGAGGTAAGAATGCCATTTGACGAGCTAATTTATTCTGCGAATACGAGGATAATGGCTTATCAAAGATGGTTACACACTCACTAGGACTAGAAATATACCCGATCATAGATCGTAAAAGCGTACTTTTACCACAACCATTAGGCCCTATTAATGTCGTAATTTTACCGATAGGAACCGATACATTAATGTCATGTAGAATATGACGATTACCAAGAGTTACGGATAACTGTTTTACATCAATAGCGGTATTCATTAGTTATCCCTCCTCAACAAATACAAGAAGAACGGCGCTCCGAAAAATGCCATAATAATGCCTACTGGTACCTCTATAGGGCTCCACATAACACGTCCTATTGTATCACTGACAACAAGAACTAGTGCGCCTAATAATGCGGATCCAGGCAGTAAATATGCATAGTCGTTACCGATTATAAGACGTAACATATGGGGAATAACCAAACCTACAAATCCGATAAGCCCAGCTATACTTACAGCACCAGCCGCTAAAAGAGCAGCCACTGCAGTCATAATAAACCGTGTTTGTTCTACCTTAAGGCCTAATCCTTTTGCAGTTTCATCACCTAAGCTTAAAATGGTAAGTCGTTTAGCTCCTAAACAGGCAAAAATAAGACCAATTATAGCATATGGAAACAGCACTTCTACCTGAGGCCAACTGCGTGCAGCGAGTCCCCCTACCATCCAAAGCAATGCCCCTTGTACACGATCACCGAAGAATACAAGTAGTGCTGAAATACCTGAGCCTAAAAAGGCTGCGACCGCAACACCAGCTAAGATAATACGACTAGGTCGCACTCCATTTTTCCATGCTAATGCATACACCATAAGTGCTGCAGCCATAGCACCTAAAAAGGCCACTAAAGGAACTATATGATCATACCCAGGAAATAAAATAAATATGATAACACCAGCTAGTCCTGCACCAGAGGATACCCCTACAATTTGTGGATCCGCTAGGGGATTTTTCATAACTGCTTGCAAAATTGCACCAGATACAGCTAGACAAGCTCCCACTAACGCAGCTACAATATTGCGAGGCAATCGAATATTCCAAATAATTTGTGAAGATGTATCAGTTAGCTCACTAGACCATAATGTATGCCAAATCTCAGCTAATGATACGGGTGTTGATCCCCAAATAAGAGATATAATCATGCTCATAATAACGGCGATGATTAAGATACAAATCACTGATACACGAAATAATTTTCGTTCATTACTTGATGCCATATGAATCCCCTCTCAATAATATACAGTAAAACCCGAATCGCAAAACTACATATACGATTCGGGTTTTGTATTATTTAGATTCTTTGCCTTCTACAAAAAGCATGTCATTGCGTTTTACGTCTGTGTAAAGCAATGCATTGCATACGGAAGCAGCGATTGGGCTACCACCTTTGTTGCCTTTTACAGTGATATAAGGAACTGGGGATACTTCCATCAAATAATCTTTGGATTCTGCAGCGCCTACAAAGCCTACAGGGATACCAATGATAAGAGCTGGTTTAATACCTTCTTCAAGAGCTAAGCGCAATACTTCGTACAATGCAGTAGGAGCATTGCCGATAGCAACGATTTGTCCTTCTAATTGTTTGCCAAATGTACGCATAGCCGCGATGGAACGAGTTACACCCAATTCTTTAGCCATTTTAGCTACGTTTTCATCTTTGATCAAGCAGTGTACTTCGTTACCACGAATTTTAAGAGCTGGCTTAGAAATACCGGTGCGCACCATTTCTACGTCAGTGTAAATGTTAGCACCGTTTTCCAAGGCTTCGATACCTTTTTGAACAGCATCAGGGCTCATTTTTACGAGTTGTGCGTATTCAACGTCACCAGACGCATGTACAGTACGGGATACTACGCGTACTTCATCATCTGTTAAACCTAAATCTTTTACATAATCGTAAATGATTTGCATACTTTTATCTTCAATCTCTTTAGGATTTTTAACGTAATCCATTAGTGTCCTCCCATAATTTGAAAAATTCATCATTCGTTGATACCACGTGACTTTCAAGTTTAACACGGGGTCTATCAATAACAATAACATGGATACCAAGATCCATAGCTGCTTGTAATTTTGTATCAGCACCACCTACAAGACCAGAGTTTTTCATAACTACAACGCTAGCCTTTGTATCGTGGAACATGATGCGGTTCATATCGTAAGAAAATGGACCTTGTACAGCAACAATGCGTTTAGGACTTACATTGAGGTCTTCCATCATTTGTAACACCTCTGCAGTTGGCAAAATACGTGTCCATACTTCGCAATCTTGCAAGGCTTCAGATTTAGCAAAGATGTGCATTGTCTTACTACCAGTAGTCAAATACACATGGTTATTATTTTCTTTTGCTAACTTGCCTGCCAAATTCGCTGCTTCAACTTCATCCACTACGATATGTAATTTATCATAATCAGGTAATGGTACCTCTTTACGTTCAAAACGAACGAATGGAATACCTACTGCCTTGGCTGCCTCTTGTGCCGTTGCGGTCACAACTGCGGCGTACGGATGGCTTGCATCAATTAATAGGCGCACATTGTGCTCCTTAATTAAGTTCTGCATAGCCTGTTGATCAAGACGACCCATATGTACAGTAATGCCTTTATGGGCAGCAAGCTCTGCCCCATATTGACTAACTACCGTAACAAGCACATCTTCACCTGTCCGTTCTTGAATATCTACCGCTAAGGTGCGACCATCCAAGGTACCGGCAATGACCCAAATCATAATTTGTAGCCTCGAGGAGTAATCATGCGACCATTTTCAACATAGGTTTGGCTGTTACCGATGATAACAAGTGTTTGCATATCTACTTCTTCTTTTGTGAAGTTTTCAAGGTCAGAAATTACCATTTGTTGACCTGGACGACCTGCTTTTTGCACGATGCCAACAGGTGTTTTAGGATCGCGGTATTTAAGAACGATGTCGCGAACTTCATCTAAGTGAGTAACACGTTTTTTACTGCGTGGGTTGTACAAAGAGATAACCATGTCACCTTGTGCGCAAAGGTCAGCACGTTTTTTAATAAGATCCCATGGAGTCATCAAATCGCTCAAGGAAATGACTGCAAAGTCATGCATCAAAGGTGCCCCCAATACAGATGCTGCTACGTTTACAGCACTAAGACCAGGTACGATGTCTACGGAAGGACGTTTTTCAGCTGGCACTTTATTAGCAAGTTCCAACACAAGACCTGCCATACCGTATACGCCAGAGTCACCAGAGGATACTACTACTACTTGGTGACCTTCTACAGCCAAATCAACGGCTTGTTGGCAACGATCTACTTCTTGCATCATTGCAGTACCTACAGTCTCTTTACCTTCGATAAGGTCTTTAATCAAGTCAAGGTATGTCAAATAACCTACCACGCGATCAGCCGCTAAGATAGCTTCGCGCGCTTGAGGCGTCATAAACTCTTCATCGCCAGGGCCGATGCCGATTACTTTGATGTTACCTGTGCAATGGCTACCGTTGTTTTGGGATAAATTGTTTTGTGCTGTATTAATGTTCGGCTCTTGGCCGCTAGTAATGCCGTTGTCTCGCATACGTTTCCTACTCCTATAGTTCCTTTTACAAAATTAGATTCTTTTAATTTTTCTTCTTCAATGAGTGGTGCCATCTCGTCCTGTGTATAGAACACGATAGTCCACCCCATAATTTGCATAGCCTCTAAGAGGCCTACTTCGTCTTGTTTAACGATAACCGATGCTGCCGTTACAAGGCTCTTTGGTGAAAGCTTATGCGCTGCTAGCGACTGTTGTATGGCGTCAAGGATTAATTCCTTCGGCGTATCTCGACGACAGCCAATGCCCATCGTATAAGTCCGAGGGCGCAAAATCAATTGATGACCATACTCGGTTATTACTTTGTCCGTAATGACCACCCGAGAAGCCCCCTCTTCAGAGCTTTCATGTTTACATGGAATAGAATCTAGTTGATCCAAAGATACAACATGAACCATGCCATGTTCACCAATATGAGCTTTTGTAACGTCCTCTAAATGCGCAGCATTCACTAAGCTTTCATCGATATAATAATCAACGCGCTCTCCCCCAACGATGGCAGAGTTCACATTGATTAAGGTTTGGAAATCATCCACCAACAGATGCTCATGGCGCGCCAACACGTCAGGCGCTGGCAATCCGTTTACATCCGTTGCGGTTGTAATAACTGGGTCCGCATCGATGGCCAGCGAAATGGACTGCGTCCATTCGTTGGCGCCCCCCAGATGACCAGATAATAAGCTAATTACATGGTGTCCTACTTCGTCCATTACGACTACAGCAGGATCCTTGGATTTATGCTCAATATATGGTGCAATCATGCGCACTACAATACCGAGTGACATAATACATAACACTTGGTCGTAATCTTTGAAAATCTGTCCTATATGGTTTTTGAGGGAATCAAAATAAATGGCCTCTCCACCAGAGGGACGATTTTCTTTTTCAAAGCAATCCGCATGAGGGGCCACCAAAGACTTGATGCGTTGACCTAGCTTTGCACCTCGTTCAGACACAGAAAGAATAGCAGTTCTATTCTTCTTGCTTCCCGTCAAAGGCGCAACAGTTTCTAGTTCTTTCATCATACTAGTCCTTAGCACTGCGGTACATATGAGCAAAGCCTTTGTCGTAAAGCTTAGATAATTCGTATTCACTATCTAATACATGGCTTACTACGATCATAGCTTGGCGCAATACGCCTTCTTTCGCTACAATGTCCGCAATAGTTTCCAATGTGCCGCGGATAATGCGTTGGTCTGGCCAAGACGCTTTTACCACGATAGCCACTGGAGTCGTTTTGTCATAACCGCCCTCGATGAGTTCAGCTACAACCTTATCTAACATTTGAACGCTAAGGAAAATACACATAGTTGCTTCATGAGATGCTAACATGCGCAATTTTTCCTTTGGAGGCATCGGTGTACGGCCTTCCATACGCGTAATAATCACTGTTTGAGATACATTAGGTAGTGTATATTCTTGTTTCAAAGCCGCTGCTGTAGCAAGGAATGAACTTACACCTGGCACGACTTCATAAGAAATACCCATGCCAGCTAGTGCATCCATTTGCTCTTGAATCGCACCGTAAATAGCAGGGTCACCTGTGTGAAGGCGAACTACGCTTTTACCGGCCTCAACAGAAGCTTTCATAACAGCCAACACCTCATCAAGGTTCATAGTAGCACTGTTATGAATTTCACAGCCTGATTTACAAGCCTCTAAAATGGCAGGGTTTACCAAGGAGCCAGCGTAGATAACAACGTCTGCCTCTTGCACTAAACGATACCCTTTGCGAGTAATTAACTCAGGATCTCCAGGGCCTGCGCCTACGATATGTACGTCAACCATATTACTCTCCTTCTGCGATACGCGTTGCAGATACAATGAAAATTGGACTCAATGGGTCTAACAAATGATATGGACCAGCCTTGCGGTAACGGCTGATAGACATTTGGTAACCTTCATAGGTGAAAGGACGACCTTTCAACTCTTTTAAGATTGTATAACCAGTTTCCATCGTTACAGCAGTAACCACTAGACGACCGCCTACTTTTAAAAGACGTTGCGCTTCATCCATGATGCCTGTCATACCACCAGCACTACCGCCGATGATAACCGCATCAAGGTCAGACAATTCTTCCATGCCTTCAGGAGCTTTGGATTTAATCACTGTCATATTATTAACATTGAATTTCTTCATATTTTCATTGATAAGGTCGATGCCTTTATCAAAGCGCTCAATCGCATATACATGCCCTTTAGGAGCTGCCAAGGCTGCTTCAATGGAGATAGAGCCTGTACCAGCACCTACATCAAGAACGATGCTATCCTCCTCGATGCGCGCCTCGTTCATAACGGCTTTGCGAATCTCGCATTTCGTCATCGGCACGTCGCCGCGGATAAATTCTTCATCAGGAATTCCGAAAAAATGTCTCATCCTAGTACCACCATTACAGAATGACCAAAGCCTTCAAGCTCAGTTAATACCTCTAACGTGGAGTCTACAATTTTTTCATCATCATAGCTCAAACGCTCAAGGGCTGCTGCTCTCGTTTCTTTTGGCCAACCTGCATCTATTAAAATACGCGCAATATGCGCTGGATTATATTCAGGATCCGTCAAGAACCCCATCTTTTTACCTGCTTCATATACGAGTTTCTCTGGTGCCGGTTGGCGACCGTGAAAGCTCATTAAATCCGCATCATGCCATACCTCATTGAGGCGTGCAAAGGCAAAGGTCATAGAACTAATGCCGGGCACAACCTCAATAGGGTTAGCAGTAAATTTCTTTTTCAAATACGGCAACAAGCTATAGTAGCCTGTATCACCACTAACCATAACTACAACGTCATGGTCGTTGAGCTCACGCTCAATTTGCTCAGCCAGTAAGCTAAGCTTACCCGTTACAGGATATGTAATTTGGCCAGGCTCTTGAAAGTCCTCTAAAGAACGTTCGCTACCAACCAATACTGTGGCATGTTTAATTAAATTAAGGCCTCTAGGCACCACATAATCAGGATTACCTGGACCAATGCCTACGATATACAAGGTATGTGCCATTGTTCAAGCTCTCCCATCTCTTTTGCACGTTTATCCATAGCCAAAATCTCACCTTTCAAGGTAGTGATGATAATGCCCACCTCTGCTTCGTTAGCGATATATCGCTCACTACGAAGAGATGCGCGGTCTACTATCCGTTGGTAAACACCATTAAGTCCTTCCCTAGCTAAAATAGGGAATGTAGACTCTGTGGTTTGGCAATTAAATAACTCTTCACACACCGCTTGAGACGCTCCTTCTAAAGCAGCGTAGGCCACAATACTTTCCATGCGGCCATCACTCATACGATTGTGTGTGTGGAAGCTACCATTAGCAAGTTTTATTAACTTACCGATATGACCGATAATCAAGATACGCTTAAAGCCAATTTCAACTGCCTTTTCCAGCATAAAGCCGATAAAGTTGCTGGTTTCTGCCATTTGATTCTTATGAATACCCAGCACTTGCTCTGCCAGATCCTGGCCAATACGACCCGGCACAAGAACAGCCGTTTCACAACCATTGGCTTTCATAACTTTTAGCTGAGGTACTAACGAGTTTTTAAACCCTTCTTCACTCATAGGCTTAACGATACCCGTAGTACCGATAATGGAAATACCACCTTCGATACCGAGGGTATGATTTAAGGTTTTCTTAGCTAAGACCATGCCGTTTGGTACGCTCACCGTTACTGTCACGCCTTGACCGCGAATGCAAAGCTCTTCAAAAACGATGTTCATCATCGTACGGGGCCCTGGATTGATAGCCGGTTCTCCAGGCGGCATAGCAAGGCCCGGTTTCGTTACCGTTCCAACGCCAAAGCCCGCTCGGAATCGTAGTTCACCAGTATCATCAAGGGTCACCGTCGTTTCCACATCATTGCCATGGGTTACATCAGGATCGTCGCCGCCGTCTTTCATAACGGTCACCTTAGCTTCTGTATCGGATATAACCTCTACGGCTTTAATAGGCACCTCAATATACTGACCTTGAGGATTTTCAATGACCACTTGGTCCACGATGTTCTTATCTAAGAGGGCCAATAAACCAGCTTTCATACCTGCCGTAGCACATGAACCTGTGGTATAGCCACCCTTCATGTCCTCTACTCTCATAAGGCCTCCTACACCGATAGGGTTAGCGACTCCAATGAATCAAACTAACCCTATCTTATGGACATATGTTATTAGGAACGGAAGTTAACGAATTGCAATTCTACAGGGATATCCAATTGTTTTAACATTTGGATTACTGCTTGCAAATCATCTTTATCCTTACCAGATACACGCACTTGATCCTCTTGGATAGATGCTTGTACCTTAATTTTCATGTTTTTAATTGCTTTTACTACTTCTTTAGCATTTTCTTTTGTAATGCCTTTTTTAATAGTAATGATTTGGCGAACTGTAGCACCAGCAGCTGGTTCAACTTTGCCGTAGTCAAGATTTTTAATCGCTACGTTACGTTTAACCATTTTGCCTTTTAAAACATCGATAATGGCATTCAATTTATATTCATCATCACCGATGATTTTGATAGTGTCACCTTCAAGACTAATTTCCGCTTTAGAACCACGGAAATCATAGCGTGTACCAATCTCTTTTTTCGCTTGGTTTACCGCATTATCTACTTCCTGCATATCCACTTCGGACACAACATCAAAGGAACAATCTTTAGCCATTTTATACCTCCTACACCTGAACCCATTGGGCATGGGGTTCATAGCATTACTTTCATCATCCTCATATTCCAAGTGAAAGTGTAAAAGTACACCAAATTGGAATACATCTCTATAATTATACCTTAAAATAGGCTTATTTTCTAGGTAAATCGATTTTTTTAATTATAACTGTTATTAATCATAAAAGGATTATGTAAGCCATAGACGTGAGATGTAATTAAGATATTTATTTGTACAATATATTCGAAATAAGAAAAGACTGCACTCTTTCAAATGCAGTCTTAAGATTATAATTATAAAATTGTGATTTCATCGTAAGTAGGTTGAACTACTAACTCGCCTTTAGAGTTGATAATCCCCCATTTACCTTTAATTTTTACAGGGCTATAGCCATGAGAGAAGCTACCAGTACCAGAAATATCTTTCATAACTGGAGTTTCTGTCACTGTACCATCAAGCGATAAGATTTTATAATTTCCTTCTTTGTTATATACCCATGTATAGGTATCACCAATGAAGGCTTTTACATTTATAGATTTATCGCCTTTATAGATAACTCGACCAGTTGCCATATCTACTACATAACGATTTGTATCATTAGTAACAGACATTTCATGCTCACCCACAAACTCGATAGTATCGTATTTAAACGGTACCTCTTGTTTACCTGTTTCCATATCAAAAATACCATATTTATTAGTATCTTTATTTTTCAATGTCAACAATACGTTATTCATATCGATAGTGCCTGCTTCATAATTACCAGGTTGAATAACATATTGACCTTGGCGATTCATGAAGCCTAACTTACCTTCATTACGAACCAAAGTGCCATGCTCTTCCATTGGGTATACATAATCGTTCTTGCTATCGATTACAACAGTACCATTACGATCAATATAGCCACGCTTCATTCCATCATCTACAAGACCACCAAGACCCTCAAGATATACGCCACCATGATTATATAAGTAGCCCATGCCTACAAGACCTAGAATACCACCAAGTCCAAAGTGGCTTACTTTACGGCGGAATTCAGCCAAACCATTTTTGTATGGATACACTTCATTAGATGGAGCATTAAACAATACAGTACCTTTACCATCGATAGCAACTACTTTGCCATTAGCTTTTACAAAGGCACGGTCCTCACTAAATTTAGTTTCTACATCAGATAGAGCTTTAAATTGAGGCTGAATTACCACATTGCCATTAGCATCTTTAAAACCTAGTTTACCTTTTTCTGTGAAAGCTACATAAGAATCACTTGGATAGCTTTGACCAACAGTTTTAGGATTAAAATCATTTAACTCTTTAACAGCTGTATTCTTCTCATTAAGGCTGCTATATAAAGCGTCTTGTGCTTCTTTACCAGATTCTAATACAGTACCATCTGCTTTAATGTGAGAAATTTTATTTTTTCCTTCTTCAACAAAGAACGTACCATCCTTCTTACTAGATGCGTCTAAGGATTTATAGGCTGGAGCTAGTACAACTTGACCATTAGTACCTACGATACCCCATTTACCCTTTTCTTTTACAAGACCTAAATATCCTTGTTGTAGTAAAGAATCGTCTTTTAATACCTTCATAGCTTTTTTTACAGCAGCTGGCGGCTCTTTAACAGCACCAGAAATAGGAACAAAGGCATCAAGTCTGCCAATACCAACACCTACGCCTACAGAAGTACTGCTAGAACGACTTGAAGATCTTTCTGTAGTCGTTGTTGTAGATGTAGATACAGTAGAACTATGTTCTTCACGTGTAACTCGAGTACTAGTAGATGTTGGTGTATCTTGATTCATCACTGTTGTACTAGTAGTAGATGTTGTTGTAGATACTGCAAAAGCACTTGTAGACATAGCCGCCAACACACAAGCGACTAATAAGGATTTCTTGTTAAGTTTCATAAACCTCTCCTTTTACAAATTAAACTCAGGTACAAAACAATAATAACTATACCAAAGCCATATATTAAAAATATATAAAATTTATTAACACAAATTATACTATATAGACCTTCAAAAAAACAACAAAGGATGAAAAATTCTTCATTTACCATTTATTTGATATAATAAAAGCTATGAAAACAGCAACGATAATCGACTTGATTGTAGATTCTGATGTACATACACAGTCTATGAATCATATTATAAAACAACAACATATTTCTCAGCGCATGAGGCGGCGTCTACGAAACGAGGGCATTATAACGGTTAATAATGAACCTGCCACATGGAACACTCTAGTTCACGGTGGCGATCATCTTGTCATGAAGTTAACGCCAGAACAGGAATTCAGCCTCAGTCCTATGGATTTAGATATCGTCTATGAAGACGAGCATATCTTGGTCATTAACAAAGCGGCTGGTGTTCTTATGCATCCCACCTCGACCGTGCGAGATCATACCTTAGCAAACGGCGTTCTACATTACTACGAAAAGACAAATCAATATTATGACTTTCATCCGGTCCATCGATTGGATAAGGACACCTCTGGAATTGTTATCATTGCTAAAACCTCTGTAGTACAACATGCGTTTAATAAAAAGCATACACACTTCCATAAATGTTACGATGCCATCGTTGAGGGAAAACTCCCCTCTGTGCCTTTAACCATTAATTGGCCTATAGGTCGTAAGCCAGGCAGCATCATTGAACGCTGTTGTACTAATGAAGGAAAGCCAGCTCGCACCGATATAAGAGTTATTAAGCATACTACAATCAATGGTGAGAATACTATTATTGATAGCAACCCCCTTAGTAATAGTAACCCTATTACTGGTAGTGAAACTATGGTTAATAAGAAATTTAAACAGCACTTCACGCACGTGCAGTGCTTATTACATACAGGGCGCACCCATCAAATTCGAGTTCATCTCTCTCAACTAGGTTATCCCCTTGCAGGCGACGACTTATACGGTGGCCATTTGGATTATATCCAGCGCCAAGCACTACACGCAGCGCGCGTTAGCTTTCACCATCCAATGACAAATGAATGGCTTGAGCTAAGTGCGGCCATGCCAAAGGATATGAAAGATCTATTACAGTAATTTATAAAACAATCAATAAATCACTAAAAATTTACCCACATGGGCCACGTAATAGAGGCAAATTTTATGCATAAGTTATACAAAAAATATTGGCCCTTTATAGTGTTTCTTGATATACTTAATTTGATTGATATATGATTGCAATAACACTAGTATTTCATCTAGTTTTTAGTTGCTCAAAATACTGCAGTCACAGTATTCATAACAGATATGACAGGCCCTAGGGCCAAGGAGGACAACATGCCATTAGTTACTACTACAGAAATGTTTAAAAAAGCCTACGAAGGTGGCTACGCTATCGGCGCTTTCAACGTAAATAACATGGAAATCGTACAAGGTATCGTAGACGCTGCTAAAGAGGAACAATCCCCTCTTATCTTGCAAGTATCTGCAGGGGCTCGTAAATATGCTAAACATATTTACCTTGTTAAACTTGTGGAAGCAGCTCTTGAAGACAGCAATTTGCCAATCGCTCTTCACCTTGATCACGGCGATTCCTTCGAAATTTGTAAAGACTGTGTAGACGGCGGTTTCACTTCCGTAATGATTGACGCTTCTCACCATGATTTTGACGAAAACGTACGCATTACTAAACAAGTTGTTGAATATGCACACGCTCACGGCGTAGTAGTAGAAGCAGAATTGGGTCGTTTGGCTGGTGTTGAAGATGATGTAAACGTATCTGATGCGGATGCACGCTTCACTGATCCAGAACAAGCTGCTGAATTCGTTCACCTTACAGGCGTAGACTCCTTAGCAATCGCTATTGGTACTAGCCATGGCGCTTACAAGTTCAAAGGCGACCCTTACCTCGACTTCGATCGTTTGAAAAAAGTTGGCGAATTGTTGCCTAACTTCCCAATCGTATTACATGGTGCTTCCTCCGTATTGCCTGAGTTCGTAGCTAAATGTAACGAATTCGGTGGCAACATTCCTGGTGCACAAGGTGTTCCTGAAGCAATGCTTCGTCAAGCAGCTCAAATGGCAGTTTGCAAAATTAACATCGATACAGACCTTCGCCTTGCTATGACTGCATCTGTACGTGAATACTTGGCTCAAAACCCATCCGAATTTGACCCTCGTAAATACTTAGGACCTGCTCGTGATGCTATTAAAGGCATGGTAGCACACAAAATCAAAAACGTGTTAGGTTCTTCCAACACTCTATAATCTATGGCTAGCGGATTTTTAAAAGGAACATTAATCCTCACCATAGCCGGCTTCGTAGTGAAAGCCATCGGTAGTATTAACTGGATTCTTCTATCTCGCATCTTAGGTGGTGAAGGTATCGGTATCTATCAGATGGCCTTTCCTATCTATTTGTTACTATTACAAATTTCGAGCGCAGGTGTGCCAATTGCCATCTCTATTTTGACGGCAGAACGATTAGCCTTACACGACTTTGGTGGTGCTAAGAGAGTATTCAATATATCTTTTACAATGTTAACCATTACAGGCTTTATCGCCAGTCTTGCCATGTACTTTGGTGCAGATTGGTTAATCTCTAGTGGCCTCATTGCTGAAAGCCGTGCCTACTACTCTATCATCGCGCTCTCTCCGGCAGTATTCTTTGTAACATGGATTTCCTGCTTCCGTGGGTATATCCAAGGCTATGAAATGATGACGCCAACAGCGGTCAGCCAAATTGTAGAACAACTGTTACGTGTTATTGTCATGCTCGGTGCAGCAGCTATCTTGTTGCCATACGGTTTACCTGAGGCAGCTGGTGGTGCTAGCTTAGGTGCTGGTGTCGGTGCCTTTGGTGCTTTCCTAGTGCTCTTGTACTATTACTACAAATTGCCTAAGGCAAGTAGCACGGGTGAGAGCTACGATGGTCCTCGTGAATCAGCTAAAGAAATTTTGTCACGACTCTTAACATTGTCCATTCCAATTTCCTTAGCAAGTATCATGTTGCCATTAACAGCCAATCTCGATTTGCTCATCGTACCACGTCGCCTCTTAGATGCTGGTTTCCCGATGAATGAAGTAACAGAACTGTTCGGTTACCTTACAGGTATGGCAGTGCCGCTCATCAACTTGGCAACCATTATTACTGCGGCCCTTGCAACAAGCATTGTTCCAGCTATCTCTCATGCCTTTGCAAAACGCGATCATGATGGTATTTATGACCGTACTGCAGGATCTATGCGACTAACATTCATGGCAACTGTACCATTTACAGTGCTATTATATGTACTTGCTGCTCCAACAGTTACCTTGATTTATAATGCACCTAAGGCGGAATTAGCTACGCAAATCACTGCGTTCTCGATCTTCTTCCTCGGGGTACACCAAGTAACAACAGGTATCTTACAAGGTCTCAACAAGCCGCGTATTCCTGTAATTAATATGGGTATTGCTTTAGTTATCAAGGTCATCCTTAACTGGAACTTAACGGCTATCCCATGGCTTGGTATCGGTGGTGCTGCGTGGGCAACCGTTGCTGATATTGGCTTTGCAGCGTTACTCAACTTGATTTACATCAAAAAATACACAGGCTACTTCCTCGATATTTCCCTACTTTGGAAAAACGTGGTTAGCGCCGGTGTTATGGGTATACTCATCTTTATGAGTTACCACTATTTAACAGATATCTTACCTATGTGGGCTAACTTTATACTCACTGGTATCGAAGGCTTATTGCTTTACATTATTATCATGGTTCTTCTAAAAGGCCTTGATAAAAACGACGGTGCTAGCATGCCGCTTATCGGTAGATTCTTTAGATAAGCTGTATATACTTACAAAATGAAATAGGTTCCTAATAGTCACCTATGTGACTATTAGGAACCTATTTTTATGCCGTTATCCCTATCTTCGTAAGGATTTCCATTATTATGGGTATAACTACCACAAATAGTATGGTACTAATCATGACAAGACCTGTAGCAAAAGGCAAATCAGATTTTGCTTCGTTTGCCACAATTGGCAATACTGCAATAACTGGTCCCGCCGATTGTACTACAAATGTAATAATAGCGATTGGCTCTAGTACTATGCCCGCTCCGTATTGTAAGCCCATAATTACGCAAAACATAATGATTGGTGAGATCACAAAACGACCTACAATACCACCAATAGCATCTTTATTGAGGCTCATGCTCTTTAATCCCGCATCATGTAAGACAATACCGATGTAAATCAAAGATAATGGCGTTACCATATCACCTAAATAATTAAGTGTGTTATGTAATATAGGTGCTAATGGAATCTCGAAATACAAGAATATCAACGCTACGATAAAGCCAATAAGTGGTGGTGGTAATAACTTTCTCCAATCAAACTTAGGCTTTTTAGCTGTAGTGGACTGAACTGAGGAGCTATCCCTAACTCGATTACACTCATCATTAGCCAAACCATTTTCCACAGTTGGAAGTGGATCGAGTTCGATTAAAAATACCCCTACGAGCCACACAGATATGGTATTACCAATATAATAGAGCAAGAAATATGGTAACGCTTCAGGTCCAAAGAGTGCAATCTGCACAGGTAAACCTATAAATAAACAGTTATCATTCACCACCATATTGATAAAAATACCGCGCCGCCCTTTAGGCACTTTCAACAATTTCATCATGATAAAAGCAACGATATACGCAATAGCATACGTCAACCCCACTACGAGCAAGCCATATCGCAAGTCCCATAGATCAGACATATGTAAGTGATGTAATACAGAGACAAAGACGCCGGCCGGCAAGATGACGGACATGATAAATCGCGATAAATTGCCACTAAAGGTAGGGTTAAACATGCCCTGCCCTTTTAAGAAATATCCTAACGAAATGAGTAGCACTATCGGTATGATACTCTGTAAGGATGTAAGAAAAACCATAATAAACCTCCCGAACAGTTGATTCGTAGTCTATCATATCACGTTTTTCAGTAAACATATACACAAATAAATAAGATACTATAGTTATGTTGTATTAATATATACATAACTTTTATAATTATATAAATTAGTAGTATGATTTATTAAAAAAATCATCTATACTAAAAGAGCAAATATACAATATAGTCCATACATGAGGTGATAGTATGAAAAAACCATATATCGGTATCTCTGGTAGTATCCTACTTGGCAGCGCTGGTTCTGATGTAGATCTTCCACGCTCCTATGTAAACCTTGATTACACTCGCTCTATTGAAGAAGCTGGTGGCATCCCTATTATTATTCCTTTCACAACAAATCTTGAAATCATTCAAGATACAGTAGCTCATCTCGATGGCCTACTATTATCTGGTGGTCATGATGTGTACCCACTCCACTATGGTGAGGAACCATTACAAAAACTGGGTGAAGTGTGGCCTGAGCGTGATCATTTTGATTTTGCTTTGTTGAAAGCTGCTGAAGAAAGACAAATTCCTATCTTTGGTATTTGTCGCGGCATGCAAGTATTAAATGTATACCGTGGCGGCTCCTTGTATCAAGATTTAAGCTACGACGAAACCTGTACAATAAAACATGCTCAAAATCAAACGCCTGAATTAGGTACGCATACAGTTGATATCGAGTTCGAAACTAATCTTGCTAGCGCAATTGGTCGTTCTACTTGGGTTACAAACTCTCACCACCATCAAAGTGTAAAAACAGTTGGTAAGGGCTTACAAGTTGTAGCTCGCGCTAAAGACGGCACTGTAGAGGGATTAGAAGATTCCTCCTACCCATGGATGGTAGCTACTCAGTTCCACCCTGAAATGATGACACCAAAAGATCAAAGTGCAACACGTTTATTTGATGCATTCATTGCAGCGGCTCAAAAAAACTAAAGAAAATAATAGCAAAGCTCCACACCTTAGGCGTGGAGCTTTTGTTGTGTTATATCTCTTCGTTATAATCCTCAGAAAGGTCTTCTTCAATATAGCCTACATCATCGGAAACTTCGTCTTCATCCCGTGTATCAATATAGATACTGATAAGAGCTAGCGCTCCCTCTTCATTAAGCGTAGCTATGAGACTCATTGGACCATATGTCAAAATGAGTCCATCCTCTTCATCACGGATGATATGAGGCACCGCATCAAAGTGTTGGTTCATAAGCTGATCAAAATAATCCTCTACATCGAGGCCACTTTCAAGGGTTATAGATTCAGCATCGCCCTTTTGGAATACTACACGAGTATCTTCATCGATATATTGATAGAAATCATCGACATCAACATTCGCCGTTTCAAGCCACATACTTAAGGCTGTAAGCCAATCTTTCACAGTCGTTGGCGGCGTAATAAAAGCATACTCACTTTCATCAGCACCAAAGCGAAGATCATCATAGTCAATACTATAATTTTCCTGACTCGAAACGATGCGGTCTACAAGGCCCTCATCGTTGACATCTACGAAAATCATATATACATAATTGTCGCCACTTTCATAAGAAACAGTCAAACCATGACGGTCCTCACGGAATAACGCATCCTCTTCGTACACATCGGCAATGTGCATCACCTTACATGTAACAGGCACATTGTCTGCCTTGATGGACTCAGCCATAGATGACAAGAACTCAATCGTTTCATTGCGATTGCGACCAATAATGCCCCGACCAGTGGACATGTATTCGCAATCCTCGGCTAGAATATTTTCAATGCCGTGAATATCTGCGGATTCGAGAATAGATTTTATCAATAAAAGAGCTTGTATTTCCGTCATACTACTTCTCCAAATTTTTTTTAACTACATCTTCAATATTAGCAAGATCAACATTGCCCTTGAATTTCTCAGGAATAGTAACTAACTTAACATCAGTTAACATATTACGAAGTTGTTCTTTAGTATAAGACATATTTCTATTATAACTCAATATACTAGTTAAGGCTGTTGTTCCGTCTTGAATATAAAATATCATTCTCCCCTCTTTATTAGCTTTCTCTTGTTCCACTAAAATACCTGGTACACCATCATTCCATACAATGCGTTTAGAGAAATGGACATAGCCTTCAGGCGATTGAATTACATTCATAATCACCTCATCCATAAAGCTAGCTACCGCAATAGAATCAGTTCCCCGCTCCTTAGCTATGAAATCTATAAAGATAGTTTGTGTAATACCAGAAGGGCTTTTATAAAATAAACCACTTTTAAAATCTGCTAAAGTGGCACTAACTTTTGCATCATTAAGAATGCGATAAATAAAATTTTCACCGTCTATTTTTGTTGTATGAGAATATACATTGCTATCTGTTAAAGGTTTAATAGATGGTAACACATAATTAACAAGAATAGGACTAACTACCTGTCCCGTTTCCTGTTTAGCTTCAGTTAGACCTACATGATATCGAATCATCGAATCATTCGCAAAGGCAAAATTTAAATTAGAGTAAAATTGAGCTTTATTATTTTTCTTAATTTTGCCATACAAAGAATCCCAATAGCTATCTATTAAACCAGCATATGAAAAACTCGCTCCGTGAATATCTTCTGGCTTATAAAATAGTGATTTAAACTCTTTTATATTTATAGGTCGCTCATAATCTTTACGTAAATCATCTTCCGTAATCGAATCAAAGGACTTACCCATATAATCAGAACTTTGCCAATTTTGTTTATTCTCAACAATTAAACCTATTGTTATATCATTAGAGAAAATATCATAGGCTGTAAATTTATCAGTTATATTATTTTCCTGCACTTTATAATAACTCATATACGGTACAAGAAAACGAATCCCTTTTCCACTATGGTCAATAATCTCTGTTTGTCCCTCATATATATTAAGGGGTCCCACATAGCTTTCTCGAATTGCTAGTTCAGCTTCCTTCTCAGACAATCCATTTTCTATGTACAATTGCTTAGTTTTAGCATACTGTTTGCTCTTTTGAAAGTCTTTCAATGCGCCCTCTTGTATGTTTTTAATTGAGGAATCGCGATGTACATAACTTTCATAAGCATTTGCAGAAATTCTATTATCAGCACCAGGAATATTAACGTCAACAGCTCCTACCAAAGCAGTAACCAAACTGATATATACTGAAAGTGCTATTGTTTTACGAATCATGTATCTCTCCAATTTTAAAACTCTCAACTATAGTATATTAATTGTAACATAGTCTAATTTTTTATGAAATTTTTCTCCTTCTGTCTTATAATAGAGTCGTTAATATATACATTTGGAGGCCTTTATGAAATATACAACTATCGTTTTCGATTGCGACGGCACATTGCTCGATACATCTACAGATTTATTTAATTCCGTGAACTATGTACTGCGTAAACATAATTTTCCTGAAAAATCTTTATCTGAGGTGAAAGCGGCGCTAGGCAACGCAGTAACGTACTTAATGCGTCAATGCTTACCTAGCACAGTAGCAGATCATGAATTAGAACCATATATTGAAGAATTCAAAGCTTACTACGGAGAGCATTTAAAAGATACCACTGCACCCTATGATGGTATTCTAGACATGCTAGACCTATTACGTAAAAAAGGATATAAAATAGCTATTGTGTCCAATAAAATACAAGAAGGTGTTACGCCCCTAAATAAAGAATACTTTGGCAATCGATTGCCCGTTGCTATAGGTGAAAGACCGGGCTTACAACGTAAACCAGCACCCGATATGGTACTCCAAGCATTAAAAGAGTTAAACTCTACGCCAGAAGAATCTATCTATGTTGGCGATTCTGAAGTAGATGTAGCTACGGCAGAAAACTCTGGCTTGCTTTGCATCGGTGTTACATGGGGCTTTAGAGAGGAAGCCTTACTTCATGAGCTCGGTGTTAAATACATCGCCCGTAAAGCAGAAGATATCATTACCATCATTGAAGAACTAAATAAATAATAATTTTAACTAATTCTTGTGAAATAATTACTATCGCTCCTTATCACTGTACCAATATATCGATATATTAATAAATCAAAATATAGTTATCACTTTATTTTGTACTCAGCACTATAACAAATTCATATAAATTAAAGCATTTATAACGTAAAACCGTAATAATATGGGAATTAATTTATGTCATTCCCTATTTATCGGGATTTTTCTTTTATTTTCTCTAATTTATTTCAACTTTCATATTATACTTTTTACGCATAGATACCATTTCTAATCTATTGCCTTAAAAATGTGATATATGTTACATTTATGAGGCAGTACTTTCACATAGGTTATCTGTCAATTCAGTACACATAGTATTGATCGGAGATGGCAGTACATATACCCGTGAAGATTTGGCTGTATAGTTGTAGTTAGTTAATGGAGAAATGTGAAACAAATGGAAAACGAAGTAAGAAAAGTTGAAATGAGCGAAAATGTAGCTGATCCTACCGGTCTTGGTCTACTTGGTCTCGCTGTAGTATGTTTTGTAGTATCTACGTCCCGCGTAGGCTGGTCTGGTCCAACAACATCTGTTATTATCCCTTGGGCAGTTTTATTAGGTTCTATTGCCCAATTAATGGCAAGTTATTTTGATTTCAAGAAAAACAATCCATTCGGCTCTGTTGTATTCGGTGCTTACGGTTTGTTCTGGTCCGCTATGGCTGGCGTTTGGTTGATCCAAATGGGCTCCTTCGGTCCTGAAATTCAAAAAGGTTTTGATGTAACACAATTGGCATTCGCTTTTGTAGGCTTCTTAATCTTCTCTATCTTTGGTACAATTGCATCTTTGAAAACAAACAAAGTTGTATTCGCTATCATGTTCTTAATCTGCTTCCTATTCTTTGGTCTTGCAACAGACCTATTCTTAGGCGGCAAAACAGGCTTCTTCGCTCTTGCAGCATGGTCTGAATTATTTATTTCCCTATTGGGCTTCTACGGTTCTGGTGCTGTACTTGTAAACAAAGTATTCGGCAAAACTGTATTCCCTATGGGTAAAAGCATTCTGTAATAGTTTAACAACTATACAAATTACTTGCACGATAAAAGAGGTTCCAATTGATCACCTAGGTGACTATTAGGGACCTCTAATTTATTTACTTTTACGTTCCACATAGCTATATTGAAATTGAAGCCTATAAATAGCTCCATTCTTAGCTAACTTTATAGAAATTGGCAGTAAGATTTTCATCAATTGAATCATTAGTATGATATAATATTAGATTATTAAGTTATATATTTGAAAGGCGGAAAATATAATGCAACAATCATGGAAAATTGCATTTGCCTACATAGGTGTTATTGTAGGTGCAGGACTCTCGAGTGGACAAGATCTTCTACAATATTTTATAAGTTTTGGCCAAATAGGTCTTATTGGTGTTCTATTACTAGGTCTATTAAATGCCGCATTTGGTAAAATCATGCTTTCTTTGGGGAGCTACTATCGTGCAGACAATCATGAAGAAGTTTTTACACAGATTTCCCATCCTATTATTACAAAAATACTTGATTTTGTACTAATCGCTGGTAGTTTTATTATGGGCTTCGTTATGATAGCCGGTGCAGGATCAAACTTAGAACAACAATTTGGACTTCCTTTTTGGGTTGGCGGATTAATTTGCTCACTTTTAATCATAACCGTATCATTTATGGACTTTGATAAAATTACCAGTGTTCTAGGTGTTTTTACACCTATTATGATTGTAATGATATTCATCATTACAGGTTACTCTTTTATTGGTAAAAGTCATGATTGGGCTGCGTTAGATACTATAGCCCACACAATCAAACCAGCCACAAGCAATGTATGGTTTTCTGTCATTAATTATTATTCTCTATGTGCTATGACAGCTGTTTCTATGGCCTTTATTTTAGGTGGTTCTGTTGTTCGTATTGGTATTGCTGAAAAAGGTGGCACTCGTGGCGGCCTATTAGTCGGATTAGTTGTTTTTATAGCAGCTATCTCTATTTATGCAAATCTAGATACAGTAAAAGATGCAGATTTGCCGATTCTTGCTATTGCCAATCAAATTCATCCTTGGCTAGCATATATATATGCAATCACAGTCTTTTCACTTATTTTTAATACAGCATTCTCTCTTTTTTATTCTATTGCTAGACGTTTTGCCAACGGCAGTACAAAAAGAATGAGAATTGTTATTATTTCTGTAGTAATCATAGGATATATATGTAGTTTCTTTGGTTTTAAAGATTTGATTAGTATCCTCTACCCAATTCTCGGTTATATGGGACTATTACTCCTAATTATTCTTATTTATGGCTGGCTCCGTGATCGTAAAGATATCATTATGGAAAAACTCTTCCGAAGAAAGATGCTCCATTTATCACTAAAAAAACATAGCCCTCACAAAAATCTTTCAGAAAAAGAACGTGAACTATTCCATACATTAGGTGATATTAGTCAAGCAGATACAAAAGCTCTTAAAGAAGATATTCATAATGAAGCAAAAGAAATACTTTCAAATACAGAAACGGTTCAAGAGTTAAAAGACTATGTGGAAGAGCATCTCTTAGTAGACGAAGAAGTTATACATCAAAATATCAATATTCTACAAGAACAACAGGAAGAATCAAAATCAACTGAATCTTCTAAAGGTAGACCTATCAAAAAGTCTAATATAAATAACAATGAAGTAAAATGAATAACGAGGAAATAATGACCAGTGTAGAATTAGAAATTATATTAAAAGCTGGGAAAATACTTCTTAGTAGTGGTGCTGAAATCAGTCGTACAGAGGATACTATGAACTACATAGCACGAGCTATGAATTTTAAAGATTTAGAAGCCTACGTATCCAATAGAGGTATTTTTGCAACTGCTAAGAAAGCTGATGGAACTGAAATTACTCGTATTTGTAACGTTCCTGAAGTCGATATTAACCTCAGTAAAATTGAATCTGTTAATGCTCTCTCCCGACGTGTCACACAAAAAAATATTACTATTGAGGAGATTGAAAGTGAACTTAATCAAATTGATACCATGTCAGACTATTCTTTTTTTTGGAGATTAGTAGCTTATACGTTAGGAGCTTCGGGCTTTAGCTATGCAATTGGTAGTTCTATAACAGACTCTATAATTGCCGGTATTATAGGCTTAATATTAGGCATCTATATGTGCACGATTAAAAGAATACTTAACTCAGATGTATTAATCACCATTTTAGGTAGTATTCTAATAGCCTTATTGGGTAATCTCTTTATCCACTTTGAATTAGGCTCCAACCTATCAGTTATATTACTAGGAGCCATGATTGACATTGTTCCCGGAGTTCCTTTCGTCAATGCGATTAGAGAGTATAGCCAGAATAACTATAATACAGGAATAACCCTTATGATGGGTGCGTTACTTACCTGTATTTCCATGGCTGTAGGGGTCGCAGTAGTACAATCACTACTCTTCAACATACAAATGATTCCTCTTTATACCTCTAATTTAGATACTAATTCCTTAACCTCTATGTTTATGCGTAGTATAATGGCGGGTATTGGTACTACAGCATTTGCAATCTTATTCCGTGTAGCTAAACAACATTTTATCGATTGTACAATATTAGGATTCATCTCATGGTTCTTGTTCTTAACATTATCTTCACTACAGTCTAATGTTATGCTCTCCATATTCATCAGTGGTTTTATCATTGCCATTTCTTCAAGAGTACTGGCAGTTAAACGAAAATGCCCTGCTATAGTCTTCCTAATGACTAGCTTATTCCCTTTACTACCAGGGCTCAGCTTTTATCGATCCATTTATTATATGCTAATGGGACAAGAAACTATTGCCATTAGCTTTGCAAAAGAATCCTTTTTGATAGCTTTTACAATTGCTATATCTATCGCAATTGTAAAACATATAAAACCACTACGAATTCCCAAAAAACACTTATAAATAATATAACCTTATAACAAATTCATATAAATTACTTGCACAACAAAAGAGGTTCCTATAAGTCACTACTGTGACCATTAGGAACCTCTTTTATTTATAACTATATTGTGCTAATTAGATATCACTTATTTATAACTGAACTGCGCATCCATAATTATTTGACGCAACTGCTCAATGCGAATACCTTCAGGTAGCTTGTCTCTATAAAACTGCAAATTATAATAGTAACGAGTATCTTCATAATCTGTAACTAATACCATATCCGTCCTATTATGTAATGGCCAGCCATACATAAATTCGGCTAGCAAACTACGCACACCATCATTATTGACCTCTATTACATCATGCTTAATAGGCAATACCATCTTTACGGTAGGTTCAGGAACCGTTCTATCTTTAATTATCTGCTTAACCTCTTTATCTAAGGATGCGCTACCATTATCAATAGATCTAGCCTTTACATGCATAAATACCCCATCAGAGGTTCTAAACACCCTACCATCGATGTCCTTTGTTTCACCCTGCGTTTCGATAGCATTCTTTAATACTCGGAATTGATACGGTCCATAAAACTTTATATCTGTAATAGCATCTAATGCCGCATCATATTGACCATTATGTACATTCGTAACATGCATAACAGGTTTTATATCGCTAGCTTGTGAAAGCATCGGTAAAGCTAAACACAAGCCCAGACTAAGTAGTGTAATATAACGCTTCATACAAATATCCCTCATTGAACTCTAATATTAACTGTATTGTAACATGATTTATTTATTTTAATGAATCTAATCATTATAAAAAAGGAACCTAAAAGCTCATTTCTCTTAGGCTCCTCTTCATATATTACCCATTTTCTACAATATTAAATATATCAATAGAATCAGAGTTTTTATTATATTGTTTAGATATAGTTACATCAATTAACATTTCACGTAGCTGTTGCTTTGTGAGATTTCCATCTAGTTTTTTATAGTGAATAGTATTAACAAACCTATCCTTTCCATTTTGTGTTATAAATTGCATTACACCACTACCATCAAAATTCTCCTGTTCTAGAAAAATACCTGGAGTATCATCATTCCAAACTAAATTATAATCATATTTTTTAATAAGATTCGATTTTACTGCACTCTCTCGCCCCAAAGAAAGTATATCATGAACATAGCCATATGGGTCTTCATTGTTACTTTCTAATTTTCTAACATAATCTACATATTGAAAAATCACATCGTTATAATTATAAGATTTAATATGACGACCATTAAATTCTCTATATCCAACTGAACTATTATTTAACACCCTATAAGTAAATATACTATTATCTTTTGATCCTATCTGTTTAGAATATCCATTCATATTAGCTAATGGTTTGATAGATGGTAACATATAATTAACCAATAAACTATTAGCTTTATCAATAGAAGGGTTATTATCTGCTTTTGGTTCTATAATAAAGCCAATATGGTATTGAACATTTGGCTCGTTTTCAAGAGAAAAATTAACTGAATTTCCCCAGAACACATCTTTTTCTTTTATATCATTAAATTCAGATATTTCCCAGTAGGAGTCTCTCAAACCTGAATATGTGAAAGGGCCACCTTTTAAAGAATCTTCAACTAAGCGTACATCAGATTTATTAGCTTGTTGAATTGCACGTTTAATGGCTTTTCTAATGTCAGAGACAGTTATAAACTCAGCTGGTTTTCCCATATAATCTCGACTTTTTTCATATGGATAATCTTCAATTTCTACAACTAATGGTATATATCTAGTATCCCAAGAATATATAATAGAATCATATGGATTATTAATTTTAGCTTTATAATCTAATACCAATGGCACTGTAAATCGTATCCCACCATCCTTAGAATGTAAAATTACATCAGTTTTTCCTTCAACTACACCTTGTAACCTTAGAGCATGATCTTCTATTACCTTTTGTAATTGTTGGTCAGATATAGAATGTTCTTTTCTAAAATCTACCATTCGTGGGTCATCTTTAATAGTCCGATAAGATTCACTTACCATTTTATGCTTATCCATTTGTATATACTTATCGGTATATACATAACTTTGATACGCATCATGTGGAATACTTGGATCTGCCCCTGATATATTCACATCAATAGCGAAACTAGAACCAGAAACAACGCCTACTACAATTGCACTTAATAATAATCGTTTTAACATATACTTCTCTCCACAAAATAATGATATTAACTGTATTGTAACATAGTTAATATATTTTTATGAAAATAATTACCAAATGAAAGAGGTTCCTATTGGTCACCCAGGTGACTATTAGGAACCTCTAATCTATTTACTTTTATTATGGACAGCACTATATTGAACTTGAGGCCTCTAAATGGGTCCAGCCTTTGCTAATCAACTCGAGGATTGGCGGTGATCAATATGAGTACATTCAAAGTGTTATCGTTGATGATTTCCTTTGGCATACTTGTGGCGACCATTATCATGGCAGCAAAGTGATTGACCTCTAGCTGAAAGCTAGCTTTCTAATTGGGGCATGAAAAAAGGCCCGACATAGAAGTCAGACCGTTTCTTCAATTTTAAAACTTTAGAAGCGAAGTCTGGCGACCAAACCATTTATGCCTCACTTTGATATAAATTATATCATATCTAAACAGGGAAAGGAATCCAAGGATTCCTTTCCCTGTTATCATTCTACGCCGATTAGGCATATATATTCTCATTAGACTCTTCTATTTTATTATAAATAATCCACTTCACCCTTATAAGTATTTCCTAAATTTGTAATTTTAGCATCGGAAATAATGGTATGAAGTAAACCAATATTATAATCACTTGTAGCACGGTTATAATCAATTGTATGAATATACAGATTATGAGCATCTTGAGTACTAAAATATAATTCACCAGTACCATCTTCATACTCAAACACTGTGAGCACACCAGGAGCGCCATCATTCCATATATACTTATGGCTGCCATGACGCATATTGGGCTTCAGTCTTAACTGTGCTTGTGTAATCCTTAGAATATCTGCCATATTAGCCCAAACCGGACCTTTATGTTCGTATGGGTGCACGCTAATAGTCTGTGTAATACCACCTGATGTTTTATACACCTTTATATTATCCGAACCAGTGCTCTCCTCTACCGCATTATTCAAAACCCTATACGAATAGTCATTATAACTTTCAAAATGACTAGACTCATTTAAACGAGCTAATGGAGAAATGGTTGGCACAAGATAATTGGCTATAATATCCTCAATGCCTCGCTTACCAATTCCCCGTTCACCATCTTCTCTAACCAATAAAGTAATAACATATTGTGTATTAGGTTCGTTCGGCAAAGCAAAAGAAATGTCATTGGCCACAAAACTAGGTGTCTCCTTTGTTTTCATAGTACTCCAACGTCCATTTATAATATTGTCTCTTTTGAAAGTACTACCATCAATACTGGATACATCATATTGATCTTGCTGTATATTTGTCCATTTTTCTTTCAACTCAGAGCGTACATCATTTTGCGTCAATGTATTATAAGGCTTGCCCAAATACTGTGCACTTTCTTCATAGGGACGAGATTCCATAGATAAACTTGTATAAATAAAAGGATGGTTAAATCTATAGAGAGAGCCATCAGTCCCAGCTATACCAGGAAGTGGAACCATTTGCGTGCCACCTCTAAAAGCTGTAAATGGCAACGTATAAGACAGCCCCCCTTCTGCAGTATGCATATGTACCTCTGTTACAGCATTATATTGAGCCCTCGATATAGAATAATTTAGATTTCTACGTTGGTCAGCAGTCATTTCATTAAGACGAAAGAGTATCTCCGCTTCTTCACGATCACCACCAGCACTTATAGCCTTATAGATTCTTTCGTTAAGAATCTTATCCATTAAATCATTCTTATACATTTCATTGCCCACAACTTTCGGATTATAGCCTGGTAACTCTTGGGAATTACCACACCCACTCAAACACAGGACAGTAATTAAAATGCCCAATAACAAAGATTTCCTAAACATAATTTCTCCTCAATAAGCACTAACTATATTTTGTATATTGTAACATACTCATATAGTAATAAAATAATAACAAAAAAGGTTCCTATTAGTCACCTAGGTGACTATTAGGAACCTCTAATCTATTTACTTTTATAATTAACGGCACTATATTGAAATTGAGGCCTCTAAATGGGTCCAGCCTTTGCTAATCTTCTAGAGATTGGCGGTGATCAATATGAGTACATTCAAAGTGTTATCGTTGATGATTTCCTTTG